>JAZMZT010000260.1:0-6533 GCA_045586125.1 Bacteroidaceae bacterium | reverse complement strand
TAAGCACTCCTATACCGTGGCCGTGTATGGGGCAGTACATGTAATAAGCTCCGTTTGCCTCGACCACCTGCTCGGCCCACGCACCGTTCTTACCGTCATAATACTTGAAATCGTCAAGTGATGCCACCGGACCGTAGTCCTGCCAGTTTACCATATCGTCCGATACGTACAGCAGCCAGTCAAACATCTGGAAACCGCGTGCACCGTCCTCATCATGGGTGGTGTAGAGATATACCTTACCGTCAATGACCACGGGAGCGGGATCGGCCGTAAAGCGGGTCTGTACTACCGGCATATTGGCATGTGCGTTAAACTGCCACCAGTCAAGGGTGAACGGTTTCTCCGTCTCGCAGCTGAACTTTAGATATACGTCGTGCACGCCCTGTACATCGGTATCAATCAGGTATGTGAATGCTGCGGTGCGGAATCCTGCATTGTCGGTATTTACGGGCACCTTACAGAAGGGCTCGCTCTCCATATTGTCAATATAAAACTCAATGGTTCCCTTGCCTTTCTGCTCGCCTACCACAACCACTACGGCTTTCTGGCCGCACTCCTTGAAATCAACCGAGCGTACTCTGATCCAGTCACCGTCATCGATATCGGTCACAAAATGGTCCTTTCCGGCACGGCGGTCAACCTTGAGTCCGCGTGACTCGGCCTGAGTCTCACCCTCTACACGTGTATAGGGATCCAGGTTCTTGACGGGAGTCACCACACCCTCCTTGGTGAAAGGTATGAACGGGAATGTGCCGTCATCGTTCCACTTGAACTCCTCGACGCATGCCGAGCGGTTGTATCCGCCGCCACCGGGCAGTCCGCCGTTATGGTAGAACATGAAGTCACGTCCCTTAAAGGTGATGTTACCGCCATGAATTGTGAAACTGTTCTCAGCCTCATCCATAATGCGGCCGCGATAGGTCCACGGGCCGTTTATAGTAGGAGCGGTTGAGTATGCCATATGCTCGGGAACACCGCCTGCGGGATATGAGAGGATGTATGTGCCGTTACGCTTCATGATCCAGGGGCCCTCCTCGTACTGAGTCATCATCTCGTTCTGGCCCTTGGCCCAGTTCATCTTGGACTGGAGTTCGCCAAAGCACTCGGGATCATGGTAGCCGGGCACCTCCTGCCATCCGTTCTTGAATGAAATCATATCATCATTCAACTCACCGTACCAGAGGCCCTTATTGCCCCAGAACAGGTAAGCCTTGCCGTCATCATCAATAAATACTGAAGGGTCGATGAATCCGAAACCTTCGGCCAACGGGGCGCCGATGGCATCGGTCCAGGGTCCCTGCGGGTCATCGGCCACGGCAACTGCCAGAGCATCACCGCCGGTGGCCTTGTTGCAGCATACGTACCAGTACCATTTGCCGTTACGCTCTACGCCCTGACAAGCCCATGCACGCTGTCCCTGACGGGCCCACTTGAATGTTGCGGTGGTAACATGAGTGCCCAGATATGTCCAGTTTACCATATCCTCGGTGCTGAACAGCATCCAGTCCTTCATGTTGAAGTCACGGTTGCGTCCGTCCTCATCATGATCAGTAAAGAGATAGACCTTGTCACCGTACACGAACGGTGCCGGATCTGGTGTAAAGACGGTGCTTATGATAGGGTTCTGGGCAGATGCCAGAACGGGCAGCATAGCCGCCAAGGTCAGTAATTGTTTCAAAGCTTTCATAAGTTTAAGGATATTGATTACTCGTTTTTGCAAAAGTTCATAAGTTCGCGGTAGAGTCGCTGGACCGGAAGGCCCACGACATTGAAATAACTACCCTCTATAGCCTCCACTCCTATATAGCCTATCCACTCCTGGATGCCGTAGGCGCCTGCTTTATCCATAGGCAGGCCACTCTCCACGTAGCGGTTTATCTCATCGTCAGTGAGGTTGCAGAACCTCACCCTGGTGGTAACGGCAAAACTGCGCTCCTTTGCGGCAGTCATCAGCGTCACACCCGTTATCACCTCATGCCAGCGGCCCGATATGAGACGGAGCATACGGCGGGCATCGGCCTTGTCGTGCGGTTTGCCCAGCACCTCACCGTCCACATAGACAATGGTATCGGCAGTGATTACAAGTTCATCGGGGCCGATGAGCGGTTTGTACGGGGCGGCTTTCTCTCGCGATATGTAGAGCGGGATGTCCTCTCCCTTAAGACTGTGCGGCCAGGATTCGTCGATGCCGCTTATAACCTTTACGGTAAAGTCCAGTCTCAGACCGGCCAGGAGTTCGCGGCGGCGGGGTGAGTTTGACGCCAGTATTATCTTGTAGGGAAGTTCCATTGTTTACCAGCCGAATGCGTGTTCGTCCTTCATCCATTTGCCCTGTACCTTGAGCACATGCTCCAGGACATCGCGCACGCAGCCCTCACCGCCTTTGTAGGGCGATACATACTTGCACAGCGCCTGAATCTCGGGGCAGGCATCGGCCGGGCAGCAGGGCAGCCCGCACTGGCTCATAACCTGCCAGTCAGGGATATCATCACCCATGTAGAGTATCTCATCGGGCTTGAGGTCATACTTGGCCTTGAACTCGTTGAAGTCATTGATCTTGATGCTTGAGCAGATATAGACGTCCTTGATGCCCAGACCCACGTAGCGTTTGCGCACCTCCTCCACGCGGGCGCCGGTTATGATGCACAGGTGCAGCCCCATCTTTACGGCCAGTTGCATGGCGTAGCCGTCCTTTACGTTTACGGTACGCACCGGATCGCCACTGGGCGAGAGTGCCATTACGGGTTTGCTCAGCACGCCGTCCACATCAAATATCAGGGCGCGGATGGAGTTAAGGTCGTAGTTTATCATTTCAGGTCTTTGTTTATGTCAATAGAAATCAGTTTGTACAGCCCGGCATACTCAGGATACTCCTTGAGCAAAGCCAGATGCTCGTTTATCACCTTGCGGTCACCACGTACGGCAGGTCCGGTCTGGGCCTGCGCGGGGCTCATGGTCTCCACCTTACGGGCGGTCTCACGCACCAGCGGCAGCATCACGCTGAATGGTACTCCCTCACTGGCCAGCAAATCCTCACTTATGGCATACATGCGGTTGGCAAAATTGCAGGCAAACACCGCAGCCACATGCAGTTTCTTGCGGCCTGTTGAACTCAAGGGCGTAACCTTTTTTGAAAGGCCCGATGCCAGATGTATTATTGTCTCCAGTTCTGCAGCATCTGAGCCCTCCACAAATACCGGAACCTGGGGCCAGTCAATCTGTGCACCCTTGGAGAAAGTCTGCATAGCATAAAGCACTCCGTAACGGCCGGCACCTGCCTCCTTCCAGATATCCATAGCTATGCTACCCGCGGTATGCAGGAACAGGGCGTTCTCCCTACCCTTCACTATGGCCGGAGCCAATTCCACAAGAGCGTCATCGGTAAGCATTGTGAGATAGACATCGGCCTCAGGCAGATTGTCCAGAGAGTCCGTTGCGGGAGCGCCCAGAGCATCGGCCAACTCAAGCGCATTGGCCATAGTGCGACTGTAGACGCAAGCAATGGTGTGCCCCGCAGCCTTGAGTTGCGGTCCCATGCATGATGCCACGCGGCCCGATCCTATCAATGCTATTTTCATTCTCAGAACTTCTCCTTGTGAACCTTGGTCCACTCTATCTTGTCGTCTTCGTAAGGCTTGCGGTCCATATTCTTGTAACCCACGCCCACAATGCACTCGGGCTCATACTGCTCGGGAATGCCAAGCAGCTCCATCAGGGTCTGCTTGGTGCTCTTGCCGTCTGCATCGGCCCTACCGCGCATGTGGCACCAGCAGCTGCCCAGACCCAGATCCTCGGCCTGCAACTGCATATCTATGGCAGCAATGGAGCAATCCTCTATCCAGCAGTCACTCTTGGTGGGATCACCCAGCACCACAACGGCAAACACAGCCTCGGCCAGGAACCCGGAACCCATGGCGCGGCACTTGGACAGTTTCTCCAGCATAGCCGGATCCTCAACAGTAACAAACTCCCATCCGCGGTTGTTCTTGGCTGTGGGTGAAATCAGGGCCGCACGCAGAATGGTCTGCTTCTGCTCATCAGAGAGTTTCTGAGTGGTGAACTTGCGCATGCTGCGGCGCGTTGCTATAAGATTACTGAACTTATCCATATGGTGCAATTGTTTAATTGTGCGAATATAGCAAGAAAAGCGCGTTCAAATTATACTTTACGCCGTTATTTTGCGTTAAGACAAATGAATGAGACAAAAGCTGCTCCTCTTATTGGCTGTCTGCATGGTTCTGCCCCTGCAGGCACGCCGTGTGTATATCCACGGCCGGGTTTATGATGAATCCGGACAGCCTGTGGAGTTGGCTACGGTCAATGAGGAACTCACGCTGCACTCAGCCATGACCAACCTTAAGGGAGAGTATTCATTCACCGTAAACACCCGGACCGATACCCTTAACCTGATATTCCGCATGGTGGGCCACGAGACCCGCCGCCGCACACTTATAAGCCCCGCCGATACGGTGCAGTTGGATGTAATGCTGCCCACATCAAACTATACTCTCCAGAACGTTGATGTAACCGCAACCCGCCGCCGCAATGACGGAATGCAGGACATCAGCGCCGAGGGTCTGCGTTTTACGGCCGATGCCAACGGCGGCTCCGTGGAGTCCATCATTGCCACACAGGCAGGCGTGAGTACCCATAACGAACTGAGCAGCCAGTACAACGTACGCGGCGGAAACTTTGACGAGAACAGCGTGTACGTGAACGGCACCGAGATTCTGCGTCCGCTGCTGGTACGTGCCGGACAGCAGGAGGGACTGAGTTTCATCAACCCCGATATGGTGCAGTCCATCAGTTTCTCAACCGGCGGATTCAGCGTGGAGTACGGTGATAAGATGTCATCGGTCCTGGATATCAACTACCGCCGTCCGCAGGGCTTTGAATCCACCCTGATGGCCAGTCTGCTGGGTGCAAGCGCCTATGTGGGGGCCGGAAACGACAAGTTCAGTTTCTCGGGCAGCGTCCGATACAAGACCACCCGTTATCTGCTGGGCACGCTCGACACTCACGGAGAGTATGACCCGTCATTTCTGGATTACCAGACATACATGAGCTGGACCCCCAACACCAAATGGGAGATAGGTCTGATTGGCAATGCGGCCGTCAACAGGTATAACTTTACGCCTACCGACCGTACCACCACATTCGGTACGGCTAAGGACCCCAAGACGTTCAAGGTATATTATGAGGGTTGGGAAAGCGACCGTTTCAACACCCTGTTCGGAGCGCTGGACATAAAGCGCAGGCAGGAGAATTCCTTATACCGCTTTAACCTGGCGGCATTCTCCAGCCATGAGAGCGAGTCTTTTGACATACTAAGCCAGTACTGGCTGGATGAGGCTACCGGCGGCGACAACCTGGCGGTAGGATCATTCATGCAGCATGCACGCAACCGGCTCAAGTCAACCGTCTACACGGCATCCCTGAAGGGTACCCATAAGACCGATATGGCCGGAACCATAGGCTGGGGGCTGGAATACCGCCATGAGGAGGTGCAGGACCATATGCGCGAATGGGAGATGCGTGACTCTGCCGGTTACACCCTGCCCTACACCCAGACGGGTCCCATGGAAATGATCTACTCACTCAAGTCAGATCACGGGGTGTCCAACAACAAGGCCGCCGCATTCATTCAGGATACATACAGACTCAACACCGGTGTGGGACTCTTTACCCTGAATGCCGGACTGCGCGCCTCATGGTGGAGTTGGAACAGAGAGGTTACGGTAAGTCCCCGTCTGACGGTTGGATTCACCCCCGCGTTCAATGAGGATTTCCTGTTCCGCCTCTCTACGGGAGTCTATTACCAGACACCTTTCTACAAGGAGATCAAGGATACGGCAAACACAGGAGGCATCTATCAGGTAAACCTGAACAGGGACATAAGGGCTCAGCGATCCATGCAGGTTATACTGGGCGCCGACTATGATTTCAGGGTATATGACCGTCCGTTCAAGTTCACCACTGAGATTTATTACAAGAATTTGGACCGCCTGATTCCGTACAACCTGGACAATGTAAGGATTGTTTACTACGGTGAGAACTGCGCTCACGGTTATGCCGCAGGTATTGACATGAAACTGTACGGCGAGTTTGTTCCGGGCACCGCATCATGGATTACATTCTCACTCATGAACACCCGTGAGAATATTGGCGGCAAGTGGCTTCCCCGCCCCACTGATCAGCTTTACAACTTCTCATTATACTTTACAGACTATTTCCCGCGCAAGGAAAGTTGGAAAATGTCACTGCGCTGCTCACTGGCTGACGGACTGCCTTTCGGCCCAACACACAGCGGGCGTGAGAAGCAGGTGTTCCGGGCTCCTGCATACAAGCGTGTGGACATCGGCCTGTCATACAAAATCTTTGATTACAGCAAGCATCCGCACGTTTACGGCAAGTCAGGAATTTTCAAGGATATCTGGATGGGTGTGGACGCCCTCAACCTGCTTGGCATAAACAACGTGAACTCATACTACTGGATTACCGATATATCAAACATGCAGTTTGCAGTACCCAAC
>JAZMZT010000259.1:0-4483 GCA_045586125.1 Bacteroidaceae bacterium | reverse complement strand
TCGCAGTGGGCCGAGTAAACCGCGGCACGCTGAACGAGGGTATGACCTGCACGCTGGCACACCGTGACGGCAGCAAGGAGAAGGTAAAGATCAAGGAGCTGCACACATTTGAGGGTATGGGCCGCAAGCGCGTTCCTACCGTTGAGGCCGGTGACATTTGCGCCATAGTAGGTCTTGACAAGTTTGAGATTGGTGATACCATCTGCGACGCAGAGAATCCCGATCCCCTGCCCCCCATCGCAATTGACGAGCCTACCATGAGTATGCTCTTCTCCATAAATGACTCACCTTTCTTTGGCAAGGAGGGTAAATACGTCACATCACGTCACATTCAGGACCGCTTGAATCTGGAACTTGACAAGAACCTGGCTCTGCGCGTTCGCCGCACCGAGGAGGACGGCAAGTGGATTGTATCGGGCCGTGGCGTGCTGCACCTGTCAATTCTCATTGAGACCATGCGCCGTGAGGGTTATGAACTGCAGGTAGGTCAGCCCCAGGTAATCATGAAGGAGATTGATGGCCGCACCTGCGAGCCTATCGAGGAACTCACCATCAGCGTCCCCGAGGAGTTTGCCAGCAAGATGATTGACCTGGCCACCAAGCGCAAGGGTGAGATGACATCGATGGATACACAGGGTGACCGTGTGGTCATTGTGTTTGATATTCCCTCACGCGGTATCATCGGTCTGAGGACCAACGTGCTTACCGCATCGCAGGGTGAGGCCGTTATGGCACACCGCTTCAAGGAGTACCAGCCTTACAAGGGTGACATTGAGCGCCGTACCAACGGATCAATGGTTGCCATGGAGACCGGAACCGTATTCGCTTACGCACTTGACAAACTGCAGGACCGAGGCAAGTTCTTTGTCAACCCGCAGGATCAGGTTTACGCCGGTCAGGTGGTAGGTGAACACGTTCACGAGAAGGATCTGGTCATCAACGTGACCAAGAGCAAGCAGCTTACCAACATGCGTGCCAGCGGTGCCGATGAAAAGGCACACATTGCACCTCCCGTGGTATTCTCACTTGAGGAGGCTCTGGAGTACATCAAGAACGATGAGTACGTAGAGGTTACTCCCAAGAGCATGCGTATGCGTAAGGTTATACTGAACGAGTTGGAGCGTAAGCGCGCCGCCAAGTAAAATATACCGATGAAAACGAGGTTTTCTGCAATAATTGCACTGGCAGTGATCCTTTTGACCGCCTCATGCGGCAAGAAGGATATGTTCGTGCTGCAGGGAACCGTTCCGGCCGGGGCCGATACCATTGTCGTGGTAGGAATAGACTCGCGGTTTGAGAATGTGGACACCATATTCAGCCGTGACGGCCAGTTCAAGTGGAAGTTCCGTCCCGATACCGTTACCACTCTCATTCTGGTGCTGCCAGACGGACGCAGCCATCCGGTATTTGCCGAGAAAGGGGTTGAATCATTCATAACAATACCTTCTGATTCCGCGCTCTTCAGTGTTTCGGGAGGTTTTTGCAATGATTCATACCAGTCTTTTTATCTGGCTTCACAGAGGGACACATCGATGCAGCAGACCGCAGCCAGGATTGACTCTTTCATAAGCAGGGACCCCTTCTCGGAAGTAACCCCCTTCCTTATCTATGATCAGATGGTAAGGAAATACCACGCTCCCGAGAGTGCCATCGAACCCCTTATAAGACGTATGAGCGGCAATATGCAGGACGCCCCCTATCTGGTTTCGCTGAAATCAGAATTCAGCAGGGATTTTGCCACCAACTCATATCTTGACAACTATTCGGTCACTGATTCCGCCGGGCAAAAACGTTCATTCATAGACATAGGCGGTACGGCAAACCATCTGCTGGTCTGCGTATGGGCTTCATGGATGGGAAACCGGGGAATTCAGGCCAGGGACACACTCAGGTATTTTCTGGACAAATACCAGGACCGCCACTTGAATGTAACGGACCTTTCAATCGATGCCAACCCCGCCAGATGGAAAGAGGCCATTGCCCGTGATACCGTACTCTGGACCTCATACAATGACCCTCAGGCCTGGGAAAGTTCAATAGTAAAGAGGGCCACCATCAGGAACGCTCCCGTATACATCCTCTTTACGGGCACCAAGAGACTTCTTTTCAAATCAAGTTCACTTGCTGAAATTGACAGCCAGTTGGACAAGACATTACCAAAACCAAGAGACGACAACAAAAAGAAATAGACATGCACTTTTGACCATTAAATACCAAAGCACATTAATACCTAACTATATCTAACCATGCTTATCAAAGTTTCAGGTGCGGCTGTCCAAGGGATAGACGCATACATCGTGACCATCGAAGCGAGTACATCCCGCGGTATCAGATTCTTTCTTGTAGGGCTTCCCGACAGCGCAGTCAAGGAGAGCCATGAGCGAATCATTTCGGCTTTCCAGGTGAACGGCTACAAGTTCCCCTCATGCCAGATCATCATCAACATGGCCCCGGCCGATATCCGTAAGGAGGGCGCCGCCTATGACCTGCCTCTGGCGGTGGTGATAATGGCATCGGTCGGAGAGATATCTACCCAACTCCTGGATGATTACGTCATCATGGGCGAGATGGGGCTGGACGGAACGCTGCAACCCCTGAAAGGCGCACTCTCAATGGCCATCAAAGCCCGCTCGGAAGGATTCAAAGGCATTATCCTGCCAGCGCAGAACGCCCCCGAGGCCGCCGTTATTGACGGAATAGAGGTGTACGGGGCCCATAACCTGCGTGAAGTTGTAGACCTGCTCAACGAAATGCCCGGTCACATAAGTCCCCTGGAGAATACGGCCGATGCAGACACCGGCACGCAATACTACTCAGGGCTTGATTTTGCCGATGTAAAGGGACAGATTGCAGTAAAAAGAGCACTTGAGGTGGCCGCCAGCGGAGGTCACAACATCATCATGATAGGGCCGCCCGGAAGCGGCAAGTCAATGATGGCGCGCGCCCTGCCCACCATTCTGCCTCCGCTCAACAGGGATGAGAGCATAGAGACCACCCGTATCCATTCAGTTGCGGGATTTACAGGCAACGGAGCGGCGCTGATAACCTGCAGACCCTTCAGACACCCGCATCACACGATAACCAACGTAGCCCTTACCGGCGGAGGACCCAACGCCCAGCCCGGTGAGATATCGCTGGCACACAACGGTGTCCTCTATCTGGATGAGTTGCCAGAGTTCACACGCTCCGCCCTGGAGGTGCTGCGCCAGCCGCTCGAGGACAGGATCATTGTGATATCCAGGGCCAAGTACAGGGTTGAGTACCCGGCATCATTCATGCTGGTGGCATCCATGAACCCCTGCCCCTGCGGCTATTACAACCATCCCACAAAGGAGTGTCACTGTACGCCCACGGTAATTGAGCGTTATCTGGGCAAGGTTTCAGGTCCTTTGATGGACCGGTTTGACCTGCAGTGCGAGATACTTCCCGTTGGGTTTGACGATATGTCATCGGACATTAAAGGTGAAAGGAGCTCATCCATACGCGAGCGCGTGATAGCGGCCAGAGAGGTCCAGGCAGCCAGATTTGCCGATGAAAAGGGCGTTTATTGCAATGCCCAGATGGATTCCAGCATGCTTGGCCGCTACGCCAAGGCTGAGCCTGCCGCCATCCGTATGCTGGGAGAAGCCATGAACCGCCTGAACCTGTCGGCCCGCGCATATGACCGCATCCTGAAGGTTGCCCGCACCATAGCCGATATGGATGAATCGGCCACAATCCAACCCCATCACATAGCCGAAGCCATAGGTTATCGCAGCTTGGACCGCGCCTCTTGGGGTAAATAAAAAAATATAGTAATTTTGCAGTCCGAAACAACTTAGATATATCATATATGAAAGACTACAAGAGGATTCTGGTTACATCGGCCCTGCCCTACGCCAACGGCCCGCTTCACATAGGCCATCTGGCAGGCGCATACGTTCCGGCCGATATTTATGTCCGTTACCAACGTCTCAAGAAGGTGGACGTGATGTTCATTGGAGGCAGCGATGAGCACGGAGTGCCCATCACCATCCGCGCCAAGAAAGAGGGCGTGACCCCCAAGGAGATCATTGACCGCTACCACTATCAGATGAAGGAGACTTTCAAGGGTATGGGCATATCATACGACATATACGGTCGTACCAGTTCCCCCACTCACCATAAGGTTGCATCGGACTTTTTCCGCAAACTTTATGATACCGGCAAGTTCATCCAGAAGACCAGCGAGCAGTACTACGATGAGGAGGCTAAGATGTTCCTGGCCGACCGGTACATTACCGGTGAGTGCCCCCACTGCCATTACGATCACGCGTACGGTGACCAGTGCGAGAAGTGCGGTACTTCGCTCTCTCCCACCGAACTCATCAACCCGGTAAGCACCGTGAGCGGCAGCAAGCCCGTCATGAAGGAGACCACACACTGGTATCTGCCTTTGGAGCAGTATCAGGAATGGCTTGAGAAATGGATTCTGGAGGAGCACAAGGAGTGGCGTCCCAACGTA
>JAZMZT010000258.1:0-2401 GCA_045586125.1 Bacteroidaceae bacterium | reverse complement strand
TCTCATTATTGGGGAGATGCAACTCAAATGATTAAGGAGATAACCGAACAGTTCCTTATTCATATCCTTCCTGTAGGTGAGAATCAGATGGAGACTTATGCCCGATTAAGATTGAATCTGGCAGAAGATCATCGTGACCCTTCAGATCACGTGATCATATCACATGCCATCAACGATCATCTTCCTTTGATTTCAAGTGACAGCAAGTTTCTGTTCTATAGGAATCAGGGACTGGATTTGATATACAACTCAAAATGATACAAAAGGGGTCTGTTCCCAATTGTACTATTATACGCTGTTGAAAACGCGGGGATAAGTATTGATAGCGGTTTGCTGATGGGAGTAGGCAAACCGCTATCTTTGTCATGAAACCAAACAATATGGCAGATTCCAGAAGCAGACAGCGTTCGCGCAGCAACACCGACGGTATAGTGCTCAATCACCTTCAGCCTCAGGCCCTGGAGCTTGAGGAGGCGGTAATTGGTGCCCTGATGATTGAGCAGGACGCGTTCCCCAAGGTCAGTGACATAGTAAAGAAGGAGTCATTCTATGACCACCGCCACCAGGTAATCTACGAGGCGGTTGCAAACCTGTCACTCAACCAGCGTCCCATTGATATCCTTACCGTAACCGAGCAACTCAAGAGTAACGGCACGCTTGAGGAGGCAGGCGGCGCACTCTATGTGACCCAGCTGGCAGGCAAGGTGACATCATCGGCCCACATTGAGTATCACGCCCGTATCATTGCCCAAAAGGCTATGGCCCGTGAACTGATTACCTTTACCAGTGAGATCCAGACCGAGGCTTTTGATGATACGACCGATATCTCCGAACTGCTGGGTGAGGCCGAAAACAAACTGTTCCAGATTGCGCACCGTAACGTAAAGAAGGATTTTGCTTCGATCGATGTGGTGCTGCAGGAGTCTGTTGACCGTATCCGTACGGCTGCGTCGCGAGCAGAGGGCATGAGCGGACTTGCCAGCGGATTCCGTGACCTTGACAACATTACGTCGGGATGGCAGAAATCGGACCTTATCATTCTGGCTGCCCGTCCTGCTATGGGTAAGACGGCATTCGCGCTGTCAATGGCCAAGAACATAGCGGTCAACAATCAGAAACCGGTAGCGCTGTTCTCGCTTGAGATGAGTAACGTCCAGCTGGTTAACCGTCTGATATCCAGTGTGTGCGAGATTCCGGGCAACAAACTGCGTGACGGCCGTCTGGCACCGTATGAGTGGCAGGTTCTGGACAGTAAGATCAACGCTCTGCAGAGTGCCCCTATGTTCCTGGACGATACCCCGTCTCTGTCCATCACCGAGTTCCGCACCAAGGCCATCCGTCTTAAGCAGGAACATAACGTTGAACTGATAATCATTGATTATCTGCAGCTTATGAATGCCAGCGGAATAAAGTTCGGCAACCGTCAGGAGGAGATAAGCACCATCTCACGTAACCTTAAGGGTATTGCCAAGGAGTTGGATATTCCCATCATCGCCCTGTCTCAGCTTAACCGTGGCGTTGAGGGCCGAGAGGGTTACGAGGGCAAGCGTCCGCAACTGAGTGACCTGCGTGAATCAGGTGCCATTGAGCAGGATGCCGATATCGTATGTTTCATTCACCGTCCGGAGTACTACAAGATCTACGAGGACAACAACCACAATGACCTGCACGGCATTGCAGAGATCATCATTGCCAAGCACCGTAACGGTGGAGTGGGTGATGTGCGCCTGTCGTTCCGCAGTGACCTGGCCCTCTTTGATAACATCGGCTCAGGCGAGCCCGGAGGCGGTGGCCACAGGGGCAGCGTGAAACGCTCCAAAATGAATGACGAGCCCATTCCCGCCGATCCTCTGGATTCCGCCCCCGACATGGGTGACGCTCCGTTTTAATTTTCAGGGGAACTTGGAGCATATAGGTCTCCAGGACATTGCCCTCCCACAACATCTTGTATCTATTCCGAAACTATGAACAAGTTCCTAGTTCCAGAATAGCTACAACATGTCGCGGGCCCCTCCCACTAGTCTCGAGGCCACTGAAAAAGTCCCTAGGATAGCATAGGAGTTTAATTCAAATAATCCGCAAACTATTTCAATTGTTTCTTGGTGGTTTGCGGATTATTCTTTATCTTTATATCATTGAAACACAAAGCGTTATGCTTCCAAATCAAGGTTCATTACACTTCTCGGACTACTCATCACTCTACGATATAGTAGTCCCAAAAGATAATAAGCTACGCCTAATTAACGAGCTTGTTGACTTCTCGTTCATCTATGATGAGCTTAACGATAGGTATTGTCTGGATAATGGCCGCATGGCCGAGGATCCTGTAAGGATGTTCAAGTATCTGATGATAAAAAGCATATCCGGACTGTCCGATGTGGATTTGGTTGACAAGTGCATG
>JAZMZT010000257.1:0-8524 GCA_045586125.1 Bacteroidaceae bacterium | reverse complement strand
GCAAGAACCATCGGTAAAACCAGACTGTATGACATAAAGAAATGGAGGGCCGACAACCTGTTGCCTAACCCCTCCATTAAAAGACTCAATCTGCTCAAAAAAGTGAGCTAAAATGAAAATGTTAACTTAACACCCTAGGTCAGACCCTTTGTGCGTTTAGGATCTGTTGTGCGCGTTGGAGGGCGAGGTTGATGTGACTGCAGATGTTTTCCTTTCCTACTACATCATCCATTCCGGCGTCTTCAATGACTTTCATCACCTTGGGATTGACACCGCTCAGAACCACTTTCACACCCATCTGAGAGCACATCTTGCACATGTTCTGCAGGTTGTGAACGCCGGTTGAATCAATGAACGGAACTTTACGCATACGTATGATACGCACCTTGGCGCGGCCGCCCATATCGCCCATCATCTCCTCAAACTTGTTACCTATGCCAAAGAAGTAGGGACCGTTTATCTCATACACCTTCACTCCCTCGGGAATAGTCAGGTGTTCCAGATTTCCCTGTACATCAGAATCGGCATTGGGATCAATCTCATCGCTCAGGACAGATACGTTGGTGGTCTCGGCCATACGTTTCATGCAGAGCAGGCAGGCAATCAGAACACCCACCTCAATTGCGACGGTGAGATCAAATATCACTGTCAGGAAGAATGTTACAAGCAGTACGATGATATCGGACTTGGGATTTCTGAGGATGGCCCTGAAACTGCGCCATTCACTCATGTTGTATGATACGACTACCAGAATTCCTGCCAGGCAAGCCATGGGGATGAACTTTACCAGCGGCATAAGGAACAGGTAGATTAAAGCCAATACAATGGCGTGCGCAATACCTGCCACCGGAGTGCGCCCGCCGTTGTTGATGTTGGTCATGGTTCGTGCTATTGCGCCTGTGGCAGGTATACCGCCTATCAGAGGTGATACCATGTTGGCAATACCCTGTGCCACAAGTTCCTGGTTGCTGTCGTGACGGTCACCTATCACACCATCGGCCACGGCTGCAGAGAGCAGTGACTCGATTGCACCGAGCATGGCAATTACCATAGCCGGCTGAGCCAGACGGGTAATACTTTCCCAGTTGATTTTGGGAACCTCGGCCTGAGGAAGTTCTGTGCTTATTGAGAAACGGTCACCGATGGTCTCTATACCCTCTACGCCTAAGTTACGCAGAATAAGGCAGACAATTGTCATAACGATGATTGCCACAAGAGAACCGGGAATTTTACGACTGATCTTGGGAGTGAAAACGATAATCAGTATGCTGCCCACGCCGATAAGCAATGACCACCAGCTTACTGTATCGAAATTGCGGAAATAAACCACCCACTTGTCAAGGAAACCTGCCGGAACGCTCTCTATCTGGAGGCCGAACAGATCCTTGATCTGGGTAGCGAATATTGTCAGGGCGATACCGCTTGTAAAGCCCACGACTATGGGATAAGGAATATACTTGATGATGGTTCCCAGATGCAGCACGCCCATCAGGATCAGGAACGCTCCGGCCATGAATGTGGCTATGCAAAGGCCGCTCATGCCGTACTGCTGGATGATACCGTAAACGATAACGATGAAAGCTCCGGTAGGACCGCCTATCTGAACCTTGCTGCCTCCAAAGAAGGAGATGATGAAACCTGCTACGATGGCAGTCAGGATACCGGCCTCAGGAGTTGCTCCCGATGCAATACCGAACGCGATGGCAAGCGGCAAAGCCACAATACCTACAATTACACCTGCAAGCAGGTCCTGAACAAGTGTCTGTTTGTTGTAACCGTTCTTGAGAGTTGAGAACAGTTTAGGTTGGAAACCTCTGATATTCATAAAGTTGACGTCGTTTTTGCCGGCCCTTTGCCGACACATTTCTGTTACTTTTCAATTTTCGGCCGCGAAATTACACATTTTTCGGCCTCATTGTAACGCCAACCATTTGCACAACTACATAATATTGTGCAAATTATACATTTTTAACCCTATTCCCAATATTCCAGTTCCCTTACCAGCACCTCTACCGGAAAGTGATGTTTATTGAAAGTACGGCAGTTAGTCCAGTTTCCGTGTTCATCCACTTCTTCGTACTTGGAGTAGATTATCTGATCCTCTTCCTTGCCGTCCTCACCCATATTGGTATGCATATGCTTCTCTATGACGTTGTGGTTCTCATCAAAGATGTTGGTCACTATGATCTTGCGGCCGGTTTGGGGCTCGGTTGTGGTTATCTTGACGGGATATCCGTCGGCATCCGTCTTTATCACGCTGACGGTGGTAACCTTTCCGTCTTCGGTCACCACTGACTTGTGACGGCGCAGGAACGAAGTCTGCTTTACTGTCATGCGGACAATGCGTCCGTTCACCTCCTTATTATATTCAAGTCTGCCCTTGTCATTTGAAATCAGGCTGATCTTGGCAAGTACCCTGCCTCCCGACCTCATGGTGCTGCGGGTGCAGACGGAGTTCTCAAACATACTCTCGGCCTCGGTCTTGATACGCTGGGCGCTGTCCAAGTCAGCCGAGTAAATCTCGTTACCGTATATATCATAGACCGATGTGTTTATTTCCATCACGTCAGTACCGCGGTTGTTGGCATGCCAGACTTCCGGCATTATGTGCCAGACTTTTGCTGTCTGGACCTTTCCGTTCATTCCTCCAAACGGCTGTTCCTTATATGCGCTGCCGCATGATGAAAGCATGGCCGAGCAAACCGCAGCCAGAATCATTGATGACAGTAATACCTTTCCTTTCATATTATGTTCTGTTTCTTCATTTCATTTACCGTAAGTTCCAACTCATCATACCAATCCTGTCCGAATCGGCGTATAAGCGGCTCCTTAAGGCATTTATATACGGGAATATGCTCACGGTGTCCCTTGATGGCGGCAGCCTGGCATACGTCCCATCGGTCATAGTTCAGACCCCAGTAAGGGCCGATTTTCTTGACGCGGATGGGATACAGATGGCATGAAACGGGTTTCATGAAACTTACCTTTCCCTCACGGTAAGCCTTCTCAATGGCACAGTAACAGCATCCGTTGTCATCGTAGCAGGTAAAGACACAGTCCTTGCCGTTCACTATCTGTGTCACCAGTTCTCCCTCCGGATCCGGGTAGGCTATGCCCTTCTCCTCTATGGCCTTAAGGGCATCGGCCGATAACATATCGCGGATTACGGGCAGGAGTTCCTCTATCTGCGCTATCTCTTCAGGGGTAACGGGAGCGCCCGCATCACCCTCCACACAGCATGCTCCGTGACATTTCTTCAAGTCACAGCAAAACTCCTTGGTGATGACATCAAGTGAAACTATCGTATCCTGAATCTGAACCATCGCGCAAAAGTAGTGAAATAATTGCTACCTTTAGCCCCGGAATAATGAAAGTATCATGTCTACCTTATTGATAGTTCTTGCAGTAATTCTGGGAGTGATAGGCATCATAGGCAGCATAGTTCCCGGACTGCCCGGGCCACCGCTCAGTTGGGCAGGTCTGCTGCTGGCTTACCTGAGTCACAGGCTTGGAGGGGCCGATATGTCCCTTACTTTTGTGCTTATCTGGCTTGGAGTGACAATAATCGTTACAATACTGGACTACATCGTTCCTGCCAAATTCACCAAACTGGCAGGCGGAACCAAAGCCGGAAGCCAGGGAGCGCTGATAGGAATGATTATAGGAATGTTCTTTACACCGTTAGGCATGATTCCATGCAGCCTTCTGGGTGCTTTCCTGGCAGAGTTGTTCCAGTCAGACAAGAGCGTCGGCGGGGCTATGAAGTCCGCATTGGGCACTTTTGCAGGTTTTCTGGTAGGTACAGGCATGAAACTGATTGTCACAGTAACCATGACATATTATATACTGTTCTGAAAAAAAGTTTAACTTTGCCTGTCCTTTGCAAATATTAGATACAGAATATTACTTCTTAATTACACAATAAAAATGAAAAAACAGATTCTTCTTGCAGCGGCTGTTATGATGTCGCTCACATGTTTTGCCCAGTTCCCGGGCGGTGGTGGTTTTCCTGGTGGCGGCATGCCTCCTATGGGTGGTGGCGGATTCGGCGGTTTCGGCGGATTCGGCGGCCCTCAGGGCGGTGCCCAGGTTGAGTGCTCCGAAAAATTCACAGACATCAACTATGCCGGCGATGACGGTCAGGTTTATCACATGCTTGACATCTATCTTCCCAAGGAAGTTAAGGATAAGTATCCCGTTGTTGTACACATCTACGGTAGCGCATGGGGCAGCAACAGTTCAAAGGGTATGGCCGATGTAACCACAATCGGTCAGGCTCTGCTCAATGCAGGTTATGCAGTGGTTTGCCCCAACCACCGTTCAATCGCCGACGGCAAGTGGCCCGCACAGGTTAACGACATCAAGGCCGTTATCCGCTTTATCCGCGCCAACGCCGACAAGTACAAGTTCGATACTTCATTCATCGCAACTTCAGGTTTCTCATCAGGTGGTCACCTGAGTGCAGTTACCGCTCTGTCAAACAACGTAAAGATCGGTAAGTACGGCACAGCCGAGTATGATATCGAGGGTAACGTAGGTCCCTACACCAAGGAGTCAAGTTACGTAAACGCATTCTGCGACTGGTCAGGTCCCACAGAGCTCCTGCAGATGGAGTGCGGTAACGCAATGGTATTCGGCGGCAAGGGCAACACCCCTGAGGAGCAGCTCATCGGCGCACCCAAGGAGGGCAACGAGGACAAGTTCATGCTTCTGAGCGCAACCGGTTTTCTGGATAAAAACGATGTTGCAGGTTACATGTTCCACGGCGATGCCGACTTTGTAGTTGCATCATGCGTAAGCCAGTATCTGTATGACAAGATGCAGGAGGCAGGCGTAGAGAGCTACATCGTACGCGTTCCCGAGGGCAGCCACGGTGGTGCAGCCATGTATACTGAGGAGAACCTCAAGAAGATGACCGACTTCCTGGATGCTCAGCGCGCCAAGGTATCAAAGAAGAAATAATCTGAACAGATAAAAAAAAGAAACGCGGGACATCGGGTCCCGCGTTTCTTTTTTTATTCCACTATCGGCTCCAGAGTCATCTGCATGATATCACCGTTCTTTATTTCTTCAACTCCGAATCTGACTGGATCCATGATATAGAAATGATTTCTTCCTCCGTAGTTATCGTAATATGGAGAATCCTCATCAATAATCTCCTCTATGACTCTGAATATCATTTGGTTCTTCTTAATCTTAAGAACCAACAGGTCTGGCGCATCAGGATCTTTTGCCATGTCGGTTCCTTTCAATTCCTTTATCTCTGACGGATGTTTCCAGACCAAATCATATTTGCCATTGGGGAACAGACCGGATTCGTCACCGGCAAATGTTATCTTTTCTTTTTCATCAACAGTAACCTTTACTATCTTCAATGGATTGAAACCGATAGCCCCATCATCCTCTACAACAGCTGTATGGACTTCAGCACTATAGGTACCCTGGATAATATCACCAACAGTTTCTATCGTTATTCCTTCAGGCATTCCCGGTTTCCACAGTTTGATGCTTACCGGCTCATGGCATACCGATCCCGAGAGCGTAGGAGCGCCTTCGTTCCACTCCTCCTCCGAAATGGCGGGGAATATAACCTGATATGGAGATGATACCCAGTCACCGTGACGGTCAAAGTCCTCATTTACCGGGAGTCCTTCAATCCTTATGGCATCCAGAACCTTTCCGTTGGCAAGAGTCAGTTTGTAGTCGTTGCCTATATGTCCGGGGAACGAGTGGTTTGCCCTGATGTACATAAGGCAGTAGACGGTTGTCTCATTCTCGTCAAAGTCAACCCTGTCGGCGGCAAACTCATCCTTGACATCATCATTGAGATGTGTAGTCTTGAGGAAGGTATGTCCATTAACTTCAATACTGCGTACATTATCAAACATGCTGACATCCTCTGTCACCTGGATCTTCTTCATGTTTATGTTCAGGGTCTTCTCTCTGAAATTGATGGTCTTGACATCCTTGGGCAGAGCAGGGAAGTGTATGGTCTGATAAACGAATCCGTATGTGGGATTCCAGAAATAGTGATTCAGGAAACCGTCCATTCCTTCATTCTTTATCTCTTTAATCCATTGGCCGTTAACCTCAATCTCACACTCGCTCAATCCAGTCACCCACTGATCTCTGTACTGATGGGTGGTGAACACCATAATGAATTCATCATCGGCATTGACCAGATTCATGTAAATCCAGTCATCCTCGGGATTAAAGAAAACCTTGGGGTCATGGATATGCAATCCCTTGCCATAATACTTCTCTGTCAGGTCATACAGCATCTGCTTTGCCGCTGTCTTTGCGTCCATACCCGGATAATGGCTTTCAATGTTGAAGTTCTTGGGAATGATGGTGATATTATGATCAAAACCACTTCTGGGATTAATTGATATACCATTTCCTACTGGCACAGCTCTGATTTCTTCGCCTTCAATATCGGTTACAATTGAGAACTGATCAATACCACGGCCAAAAGTGGCTTGGGACAGGATGTCTGCATCCCTCGCACTCATCTTATCAGGATAAATGGATACTCCGTGTCCGTCGAACAGGTATATCCACTTCTTCATCAGGTTGATATCACCGGTAATTGAAGGTGTGGGATACTTGATGTATGAGCTGTCACCCATCATTGCTGCCAGACGATTATTTGACTTAAGGTTGCAGTTCAACTCAAACCTGTACTGTCCGTTACCCAAGTCGAATATACGTGCGGCACGATACTCCGGCATGGTCATCTGGGTAAGGATCTCATCGTTGTTGGCAACGCTTATACGGATGCCTTTTGCCACGAGTTGCTCGGCCAGAGGCTGGACCTCGGCCAGACCTTCAATGGGATAGGTGTACATGAGGGTCATGCGGGTGGTCTTGAAATCCTTGTAATTGGCAAGATAATCTGCCAGTTCGCTGACCTTCATGCTGGCCTCGACGCCGTTGAAGGTTCTTACTTTACAGGTTCCGTCCTGGTATATCCAGGTCTTACCGTCTTCAAATACCGGCCAGCGGAAAGTGCTGTCCTCGGCCATAGCCACATTTGCAGTCGCAAACAAGAAGAAATACGCGATTAAGGGGACGAACAGGACTCTGAGCCTGCTCCATCCGTTTGATTGTTTTTTGTCCATCATATCTATTCTCTTTTTGAGGTTGGATTGCTTAAGCCAACTGGTCATTGCCAATCCTCGGCTGGCCGCTACTGCGTTAACCAGCATGAGTTTGTACTCCTTGGGATTGGCTCCGCTGTCAATGACCGCGCGGTCTGCCTCATACTCGTGTATGAGCTCAAACTCCTTGCGCAGCAGGATCATTACCGGGTTGAACCATTGGAACGCCGTCATGATATCGGCCATAAGGAGATCAAGCGAATGCCAACGGTGAGCATGCAGGTTCTCATGCTTCCATACCGACGCATTCTCTTTTTCAAGCCAGTCATGAGGCATCACGATGAACCGCATCCAGTTGAGAGGCCCCGGAATCTGGTCCGATTCAATAACATCGACACCATTGGAGCGGTCAGCATAACGGCCCTTGTGTATGATACGTGACATGGCCCATACGGAAATACCCTTTTTGATAAGGACGAACAGAACACCTGCCCCGTACAATACCAGCAGTGTAATAAGCAGATTGGCGGGAGCAGACGTCTGTACATTCTCTTCCAGTGCAGTCATTTCACCGGCAACCGGTCTGGTAATATGGAAGAGGGGCAAAACAAAGGAGAGAAGAGCAATGGTTATCAGAACCAACCGGTTAAAGCGGTGGAACGTTTCACGTCCCAGCAGCAGACGGTAACAGCCAAAAAGAGCCGCTACAAGAACTGCCACCTTGACCTGATATATCAACAATGCCTCCATTATATACTTGATTAATTATTAGCAAAAGGTAAGTAAACAATCAGCCCTCCTCCTTGATACGCTTGATGAGTTCCTCAAGTTCATCAACACTGATCTTGTCATCCTTGACCAGGGCCGATACCGCATCAATGTAAGAGTTCTCAAAGCAGTGCGATACTATACGCCCGATTGACGTATTGCTGTACTCGTCACGACTGATGGCTGCGTGATACCTGTATCCCATCCCCTCTTTTGAATGACCCAGGAATCCGTTTGACTCCAGCAGACGCACCTGGGTGGAGATGGTGTTCTGGTGAGGCTTAGGCTCCGGCAAGAGTTCCCTGAGCTCACCCACAGTCATGGCTCCGTTCTGCCAAAACAGCTCCATGATCTCTTCTTCTTTCTTACTTAATCGCTTCATATAAACTATAGTTTTGTGATCTTTTCCGAATCAACTCTGCCGCAAATATACAACTATTATCCATAGTTGAATCACAAAACTCAAATTTTAACTATATTTTATAGTCAAATCCCGCCAAGCGAGCGGAACTTAAGGTATAGGGTATCAGAAACCATCGACGCCCGTGTCGCTGTGAAGAGGCCACTGAAAAAGTCCCTAGGATAGCATAGAAGATTAAATCTAATAATCCGCAAACTATTTCAATTATTTTTGGTGGTTTGCGGATTATTTATTA
>JAZMZT010000256.1:0-16814 GCA_045586125.1 Bacteroidaceae bacterium | reverse complement strand
TAAAAAAAGTACTTTTCCTTTTTAACTTTCATTTTTACCGATTATATGATAGTTGTATGAATTTGTTTTGACAATTCACCTTTTACTAATTAATAACTTAAAACAAACAGAAATGAAAAAGATGTTTTTGGCAGCTGCCCTCATGGCAGTAGTATCTCTGGCTAACGCACAGGCTCCCGCAAACGCACCTTACGGTGTTAAGTCAGGTGTTATCACCATGTCTATGGATATGATGGGTAACGAGATGATCACTGAGACCTATTTTGATGACTACGGTCTCAAGACCGCTCAGGTATCAGAAGGTGGTTTCATGGGTGGCGAAGGCAAGACCCGTACAATCACAGATAAGGACGGCGCTCAGATCCGCATCAACGATGCTGAGAAGACCGCTACCAAGTTCCCCGCTGGCGGTATGATGGGTGGTTTCGGCGGTGGCCGTGCCCAGATCAACTGGAACAATCTGACCGATCAGGTTAAGATGGAGAACAACATTAAGGAAGTAGGTAAGGAGACCATCGCCGGTAAGGAGTGCACCAAGTACACCATGACCGTTGATATGATGGGCAACCAGTCAGAGCAGACCGTTTGGATCTACAAAGGCATCCAGCTCAAGAACGAGATGACTTCAGATTTCGGTACTTTCGGCCAGACCTGCAAGAAGTTCGAGGAGAAGGCAGTTGACGCTGCTATGTTCGAGGTTCCCGCTGGTGTTAAGGTTGAGGAGTTCGACATGTCACAGTTTGGCGGCTTCGGCGGTTTCTAATCTGAGATTACCAATAATTAAAAAAGGGTCGCTTACGCGGCCCTTTTTTATTTCCCGGCCGAAGGCCGCCCGTTGGCGTAGCCAACTAAAAAAAGGTCTCCCGACTCCCTTCAGCTCCACAAAATAAGGTCGCCCATCGGACGACCTTATTTTGTGGAGCTGGAGGGAGTCGAACCCTCGTCCAAACGGGGAAACCATATGTTTTCTACAGGCTTATCTCTACTTGGATTTTCGAGCCATGACTTGGATAGAGCTACCGGGCCATGACCTTATCTTCTAAAATCTCATCCCTGACGCGAAGCCGAAAGGAACTATCCCCGATTTGACTGCACCACCGTATCGACGAGCTTCGGAGCAAGAGCTTCCGGGTGATGTCTTGTCACAGCACCTTGTGCCGTGATTAAGCAGATCTACTGTACTTCGATCAAGCAGCAAGAGCAAAGTTGTTGTTGCCAGATAATTGTTGACTGTCTTTTTATAGTGCGGACCGACAGAGCACTGCCTGCTTACATACCATTCCTGCCCGCTGTCAAAGCCAGACAGCCCCAAGTATGTAACGGAATCGCTATTCCGGCTGCGAAATTACAAAATGTTTCCTAATTTTGAGGTGATTATGGATAAAACACTTGTTGAGTATATTGAAGGAGCGGTCATTCCTATGTATGACGGGTTTGATGCCGGGCATGGACGTGATCATGTCAGGGCCGTCATTGAGGAGGCTGTAAGGCTTGCCGGGTTTTATCCTGTTGATCTGAATATGGTCTATGCTGCTGCGGCTTATCATGATACCGGACTTAGTGTGGACCGAAAGACCCATCATCTGGAATCCGGTCGGATAATTCGTTCTGACAAGAGGCTGGGAGAGTGGTTTGATTCTGAGCAGATTGAAATCATTGCTCAGGCTGCCGAGGACCACAGAGCTTCATCGGACCATGAGCCAAGGACCATCTACGGAAAGATAATTGCCGAGGCAGACCGCCAGATTATTCCTGAGAGCATTATTCTTAGAACCGTGCAGTACGGTTTCAAACACTATCCTGAACTTGACAAGGAGGGCCATTGGGCACGTACCTGTGAGCATATGGCTGAGAAATATGACGTTGGGGGCTATCTTAAACTCTGGATTCCGGAGTCACGCAATGCCGACGGGCTGGCCCGCCTGCGTGATATAATACATGAAAAAAGCCGCCTCAGAGCGATGTTTGAAGCGGCTTATTCGGATTGCATTGACCGTCAGGGCCTGTAATAGAACTTACGTCCGTTCTTTATGTACAACTGTCCCGGCTGAGGTTCATCAACGGGCTGTCCCAAAAGATTGTAGATGATATCACTCTTAGGAGTGCTAAGCAGAGTCTTTATTCCTGAGATTATACGCCTGTCTTTAAGGTCATAGGTGTTGTAGCGGTTGGCTTTGCCTATGGTAGGACGGTTCATTACGTATGAGAAGTAGCCTCCGTCGGGATAGAGACCAACACTCTGGAACTGGGTATGACCCTTGTAGATAAGGGTATCGGCCCATGATTTGTCCTGAGCTGTCAGCACGACGGCGTTCTCAGCCTTGTTGTCCAGTTTGAAGGGGGCGTGCAATTGGGTTCCCTGTTCCTTGTCACACCATATGATCAGATGTCCGTAGGGTTCTATTACGGTACCGGAAGGTATGGACCATTTCTGGGGCTCGGTGAGTTTGTCCGACAGGTACATGCCACCCAGGTCAAGACTTCTTGCGGTGGTGTTGTAGAGTTCAATCCAGTCATGTTTCTTGAACGATTCGTTCATGAACACACCGTTATCGGCACATACTTCATTGATTCTGACGGGACGCTGCGGATCCTCAATGGGGGCGAACATGGCCATTATGGATTTGGCGCCGGTCTCAAGGTCAAAAATTGAATCGGTAGATATGATCTTATCGGTCCTGGTGTTCTTCCATCCTGTAAAGGTGTATCCTACGGGGGTTATTGCCTTGACCTTGGCGGGCAGGAATACATAGCCTGAGTAATTGTCTGTGGGAAGGTTCAGGCCGTTAAGATTCAGCACTACGTTGGGTATGTTGGATTGGATGGTTCTGGACAGTTTGGTGGCGCCGCTCAGACGCGAATGCGACCAGTTGGTAAGTTGCAGGATCCTGCCGTCCCTGTAGGTGCCGGTCATGGTGTTGAGTATGAGATTGGCATCGGCCGCGGGTGATTCGTTGTTGAATGCCATCTCAGGTGCTACGCGGTTGGCCAGTTCGTTTACAACCGATGTTATGCGGTCCTGGGTGAAGACGCAGTTGGCCACGATGCAGTAACAGTCAATGAACATTCTGCGGAAATGGCTGTTCTTGAGCATGTTGTGGAACACTGTCACCATTGCTGACTTGTAGCCGCCCTCAGGATAATACTCCTGGTCATCAAATGAGGTGAAGGGGTTTATACTGGTTGCCTGACTGACTGCTCCGAACGAATGGTCCAGGTCAAAGACTACAAAACGGAACCGTCCGTCATCCTTGTGACGGAACGCCTTGATGTTGTTTCTTGGCCAGTCCTCATTGCCCAGATAGAATTCTATGGCCATGTAGTATGCATACTCCTCAATGTCTACAATCTCACAGATGCGTCTGTAGGATTCCATGTCTGAGGCGGTGGCCGACAGACGGACCCATTCGTCCCATCCGTCGCGGCTGCCCTCGGTCAGGGTGAAACCGCCGCCTCCGTTGTTGTGGTCCAGTTTGAAGCAGTCAACTTCATCCTCATCATAGCCGTAGTTGGAGTAGGCGTAGTCCTTGTTGTTGGGCTCGCGTATGTTGGTGATGCCTTTGTAGACTCCGTTGATGTAGTGGTGTACAGGCTGGTATGACTGACATTCCATGTTCAGGCCGGAGCGCTGTATGATTGTCTGGAGCGCTGCATCCTTAAGACGGGCCTGGAAGTTGTTTCCGCCGCTGCGGAGTTTCAGTGACTGATACTTGTTGTTGGGTTTGTCGCTGAATGGAGTGAACGGGAAATAGTTCTCGTAGCCGAATTTCTTCTTGGCCTTTATCTTGAAGGGATGCGGATTGTACTGGCGGCTGTATCGGCCCGACGGGGTTATCTCTGCCTCCTGACTGAATATGAGCGAGCCGTCGGGGTTGAATACCTCAATGTTGACTGAGCGGTCCCAGTCGCGGTTCCAGTTGCACAGATCGGAGCGTCCGTTGCCCGCTTTTCCGTAGGGGCCTGTGGACCACATGCCGTAATTGCTGCTGTAAAGACCGTTGTTGTCAGTTACTATTGATACAATGGGCAGACCGTATTTGTTTGATGTGCTGATGAATGAACGTGTAGTGACCGGGCTGGGCAGCATACCGTCCTGATAGAGGCGGAACCGGTAGATGGCGGTGCTGCTTACGCTGAAGTTACCATTCGTGGTTTTGGCATTGGTGTTTGACGGAGACGGGGTGGAACCGTTGTTGGTGTAATAGAGCGTGGCGCCTTGCGGAACGGAAACGCTGAAACTGAGTTGCCCCGTAAAGAGTTTGGATTCCATACTCACCGAAGGAGCCTGTAACTGGGCCGATGCAAACTTGCTGGTGGTGTTTGTGGCACCAGGGGTGGGGAAACCGGTCTTGCTCCAGTTGGTGCCGCCGTCAGTGGTGCGTGCGTAGGATATTCGGGCAGGGATGGTCAGATAATCCATGCTGCAGATCTCCTTGCCATTGGGGTCGTACAGATATACGGCACCGTTTTCATAACTCAGACTGAACTCAATCTGATCAAGGCAGTAATCATCCAGATGGCCGAACCAGAGGGTCAGGAAACCGCCAGCCTTTACAATTCTTGAGCGGTTGCCCAACGGACATTGCTTCTTGTCAGACGGGTCATTGCTGAGGTAGCAGCCTTTGATGTCTATGTCCTGTGCTGATGTGTTGTAGAGTTCAATCCAACTGCCGTAGTTCATGGAGGGGTCCATGCAGACGTCTATGTTGGCGGGCATGATCTCATTAACGACCAAAGCCGACTCCGGAATAGGGTCGGCTTTAATATGGTTAAGAGGTATTGCTGCTACTGCCAGAAGCAGCAGTTTGTACAAACTCCTGCTATTCATATCCTTGGGTTTATTAGCGTGCGTAGTTGACGGCGCGGGTCTCGCGGATGACAGTGATCTTTACCTGACCGGGATAGGTCATCTCGTTCTGGATCTTCTGTGCGATCTCGGCTGAGAGCTGCTCTGTCTGCTTGTCGTCAATCTTATCGGCTCCTACTATTACGCGGAGTTCACGACCGGCCTGGATGGCGTAGGTCTTGGTAACACCGGGATAGGAGAGGGCAATCTTCTCAAGGTCGTTCAGACGCTTGATGTATGCCTCTACGATCTCACGGCGGGCACCGGGACGGGCACCTGAAATGGCGTCGCATATCTGAACGATGGGTGCAATGAGGCTGGTCATCTCACACTCCTCATGGTGAGCACCGATGGCGTTGCAGATATCGGGTTTCTCCTTATACTTCTCGGCCAGACGCATACCGTACTCGGCGTGTGCCATCTCGGTCTCCTCATCGGGCACCTTACCTATATCATGAAGCAGACCGGCACGTTTTGCCTTCTTGGGGTTCAGACCCAGTTCTGCAGCCATTACGGCGCAGAGGTTAGCGGTCTCACGTGCGTGCTGCAACAGGTTCTGTCCGTATGATGAACGGTATTTCATCTTACCGATAAGACGTATCAGTTCGGGGTGCAGACCGTGTATGCCCAGGTCAATGGTGGTGCGCTTACCGGTTTCGATGATTTCATCCTCAACCTGCTTCTGTACCTTGGCTACAACCTCCTCAATACGTGCGGGGTGGATACGGCCGTCAGCAACCAGCTGGTGAAGTGCCAGACGGGCAATCTCACGGCGAACGGGATCAAAGGCTGAAATCACGATAGCCTCGGGTGTGTCATCAACCACGATCTCAACGCCGCAGGCGGCCTCGATGGCGCGGATGTTACGTCCCTCACGGCCTATTATGCGGCCCTTCATCTCATCGTTCTCAATATGGAATACGGTAACTGAGTTCTCAATTGCGGTCTCAGTGCCTATGCGCTGTATGGTCTGGATAACGATCTTCTTGGCTTCCTTGCTGGCGGTCATCTTGGCGTCATCCATGATCTCGTTGATATATGATGCTGCCTCGGTCTTGGCCTCCTCCTTGAGTGATTCAATCAGACGGTTCTTGGCATCCTCAGCAGAGAGACCGCTTATTACCTCAAGTTTCTCACGCTCCTGCATCTGGAGTTTCTCAAGTTCCTCCTTCTTGCTCTCAATCACTGACATCTGGTTCTCCAGATTCTCGCGGACGGCATCGGCCTCCTGATGTTTGCGCTGCAGGTCACCCTGGCGCTGATTGAGTTGCATCTCTTTCTGACGCAGACGGTTCTCGTTCTGCTGGAGTTTCTGGTCGCGGATCTGGACCTCTTTCTCCAATTCGGCCTTTTTATTAAGGAATTTCTCCTTTACTTCAAGCAGTTTGTCACGCTTGATGGCTTCTGCCTGGTTCTCTGCCTCTTCCAGACGGGTCTGGACTTTCTTATTTAATCTGCTGTTGGAAAGGATGTACGCAATCACTGCGCCAACCAGGAGTCCAACAAATCCTGAAATAATGTATAACATATTCTATCTCCCGTTATGTTGTATATATAAAACGCACTGACCTGCTACGGAAGGGTTGGGAGACCACCCTTCTGACAGGAAAGTGCGCGTAAACCTCTTTGTGAAATGTCCGGAATCTTACTCCTGGGTAGATTCAGCGATGTTGTTCAGAATGGAGTCAAGCTCCTTGTCCATCTGCTGTATCTTATCTTTATACGGAGCCGTATCATTGAAATCCTCAAGCATGACGTTCACCATTGCAATATGTACGGCGGCCATCACGTAGTATTTCTCTTCACTCAACTGCGGGAAATGCTCGCGGTAACGGTTGAGTTTATCATTGATACGTCTGGCGGCCTCACGGTACAGCCTCTCATCCTTTCTGGGGATGGTCAGAGGGTAGTACGTTCCGCCTACCATCAGTTTGATTTCAAACAATTCATCCATTGCCTCTTCTGCCATAGGTCTATACGTTTAACAGTTTGATGCAATGGTCTATCTCGCGCACCAGTCCTGATACCCTGCGTTTGGTGTCATCTATGTCGTGACCCGAAACTTCAAGGACTTTAGACCGTTTCAAATTCTGATATGATTCCTTGAGACCGGCAAGTTCATCTTTCAACTGCCTGATTTCCTCATCCTTGGCTTCAAGTTGGCCCTGGAGCTGGGAATTGCTGGATTTGACAGTATCATAAAGGTCAACCAGTTTCCTGATTTTCCCTTCAAACTGCTCAATCAGTCTGGAATCGTCTTCAGTCATATCTAATTACAATATCAGTATTTGAAATACAAATATAGACAAATAATATAAAAACGGCCCATGGAAAGGCCTGTTTTTTATCTGTTTTTGAGCATTTCGCGGGCAGCCTCCAGATCCTCTTTCTTGCGGGGTTCCTTCTTGGCCAGGAGGAGTGTGTTGAAAGCATATTCACTCATCCATTTCTCGCTGAATCCCAGGTGCTGCTGGTACTGGCGGATGCTGAATACAGTCTTGTAACTGGCTTCATCCTTCCATGAGTTGCTGGTCATGATCTTGTGGACTGCATCCTCGGTCATGGTACGCAGGGCGTTACGCATGAAAGAGGGAACGCGGAACTTCCACTTGAGGATGGTGCCAACCTGCATCATCAGGTCTGCGCTGAATCCCTGGAACTGGAACATGAAAGGCTGGAGCATGTTGACGGTACGGCAGTTCTTGCGGATGCATGAGTCAATCTCCTTGAAGAAATCATCGGAGATGCCGTACATCTGTCCCATCATCTTCTTGCAGCGTGTCTTTTCCGCCACACCTAATTTATTGCCCTGGGTCTGAATTTTGAGACCGCGCTTGAAAGTGGCCAGGTCGGGGAGCATGTTGATATTCGTAATGCCCAGGTTACCTGCTATTTCAGCCTGCAGGTAAACGCGGATAAGAGTCATAAAGTCCTCCATTCCACCGACGTTTTCCACCTGATCTGTTTTCTTGCCGAATAGGTTCTTGAAAAAGCCCATATCTTTTATACCTTTAATCTTAAATTGTTTTAACCTTATTACTTTCGTAATTGTGCGCGAAAGTAAAAAGAATTTCTTAATTTTGCGCCGTTTTTAGAGAGAAAGAGAATTTTTAGATATAATAAACAACCTAAATCAAACAAAATGATCAAACTCGGTATTAACGGTTTTGGCCGTATCGGTCGCATGGTTTTCCGTGCTGCTGTTGAGAACTTTGGTAACGACATTCAGGTCGTAGGTATCAATGATCTGCTGGATCCCGATTATCTGGCTTACATGCTGAAGTATGATTCAGTTCATGGCCAGTTCAACCACGACATCAAGGTTGACGGTAACTACATGATCGTTGACGGCAACAAGATTCAGGTCTTCGCTGAGAAGGATCCCGTAAACATCACTTGGGGTGCTCTGGGTGTTGACGTTGTTGTTGAGTCAACCGGTTTCTTCCTGACCGCTGAGCTCGCTGAGGCTCACATCAAGGCTGGTGCCAAGAAGGTTATCATGTCAGCTCCTTCAAAGGACGCTACTCCTATGTTCGTATACGGTGTTAACGACAAGACATACGCTGGTCAGACAATCATCTCCAACGCATCTTGCACCACCAACTGCCTTGCTCCTATCAGCAAGGTTCTGAACGACAAGTTCGGTATCAAGCGCGGTCTTATGACACCCGTTCACGCTGCTACTGCTACTCAGAAGACTGTTGACGGTCCTTCAAAGAAGGATTGGCGCGGTGGCCGTGGTATCCTGGAGAACATCATTCCTTCTTCAACAGGTGCTGCTAAGGCTGTAGGTAAGGTTCTTCCCGTTCTGAACGGCCGTCTTACCGGTATGTCACTCCGCGTTCCCACTTCAGATGTATCTTTCGTTGACCTGACTGCTGAGCTCGAGAAGCCCTGCACATACGATGAGATCTGCGCTGCTATGAAGGAGGCTTCAGAGGGCGAGCTCAAGGGTATCCTTGGTTACACCGACGAGGCTGTTGTTTCAACTGACTTCCGCAACGACTCTCACACCTCAATCTTTGACGTTAAGGCAGGTATCCAGCTCGATCCTACTTTCGTTAAGGTTTGCGCATGGTATGACAACGAGTGGGGTTACAGCAACAAGGTTTGCGAAATGGCCCGCGTTATCACAAAGTAAGCTTTACAAAGTGATTATAGAAAATCCTCGCAGAAATGCGGGGATTTTTTTTTATCTTCGTCCCTGTTATGCGCAATTTTGACCTGATAACCATACTTGGCCCTACGGCATGCGGTAAGACAAAACTGGCAGTGGCTCTTGCCGACCGCATAGGAGGTGAGATACTGAGTGCCGACAGCCGCCAGGTGTATCGGGGTATGGATATCGGCACAGGTAAGGATCTGGCCGATTACAGGGTGGGTGACAGGGTAATTCCCTACCATCTGATTGACATTGCCGAGCCGGGAAGCAAATACAACGTTTATGAGTTTCAGGGTGATTTCCTGAAGGCCTATAAGGGTGTTGTGGAGCGCGGTGCCCAGCCCATAATGTGCGGCGGTACCGGACTGTACCTGGAATCGGTGCTGCGCGGATATCGGCTCATACCTGTTCCCGAGAATCCGCAGTTGCGCAAGTCACTGGAAGGCAAGACACTTGCGGAACTGACCGAGATACTGAAAGGTTACAAGACGCTGCATAACACTACCGATGTTGACACCTGCAAGCGTGCCATCCGTGCCATCGAGATTGAGGAGTGCTACCGTAACACTCCGGTTGAGGTGGGTGCTTTCCCCACGCTCCGCAGCCTGAACATCGGCGTGGACATAAGCCGTGACCAGAGGCGTGAACTTATCAGCAGCCGCCTTGAGAAACGGCTTCAGGAAGGTATGATAGATGAGATTAAGGGACTCCTTGAAAGAGGGATATCGGTCGATGACCTTATCTATTACGGACTTGAGTATAAGTATGTTACCCTGTATGTGACAGGGCAGTTGGAATATAAGTACCTGCTCCAGGAACTGGAGGTTGCCATACACCAGTTCGCCAAGCGTCAGATGACCTGGTTCCGGGGTATGGAACGTCGCGGGATACATATAGACTGGATTCCGTTTGATTGGAGTACAGACCAGAAGGTTGACCGTATTTTAGAATTAATGCAGAATCAATGATGACCGTTGAAGAAGAGAGATGGGGAATAGTATATGTACCCCGTGCAGGTGTCAGCAATACACTGAAAAGGTGGGAACAGATAAGGGAGTATCTGGAGTTCCGCAAGGTCAAGTATGACGTGGTGCAGTCAGAGGGCGAAGGCTCTATTGAGCGCATTACCCGCATGCTTATAGACAGCGGCCACAAGACAATTGTGGTTGTGGGCGGTGACGAGGCTATGAACGATGCCATCAACGCCATCATGTTCTCTCCCCGTGAGGTGCGTCAGAACCTTACTTTCGGTATTGTGCCCAACGGTATCGGTAATGACTTTGCAAGTTTCTGGGGCCTTGAGGTTGACAACTACAAGAAGGCCATTCACAGCATCATAGAGCACAGGACCAAGAAGATAGACGTTGGATACTGCTCGTTCCAGGAGGACGGCAGTGAGAAGGTCCGCTATTTCCTTATGTCTGTAAACGTAGGTCTCGGTGCCCAGGCTATCCGTCTGTCGGATATATGCAAGAGGTTCGGTAAGAAGAATCCAGCATATCTGATTGCCATATTCAGCCTGTTCAAGGAGCGCAAGCAGTACAAGATGCGCATCAAGGTGAACAGCGAGGAGATAAACGACAAGATAATGACCATCTGTATAGGAAATTCGCGCGGTTACGGTATGACTCCGAGCGCTGTGCCTTACAACGGATGGCTTGACCTCTCCGTAGTATACAGGCCCAAGTTCTGGCAGACCATACGCGGTCTGTACATGATCCTGCACGGTAAGTTCCTGAATCACGAGCAGGTACGTCCTTACCGCACAAAACAGATTGAGATAATGCAGGCTGACGGTACGCTGACATGTGTTGACGGCCGTACCCTGAATCATACATTCCCGCTCAAGGTGTCACTTGAGCCGGCAGTAATCAACTTTATAATTCCCTGATAATATGGCACTGTTTAAGGATTCCAAGAATTTCTTTCTGTTGGCAGGTCCCTGCGTTATTGAAGGCGAGGAGATGGCCATGCGCATAGCTGAGAAGTGTGTCGATATTACCTCACGCCTGGGTATTCCCTATGCGTTCAAGGGTTCGTTCAAGAAGGCCAACCGTTCACGCATAGATTCGTTCACCGGAATAGGTGATGAGAAGGCGCTCAAGATACTGGCCCGCGTACGCAGCGAGTTCGGTATTCCCGTTGTGACCGATATCCATCGCGAGGAGGATGCCGCTATGGCAGCCGATTATGTTGATATACTGCAGATTCCGGCATTCCTGTGCCGTCAGACTGACCTGCTGGTTGCCGCTGCCCGTACAGGCAAGACGGTAAACATCAAGAAAGGACAGTTCCTGGCTCCCGAGGCCATGCAGTTTGCCGCTCAGAAGGTTGTTGATGCCGGTAATAGGAATGTGATGCTGACTGAACGTGGTTCTACATTTGGCTATCAGGACCTGGTGGTTGATTTCCGCGGCATTCCCCAGATGCAGAAATTCGGTTTTCCCGTCGTTGTGGACTGCACGCATTCACTGCAGCGTCCCAACCAGTCCAGCGGCGTTACCGGCGGTCAGCCCGAACTCATTGAGACTATCTCAAAGGCAGCCGTAGCGGTTGGAGCAGACGGTCTTTTCATGGAGACTCACATGAATCCCTCTGAGGCCAAGAGTGACGGAGCCAATATGCTTCCGCTTGACCTGCTTGAACCATTGCTCACAAAACTGGTAAGGTTACGTGCCGCTCTCTGAAGCAGTACCATTGGGGACGGTTCCGTTTGGTATCGTTTTGCTAAACAAGAAACAGCGGCTTAATTGTAAGTCGCTGTTCTTTTTGTATCTAATTTTAAAACGATACCAAACGGAACCGTCCCCAATGGTACTGTTTTCAGTTGATCATATCAAATCCAGTGTAAGGAACCAAAGCCTTGGGAATCTTGATTCCGTCAGGTGTCTGGTTATCCTCCAGGATTGCTGCTACTATACGCGGCAGGGCAAGAGCAGAACCGTTCAGTGTGTGGCAGAGCTCGGCTTTCTTCTCGCCGGCCTTGCGGTAGCGGCATTTCAGACGGTTAGCCTGATATGTGTCAAAGTTTGATACTGATGATACCTCAAGCCAGCGGCCCTGAGCCTCTGAGTATACCTCAAAGTCATAGCAGATGGCTGATGTAAAGCTCTGGTCGCCGCCGCAAAGACGCAGAATACGGTAGGGGAGTTCCAGTTTCTGGAGCAGACCCTCTACGTGAGCAAGCATCTCCTTGTGGCTCTCGGCCGAATGCTCGGGAGGATCTATGCGTACAATCTCAATCTTGCTGAACTCATGCAGACGATTCAGACCGCGTACATCCTTGCCGTAAGGACCGGCCTCGCGGCGGAAGCACTGGGTGTATGCGCAGTTCTTGATGGGTAACTGCTTCTCATCCAGGATAACGTCACGGTAGATGTTGGTTACGGGAACCTCGGCGGTAGGAATCAGATAGAGGTCATCAACCTCGCAGTGGTACATCTGGCCCTCCTTGTCGGGCAGCTGTCCTGTGCCGTAACCCGAAGCGGGGTTCACAACAGTAGGAGGCATGATCTCTGTATAACCGGCCTTGTTTGCCTCGGCCAGGAAGAAGTTTATGAGTGCGCGCTGCAACTGGGCACCTTTTCCTATATATACGGGGAATCCAGCACCGGTAATCTTAACGCCCAGATCAAAGTCAATCAGATTGTACTTCTTGGCCAATTCCCAGTGGGGAACCTTTGCGTTGGTATTCTCGGGGTTGCAGGTCCAGTTGCCTACTGTATCCTGTCCGATTACACACTCCTTGAGGTTTGACTTTACTACCCAGTTGTCCTCGGCGCATGTGCCTTCGGGAACCTCAGGGTAGGGTATGTTGGGGATTGTGCAGAGCAGCGCGGTCAGATCGTTCTCGGCCTGCTCTTTCTGTGCCTCCAGTTCTGCGGCAGCCACTTTGAGTTCGGCAACCTTAGCCTTGGCCTGCTCGGCCTCCTCCTTGTTGCCGGCCTTCATGGCCTGTCCGATCTTGGCTGCAAGTACCTTACCTTCGGCAAGATTGTTATCCAACTGTGCCTGGGCCTTCTTTCTGTTATCATTCAGTTTTATAGCCTGGGCAATAGCCTCCTCAGCATTCTTGAAATGCTTCTTATTAAGACCTGCTATAACCTGCTCGGTCTGTTCTGTGATCTGTTTGAGTGTGAGCATCGGAATAATTCTTTTAAATAAAAAAGGCCCACAAATTCAGTGAGCCTCTTTTATGTCGTTTGGTTTATCAGGCCTCAGCTTTCTCCTCTACGGGGATTACTGAAACATAGCTTCTGTCCTTACGGCCTTTCTTGAACTGAACAACACCGTCAACAAGTGCGAACAGGGTGTGGTCTTTACCCATACCGATGTTCTCGCCCGGATTGTGCTGTGTACCGCGCTGACGAACTATGATGTTACCTGCTTTTGCATACTGTCCACCCCAAATCTTAACGCCCAGACGCTTGCTGGCAGACTCACGGCCGTTCTTAGAACTACCTACACCTTTTTTATGTGCCATTTCTTTCTAGTTTTTAGGGTTATGCTACTACTTCCTTAACCAGAAGCTCTGTGAACTGCTGGCGGTGACCGTTGAGCTTACGGTAACCTTTTCTTCTTCTCTTGTGGAATACAAGAACCTTGTCACCCTTTACGAGCGGGGTCTTGACCTCACATACTACCTTTGCGCCCTTAACGGTAGGAGCACCTACGGTGACCTTTCCGTCCTTGTCGGCGAGAAGGATCTTCTCGAACTCTACGCTTGCACCGGCCTCAACGTCCTGAATGTGGTGCACGAACAGCTTCATTCCCTCTTCAATCTTGAACTGCTGTCCCTGAATTTCAGCAATAACGTACATTAAATCTTGCTTTTATTTGTTTCTCCGTGAGGTGGCCCGCCCACTGTGGCAGACACTTCTCATACCTCTGCGGCACTAATCGGGCGCAAAATTAGTGTTTTACGCCGTCACCACAAAATATTTTCTGTATTTTTTCTTATAATCAGATTGTCTTTCCCTAAAATAGTTGCAACAGTTTTGCAAAGCCAAATCTTTGCCTTACCGGGTATAATAATTGTACCTTTGTGTCATCAAAATGGAACGATATATAAGTTTATAGTAATAGGAAAATGATATTCAAGACCTTTAAATCCTACTGTCACGTGGCTGGAGAAACGTGATGTACAGTGTGTCATTGCTGGTGTTGTCAATGCTGTCAGTTAATACCGGGAGACGGCCTATACATCCCGTCAGATAACGCCACATACTATTCAATTGAGGATCTCTATAACAACTGGATCCTGAAATGACGCAAAGTGAAACGACCCCTTTGCGTCACTTCTTGATGCCGCGTGCCTTGTAGATACGATCCTTAGCATCGTTTATCTCCTGGAACTTCTTTTCGGCGGCCTTTCGGACGTCCTCACCTAATGTTGCCACACGGTCCGGGTGATGCTTGAGCGCCATCTGACGGTAGGCTGTGCGTACTTCATCATCGGTGGCATCCGGGGAAATGCCCAGCACCTTATAGGCATCATCAAGTGTCTTGCCTCCCAGACCTGTCATCTGATCTACATTGGCGGGGTCTATGTCCATGTTTGCGGCATCGTTCTTAATGGCCTGAATCTCGTCGGGGCTGACGGTGCCGTCGGCCTTGGCCAGCAGGACTAAATACGAGACAAGCTGCAGACGCTGCCCTACGGTCATGACCTGGGCTATCTGACGGCAGCATGCGTCAATCTGACTGCGCCACCAGGTTTCACCCATCTGTTTTCTGCGCTCAAACAGTCGGCGGATTATCTGCTCGCCTTCTGTAACTGCCTGACTGCCGAACTGGTTCCGCAGGAAGTTGCGAAGGCATTCCATTTCACTGTGCATAATGCGTCCGTCCGCTTGAATGACATCGGCCGACAAGACCATAAGCGAGAACAGGAAACCATTGCGCTGACCTTCAGATTCGGTTGTCCTGTGGCTATCGTCATCCGGAATATATGTCGGTTGAACGTTTCTTGAAGTGAGTGTGTCAAACAGTGAACCTAGGGCAAACCCGGCAAGAGCCCCGAGAGGTCCTCCGTTAAGCAACCCCAAAAAACCTCCAATCCATTTACCGATAGCCATATATTTGTCCTATAAAAAATCCTTACTGACTGCAAAGATGCAAAAAATGTTACAATAATAAGTGTTACCTTTACGGCGTATGGAAAAAGAACGCAGTATTGACAGGCTGGCTCGCATTCTGATTTTTCTGGGAGCTTCAGCGATTGTATGTACGCTCTGCTGGTATTTCCGAAGCGTACTGGTATATATCATAACGGCATTCGTGGTTTCGCTCATCGGGCATCCGGTAATGAACCTGCTCCGTAAGATACGGATCAGAGGTAAGGCTGCGCCCAATACGGTCCTGGCGGTCATATCTCTTGTCATCCTGTCATCAGTCCTGGTTTTTGTGGTAACCCAGGTGATTCCTATCGTGTCAGGGATAGTGCACGATGTTTCAATAATGAACGCGCGCGATGAAATGCTGCACCGAAATGTCCTGGATCAGATAAACCAATGGATTATCAGTGTGATACCATGGGTAGGCGCCGATTTTGACTTGGCTCAGCTGTTGCTTGAGAAGCTGTCTGAACTGACGGATTTATCATCAGTTCCCGGTATTGTGGGTTCGATGGCATCGGCTGTGGCTACTATGGCGGTGGGTGTGTTCTCGGTGCTGTTCATATCGTTCTTCTTTATTAAGGATGAAGGCCTGTTCGGCAGGATTATAGCCGCTCTGGTGCCCGATAAGGTTGAGGAGCGCGTGGAGAAAACCATCAATGAAATAAGGCGGCTTCTGTCCAGATACTTTGTGGGACTGCTGGTGGAGATTGCAGGTGTGGTAGTGCTTAATCTGCTGGGACTCTGGCTTATAGCTCGCATAGGATTCAGTTATGCCATTGGTATAGCTTTCATTGCAGGCCTGCTTAATGTAATTCCGTATGTAGGGCCGCTCATTGGCGAGGTTATAGGTGTGGTTCTGTGTGTGATACTCAAATACGGCGCTGTAGCCGGACTGGATGTGAATATCTGGATTTATGCTCTCATAGTATTTGGTATCATGCTGGCTGTGCAACTGGTTGACAATTTCATCTATCAGCCGCTTATCTATTCCACCAGCATAAAGGCAAGTCCGCTTGAGATTTTCATAGTGCTGCTCATATCAGGTAAGATAGGCGGGGCAGTGGGTATGCTTGTGGCAATTCCCGCCTACACTGTGATCCGTGTGATAGCCAGCCGTTTCTTCTACGAGTACAAGGCTGTCCGCCGTCTCATTCCCGATCGTGAAAACATATGAATGACGCAAAGTTAAACGACCCCTTTGCGTCACTTTTTGTCAGCGAAGCTTGTTGGATTCAAAGTGGCGGCGGATTGAGGTGAAGTAGAAAATCAGACCAAAGAGGTTAACCGCCCAGGCAGCCCAGAATGCGCTGTGGTACCCAAAGTATTCGGAAAACAGGCCGCCTATGAGTACGCCTAAGCCTACGCCGGCATCCCAGGAGGTCAGGATGGAGGAGTTTGCGGTGCCGCGCTGCGAGTGCTCGGCCAGGTTGATGAACATAGTCTGGAAAGCGGGGTACATGTGGCCGTTTCCCAAACCTATTATAAGAGCAGCTCCATAATAACCGATGGGGTTGTGCAGGGCGGCAAACAGCAGGTAGCCGAATATGCTGACCGATACGCCCATCGTGGCGTTGCGGGACACCTTGTTCTCACGCAGGGCATGGGCACCGGTAAGTCGTGACAGGATGAGTCCGGCGGCGCAGAGACCAAAGAAAAGTCCCGTTCCACCGGTGATTTCAAGTTCCTC
>JAZMZT010000255.1:0-2089 GCA_045586125.1 Bacteroidaceae bacterium | reverse complement strand
ATCTATATCGAATCTCATATCAGTCTGCTCTTAATGCTTCAATGGGTCTTACGCGTGCGGCTTTTATGGCGGGGAAGAGACCCGCTACCGTTCCCGAAATGACCAGAAGTACGGTTGACTTTATTGCTTCACTCAGTCCCACTGTGGGGTTTATCAGCAGGCGGATGCTCTGTCCGAACATATCCATTGTTTCCTGACCTAAGGTACGGTCCATGATGAAACATGCTATCATGCCCAGTACCATTCCTATGTAGCCGAAGAATGCGGTTATGGCTACGCTCTCGGTTATTATCAGTTTGGTTATGTTCCAGGGACTGCTGCCTATGGCCTTGCGGATTCCGAACTCGTGCGTGCGCTCCTTTACTGTAATGAGCATGATGTTGCTCACACCGACTATGCCGCCCAGCAGGGTAAAGAATCCTACTATCCAGAGTCCTACGTTCAGGTAACCGCGGCCTTTGTTCATCTGCATGTTCTGGGTGAACTGGTTCCAGATGTAATAGGCGCTCTCGTCATCGGGGGCTGCGCTGTGGCGGGCGTTGAGTATCTTTTTGAGTCGGAGTTCAAATGCCTCGTTCTCTGCCTCGGTCTCAAGTCCGTTGAATGTGAATGCTATAAGGTCCAGGTCATTGGTCATGCCGAATATGGCCCTTGCGGTGGTGTAGGGGATATAGAGTTCGCGGTCATTGCGGTTCTCATAGGCATGGCGCACGCCTACTATAGTGAATACCAGATTGCCTACCTTGACTTTCTTGCCCAGAAGGCTGGCGTAATCTTTTCCGCCTTCAAGCATGTTCTTGGCCAGCATGTGGGTGATAACCATCACTTTACGCTTCTCGGCTATGTCCATGTTGTTGATGAAACGGCCGGCCAGTACCTGTATGTGGTTCATATCGGCCTGACCCGGGAATGTGCCGTTCAGATCCATGTTGTTGAGGTGCTTCTTTCCGTATGTAACCGTAAATCCGCCTTTTGTGACCGATGTGGTTACCTGGTCGATGATATCGGGGAACTGGCGGGCCAGAAGGGCCATATCCTGCTCGTTAAGCGTCATGTATCGGCCCTGTTTGTATCCCTTGTAGGGCTTGGAGGTGGCGCTGGGATAGATTTCCATGGTGTTGGTGGCAAATCCCTCGCTGTCCTGGTTGAAGGAGTTCATCAGTCCGTTGCCGGCACCCAGCAGCACGATGATCATGAAGATACCCCATGCTACCGAGAATCCGGTCAGGCTGGTGCGCAGTTTGTTGCGGCGCACGCTCTCCCATATTTCTGTTATCAGGTCATGCATGGTTTACTTCATTATTGTGGTTGTACCGAATGCTGATGCGTTGTGCTGGGTATTATCCTCTATCTGGCCGATGATACCGTCCTTGATGTGGATGATGCGGTTGGTGCAGTTGGCTACACCGCTCTCGTGTGTTACCACTACGATGGTGATGCCCTCTTCACGGTTCAGGCGGCTCAGCAGTTCCATAACCTCGACCGATGTCTTGGAGTCAAGGGCGCCGGTGGGCTCATCGGCCAGGATGATCTGGGGCTTGGTGATGAGAGCGCGGGCTATTGCCACGCGCTGCTTCTGACCACCGGACATTTCGTTGGGGTAGTGGGTTGCCCAATCCTTCAGGCCCAGACGGTCCAGGTATTCCATTGCCATCTGACGACGCTGTTTGCGTCCAATGCCCTGATAGAAAAGAGGCAACTCCACATTCTCAACGGCTGTTTTGAAGGAGATGAGATTGAAAGACTGGAATATGAATCCAATCATGCGGTTGCGGTATTCGGCAGCCTGACGCTCGGAGAGATTCTTAATCAGTTTGCCGTTAAGGTGATATTCACCGGTATCATAGTTGTCAAGTATACCTAATATATTAAGGAGAGTTGACTTACCTGAGCCGGATGCTCCCATGATGGATACAAACTCGCCGCGCTCTATCCCAAGGTTGATGCCTTTGAGCACGTGGAGGGGCTGTGCACCCGTGTAAGTCTTGTTGATGTCTTTAAGATCTATGAGCATATTCTGAACTATTGTTTTGACTGCGTTTAGTGTCTTAGTTTATTAAGTCGGATCGTAGCCATGTCGTTCTGTGAG
>JAZMZT010000254.1:0-5946 GCA_045586125.1 Bacteroidaceae bacterium | reverse complement strand
GCTAAGGCACTGGAAAATGGCGAAGTGCTCTGAGTCAACCGGCAGTATGGGAGTCTTGTACCGGAGCGCAAGTGACGTGATAAGTTCACCGGCCACCACCATGGTCTCCTTATTGGCCAGGGCTATGGTCTTGCCTGCCTTGATGGCCTCAATCGTGGGACACAGACCTGCAAATCCCACCATCGACGCCAGCACAATGTCTATGGGAGAGGCCGTCACAATCTGGTTGATGGCATCGGCCCCGGCATAAACCTTTACGGGCTGTCCGGAGAGTGCTTCCTTGAGTTTGGAATAATGCTGTTCATTCGCTATCACCACCGCTTCAGGCTTAAACTTGAGAGCCTGCTCAATAAGCAGATCAACGCTGTTATTGGCAGTCAAAGCATAAACCTCATATTCATCGGGATGGGAGGCAATGACGTCAAGCGCCTGCTTCCCTATTGAGCCTGTTGAACCTAAAATGGCTATCTGTTTCACTGGAACAATATATATTTTTCGGGATCAAGGGGCTGACCCTGATACCACAATTCAAAATGAAGATGTGAGCCCTGCAGCGCACGGTCGGTTCCGCGGCCCACAAGTGCAACCACGTCACCCTGCTTTACACGGTCACCGGTCTTCTTGAGCAGTGACTCGCAATGCTTGTAGACCGATATGAGTTCGCCAGGATGTACTATACAGATGGTATAACCCATGTCCGATGTGTACGTAGACATAAGCACTGTACCGTCAAGCACCGAAACCACACTCTGGTTGGGGCTGGCTGCTATATCCACGCCAAGATGCTGGTCAAGGGGATCGTAACTCTTGGTTACCAGACCGGCAGTGGGACGGAAAATGGATATGCTGAGCACATCGCTCACAGGCTGTGACTGTGACGTGATATTGTAACGCTCGGCCTCCTCATACTGGCGCATGAATGACTCCTCCAACTCGGTACGCTCCATAAGGAGTTCAGTACGTACGCGGGCCAGTGAATCGACCGAATAAACCGTGTCAAGTGATATGGAACCCGATATGATATCCTGCAGTACCGATACATATCTGTTCTGCATTTCAAAGACCTGCTCCAGAGAGTCTATGCGCAGAGCCTCGTTGACGATGGCCTGACGTATGCGGTAGTCCTCAAGGGTGGTACCTCTCTGCTTGGGCAGACTGCGGAATACCGCAATGCCTCCCCATGCTCCGAGCCCGGCAATGACAATTACGGCCAGGAACAGGATAAAGTGTGATATCTTCATCCTGAATACACGGCGCTGCTCATCCTCATTGACCACAGTGAGTCTGTACAGATAGACAAAACGGCGGAAAAGGCTTTTGCGGCCCACCTCCTTGCGTTTCTGACGGATGCTCTTCATATCTCTCTTTATAGTTCTGTAAGTCCCTCGGGAAGGTTATACATTATAGTTCTGTTCTTGCGGTCCACCTTGGTGATCCATTCGGGGTTGGCGGGTATGATGCGCTCACGTTCGCCGTCACGTACCTGAAACAGGATGTTCGGAGTGCTGTCATCGACAGCATTGACCAAGCCCAGCGGTCCGGCTTTTGAATCAACTACCTTCCAGTCCAGGAATGCGCTCCATGTGGGTTCTTCTTCATCGGCCTCTGCCAGATACTTGAGTGGCATATAGACGGTCACTCCCATAAAACGGGCCGTTGACTCGACCGTGTCATATCCTTCAAACTTGACCAGAATGGTTGTATTGCTCTTGGGGCGTATGGACTCCAGGAAGAACGGTACCAGTATGCCGTCGAGCGAGCATATCAGGCAATCTATATCATCGGTCCAGTCGAGTGATGCGGGTACGGTGACAGCCATCTCGCCGCCTACTCCGTGCGGCTTGACTATCTGTCCTATCCTCTGTACCTCGCTCTGCTCAATCATATCAATCCTCTCTCTTTATGTTTGCGCCCAGCGCGTTAAGACGGCCGTCAATGTTCTGATAACCGCGGTCTATCTGGCCGATGTTGTCTATGCGGCTGGTACCCTTGGCACTCATGGCTGCTATGAGCAATGCAATACCGGCACGGATATCGGGCGATGACATTCGGCGGGCGGTCAGCGGGAACTGACGGTCATGGCCGATGACAACCACACGGTGCGGGTCACAGAGTATCACCTGGGCACCCATGTCAATGAGTTTGTCCACAAAGAACAGGCGGCTCTCAAACATCTTCTGATGTATGAGCACGCTGCCCTTGGCCTGGGTTGCGGTTACCAGCAGCACGCTCAGAAGGTCCGGTGTAAGTCCGGGCCAGGGGGCATCGGCCAATGTCATTATGGAGCCGTCTATGAATGAATCTATCTGGTAGTGCTCCTGTGCGGGTATGAATATGTCATCTCCGCGCTGTTCCATCTGTATTCCCAGACGGGCAAAACTCATTGGAATGATTCCAAGGTTCTGGTACGATACATCCTTGATGGTGATCTCACTCTGGGTCATGGCGGCCATTCCGATGAAACTGCCCACCTCAATCATATCGGGCAGAACCTTGTGCGATGTGCCGTGAAGTTCCTTTACTCCGGTGATGGTCAGAAGGTTGCTTCCGATGCCGTCTATCCTGGCACCCATGCGTACCAGCATTCTGCATAACTGCTGCACGTAGGGTTCGCAGGCAGCGTTGTAGATGGTGGTAACGCCGTCGGCCAGGACTGCGGCCATTATAATATTGGCGGTACCGGTTACCGATGCCTCATCCAGAAGCATGTAGGTACCCTTAAGCCTATCAGCCTTGAGTTCAAAGTATCCGCGCTCCTCGTTCAGGAGGAAATTGGCGCCCAGCGCCTGGAATCCCTTAATGTGGGTATCCACACGGCGGCGGCCTATCTTGTCACCTCCGGGTTTGCTTACGGTGGCATGTCCCAGACGGGCCAACAACGGACCCAGCAACATGACCGATCCGCGCAGTCCGGCGCTCTTGGCTACAAAGTCCATGCTCTCGGCATAACTGCGGTCAATAGTATCAGCCTTGAATGTCCAGCATCCGGGAGCGGTGTTATTGACCTTGACACCCAGATTGGCCAGCATGTCTATCAGGTTCCTGACATCCAGGATGTCCGGAACGTTCTGTACCGTCACCTCATCCGGAGTGAGCAGTACGGCACAAAGAATCTGCAGGACCTCGTTCTTGGCGCCCTGCGGACAGATGGTCCCCTTAAGTCTGTGACCTCCCTCTACAAGAAATGACGACATAGCGTTATATCAATATCTGCGTTTGTTCTTTTTCTTTCCGTGCTGCTGGGCGCGCTGCTGAGGCGGAGCCTGTGCGAACTGTACGTCCAGATCACCATCCTGGAGCATAAGACGGCCGCGTGAGAAATATGCAAAGTCATCGGCTATGCGCTCATCGCTTACCATCTCCTTGTTCCAGGTCATAAGGTCCTTTTTCATCTGCACTGCAAGCAGGCGAACCAGCTGGCTGCGCTCAGGGCCCTCGGGCATATTCACAGCCTCCTTAATGAGTGAAGGCAGTATATGTCCGTAATGACGGTAACGGATATCGCCGGCCGGATAGTCAATATGATCCGGTTTCTGCTGGGTCTTTTCCAGACGGGTTATCTCAAACGGATAGTCAATATCCAGTTTATAGTCCGACATGAATGCCAGATGATCCCACAGCTTGCCCTGGAAATCGGGCACGTCACGCAGTGTGGGGAACATACTGCCCATGATGTTGATGATGGTGTTGGCGCAACGCTGACGCTCGGCGCGGTCAGGTATTGTCACTGCATACTCCACCATCTCCTGTACGGCACGTCCGTACTCGGGCATAGGCATCTTTTCTCGTTGGGTATTGTAATTCATCAAACCAGTTTTTTAGGTTTAACAGCAATAAAATCTTTCAGATAGTAGGGCTCAAAATAGGCCACGTCACGGAACTCCTCCCGGTTGAATGACTGCTCGGCCAGCGGGAACATCCAACGGGCCTCGGGGTTGATGTCATCCAGGAAGTGTGCATTCGGGTGATTGATGGTCTCGCGGCACTTGGCGGCGCCATTACCCATGAACCATACGGGATGATTGTCCAGATACTCGCGGTAGGTATCTTCAGTGACAATGTCTGCACGAATCTCACGGACCTCATTCAATGCACGGTCATAGATGGCGCTGTACACCTCCATTCGGCGGGCATCGATCATGGGACAGAGCAGAGCGTCATCGGGAAGTTCCAGACTCAGGAGCGGCTGCACACATAGTAACTTAAGTGTTGAGACCGATATCAGCTTTATACCACGGCCGTAGCATACGCCCTTGGCCATGGATACGCCTATGCGCAGACCGGTGTATGAGCCCGGACCCTCACTTACCGCTACGGCATCCAGCTTAAGACCACGACTGTCTACCAGCGCCAAAGCCTCATCTACTAGCACTCCAAGCGATACGGCGTTGTTATGCCCCTCACGGTCGGCCTTGTCAAACACCAGGTGTCCCTCATCACTTACCGCAACCGAACAGCCGTCGGTAGCAGACTCTATGTGCATTATCACACTCATCCCTTCTTATCTACGTATTAATTTGCAAAGTTAAGGATATTTTTCCAAAGGAAAAGGCCGTATCGGGGTCTAATTTCCGCCCCGATACGGCCTTTAGCCGGTTTGATAACTCTTTTTAGGATTTACTTGCCGAAATAGCGCTTGTAAAGGGCTTCGAATCCCTTACCGTGACGGGCCTCATCCTTGGCCATCTCATGAACTGTATCATGTATGGCATCCCAGTTCTGGGCCTTGGCGGTCTTGGCAATACCCAGTTTACCAGCGCAAGCACCGTGCTCAGCTTGCATACGCTTCTCAAGGTTGGTCTTGGTATCCCATACCATCTCGCCCAGCAACTCGGCAAACTTTGCGGCATGCTCGGCCTCCTCAAAGGCGTAACGCTTGAATGCCTCGGCAATCTCGGGATAACCCTCACGATCAGCCTGACGGCTCATAGCCAGATACATGCCCACCTCGGAGCATTCTCCGTTAAACTCCATGCGCAGGTGGTTTACCATCTCCTCATTGCCAACCTGGCCGTCGCCAAGAATATGCTCGCAGGCAAACTGCAGGGACTCTCCGTTCTCTACAACCTCCTTGAATTTATCTCTGGGTGCTTTACACTGTGGGCAGCGCTCGGGTGCCTCGTCTCCTTCATGAACGTATCCGCATACGGTGCAGATGAATTTCTTTTTCATAATCCTTTTGTCTTAATTGGTTTGTATATGGTCGTTTGGCAAATATAAAACAAGCCTTGAGAGAAAAAAAGAAATAGAACGCTTTTTTAATACAGGAACCCGAATAGCCAAAGCGGAATCCGGCTGCCGTGCCCAACTTCAGTGTCATCAACAGCCAGATAACTGTCTTTTACATCAGCTATCTGATCAAAAGTCTTTCCTTTACCACCCACCTCGAACAGGAACTTATCATTAATAATGAAATCACCCTGCTTAGGGTATCGCACATCGTGATTTACACGTAACTGGTTCAAAAAGAACGTTTCCCGCTCATTTCCCTTATCAACTACCGGGCAAAGGACATGCATCAGATTGGTATTACCCAAGAAAATCTTATCCGGTTTGATGAGAGATTTATAATTCTTGGCATTTAAAGTTAGTAACGCCAGAACCTGAGCCTTATCCAAAGCATAAAGCATTTTGAGCCCCAGTTCATTATCAGTAGAGAGTTGACGCCATAGTTCTGACATCGTGGGTTCAAAAGGAACGTGCTCACTTATGATCATAAGCAGTTTCTTTACTTTTTGCAGAGTTTCAAAAGTGATTTTCTCAACGGCCGGAAGATCTGAATCTATTACCACTGAAACTGTTTCACGTAAACGTGAGGGAAAATCTTCATCAGACTCCCTGTAAAACGGATAGTAACCGTGTAACAGATAGGTCTCAAACAAAGGAGCCACTTTTATTCCGGAAACAATCTCCATAGCCTTTTTGACATGATTCACAAGAATCTCC
>JAZMZT010000253.1:0-3613 GCA_045586125.1 Bacteroidaceae bacterium | reverse complement strand
GGTGAGGAACTGGATCTTCTGTCTGCACTTACAACGCAGGTAAAGGCTGCGGTTGACTCGATTGACTGCCTTTATAACGTTGAGAGTTCACTGGCAGGCGGCGCTCCCGAGATTATCATCACGGTTGACCGTGCCCTGGCCGGTATGAACAACATCAACGTGTCTACCATAATCACCCAGATACAGCAGCATCTTGCCGGACGTGAAGCCGGTCAGATGGACTACAAGGGTGACATGAGAGATATCAGTATCAAGGTTCCCGGCGTTTCTCTGGCCGATCTGAACAATATGGTCATAACATCTGGCCAGAAGGATTTCCGTCTTGTGGAGATTGCCCAGATAAGTGAGAGCACCGCACCTAAGGAGATATCGCGTCTGAACCAGAACCGTGTGACACGCGTCACTGCCGAGATTGACGAGTCGGTATCCCTGGACAAGGCCGCTCAGCGTGTCAGAGATGCAGTATCGGGCATTGAACTGCCGCAGAACTACTCCATAACCGTGACCGGTGAGGAGGAGCGTCGTGCCGAGTCAATGAACAGCCTGCTTCTGGCACTTGTTCTGTCAATCGTACTGGTTTATATGGTGATGGCATCGCAGTTTGAATCACTGCTGCATCCGTTCACCATCCTGCTCACCATTCCTCTGGCTTTGGTGGGTGCGGTACTGATGTTCCTGATTACAGGTATAACCGTGAATATAATGGGTATCATAGGTATGGTTATGCTGGCCGGTATCGCGGTCAACAACTCCATTATCCTTGTGGACCGCATAGGACAGCTCAAGGATTCCGGTCTGAGCCTTACCGACGCCATAGCCGAGGCAGGTCAGCAGCGTATCCGTCCTATCCTTATGACCAGTCTTACCACAATCCTGGCACTTGTGCCTATGGCTTTGGGAATAGGCGAGGGGGCATCCCTGAGTTCGCCCATGGCCATTGCCGTGATAGGCGGTCTGGTTACCTCGACTCTTCTGAGTCTTGTGGTGATACCTTGTGTTTATTATGTATTTGAAAGCGCCAAAATAAGAATCACTGGAAAGTAATGAAGTCATTTATTGACCGTAGAGTAACTATCTGCATGCTTCTGGTGGCGATGACGCTGCTGGGTTATTTCTCGTACAAGCAGTTGCCTGTTGAGTTGCTGCCTAATACGGAACTGCCCCAGTTATACGTAACCTGCTCGTCCAGAAGCGACCTTACTCCGGCTTACATGGAGCAGCAGGTGGTGATTCCGCTCGAGGGAGCAATAAGCGCTGTTGGCGGTGTGGAGAACATGGAATCGACGGCATCGGGCCGACAGGGTTCCATCAGGGTTGATTTCAAACGCGGAACCAACCTCAAGATGACCACCGTGAAACTGCAGGAGAAGATCAGTTCCATAAGGGGCGATTTCCCGAGCGATGTCACTGTCAATGTCCAACAGGCTAACCTTACAGGTATAAGCAACCAGTTCATGTCACTTCAGGTGCGCGGATCAGGTGGTGTTGACCGTCTGAGAGCCATCGTGGACAAGGATGTGGTACCGCGCCTGGAGAGTATAGACGGAATAGCCGGCGTGACGGTGTACGGCGGACGTGTCAAGTCAATCGAGATACGTTCCAATCCCGAGGCAATGCAGGCACTGAAAATATCCAATGCGCAGATAAGCCAGGCGCTGAACCAGTATAACCAGGAGCGTACGTTCCTGGGATTCATAAGTGAGCCTGACCGCAAGTATTATGTTCAGCTTGACGCCAACTATGATGACGTGTCGCAGGTGGAGAACCTGGTGGTGGCACAAGGCCCCGTATATCTGAAGAATGTAGCCACTGTGTTCTTTGACTACAGGGAGGAGACAACCATCAGCCGTGTGAACGGAATGGATGCCATCTCGGTGTCTCTGGTGAACGGAGCAGGTGAGAACCTCCTGAATCTGTCCAACCGTACACTGAAGCGTATCGATGAGATAAACAAGGAGGTGGCCGCACAGGACCTGCAGCTTGTGGTTCAGTCAAATTCGGCCGACCAGATAAGCAACAACATATCACAGATTGTCAGACTGGCTCTGATTGGTGGTCTGCTGGCTGTTCTGGTGCTGTGGTTCTTCCTGCGCAACCTGAGCCTGGTGTTCTTTATCGCGCTGTCAATACCAGTGTCCATATTATCGGCCTTCAACGTGTTCTACGCAGCCGGTATATCCATAAACACCCTTACCCTTATAGGTATGGCGCTGGCTGTGGGTATGTTGCTGGACAGCAGTATCGTTGTGTTGGAGAATATCTACCGACTGGCATCAATGGGTATGCCGCCCCGTCTGGCTGCGCTCCAGGGTGTCAAGGAGGTGCGTAAAGCCCTTATATCATCTACGCTCACCACGATAACGGTGTTCCTGCCGTTTGTGTTCTCGGATGAGCCCATGATCAAGTTGCTGGGAAAGAACATAGGTTTCTCCATCATATCGACCCTGATATTCTCGCTCCTGGTAGCCGTGACATTCATTCCTATGGCTACGGCAGCCATGATGGAGCGCGGAGGCGGCAGCAACAGCGTCTTCTTCAAGAAGATGTCCATACATGACCGTCCTCTGCAGATGTATTCAACTCTGCTCAAGACGTGTCTGAGAAAGCCCGGACCGACTATCGGCATAGCCGTGGCCGTTCTGGTAATAGCCTTCATCTTCGCCCTGTCGCGCGATACCGGTCAGAACCGTCAGGTTGACAGTGACCGTATCAACGTGAACATAACCATGCCCAGCGGCAGCACGATTGAGAATACCGATGAGGCTACCGCCAAGTTGGAGGAGCGTCTGGACAGTCTGCCTCAGAAGAAGGATGTGATAAGCCGTATCCAGGAGGATCAGGCATCAATCACCGTGACTCTGCAGGAGGGATACAACAAGAAGGGTGGTCCTACCATCAGCCAGCTTGTTGAAGAACTCTCTGAGAGCCTGGCCCTTGAGAATGAGATTGATGTACGTGTCACTCCCGGTTACGCCCGTGGCAACCAGAGTTCATCGGGCCTGAGTTCACTGACCCGTTTCATGAGCGTGCTGGGTATGGGTGACAACACTGAGAGAATAGTTGTCAAGGGTTCCGATACAGAGACCATGCGTGTGGTTTCAAACAACCTCAGATACTATCTGGAGCAGTTGGAGTTTGTACGTAACGTCAGGGTTGACAACCCGGGCGGCCGCCGTGAGGTTCAGCTTACCTTTGATCCTGTCACTCTGGCATCGTACAACATATCCACATCGGCCATAACACAGGCCCTGAACTCTTTGAACCGTGCTACCAGTACCGGAGCCAGTTTCAAGGTGGGTACCGATGAGTATGACATCGTCATAATGGATGATCTGACCGAGGAAGAGGAGGAGATGGGCCGCTGGGAGAAGACCATGGATGATTTGCGCCGTGTAATCGTGACCGATGCAAACGGCGGCACCCATGAACTGCAGCAGCTGGCCAATATCCGTCTGAGCCGCGGACCGTCGGAGGTACGTCGTGTGAACCGTGACCGTCGCGTGAACGTGACCTATACAATCTCACAGAGTGAGGAACTGCCCAAGGATGTGCTTGACGGCTATCATGACCAGATTGATGACCTGATTGCCAATTACAACCTTCCTTCGGGACT
>JAZMZT010000252.1:0-29983 GCA_045586125.1 Bacteroidaceae bacterium | reverse complement strand
ATTAAAAGAAAAAGATGAACAGACTATCCCGTCATATTGCAAAGCTGATACTGGCAGGAATGATCCTGACAGTAGGAGGCTGCGCATATGATGACACTGTCCGTGATCTGCGTGAGCAGAAGGCGGACAGCGAAAGTCTGGTAATATCTTTCAGCAACGGTATCATTGACAATCCTTTACCTATGCTCACCCGCGCAGTGACAATGCTCAGCGACCATATGGAGACTATGGGCGTCTGGGGGTGGCAAACCACATCCGAGGGAGTTACTGAATGTCTGTTCCTGAATCAGGAGGTCGCGTTCAGTGCTTCCCTGGCCAAGTGGACCTATTCTCCGCTCAAATACTGGGACACCAGGAGTAAATACAGATTCTACGCTTATGCACCGCATTCGGGATCGGTTCCCGGAGTGACGGCTGCTATCGATCCGGCAACCCACGCCGTCAGCATATCGGGTGTGACGTTGACAGGATGCAACACAATTGACAGCGGAGTGCCTTATCCTCCCGCCAATTTCGGTCATGTGACCGATATAGACTGGATGCTTGACCGCTCAGGCCAGAGTATGGCAGGCATCTACCGCAATGAAGTAATGTTCAACATGCAGCACATTCTGTCCAAGATATGCGTCAGAGTACGCCGCAGTGATACAGCACTTCCCGATTCCCTCTTGACAATTTCCATAGACAGTCTGGAAATAGGTAATTTCATTAGCCAGGGCGATTATGTCCAGGCTATTGACTATTCCAACCCGGCAATGGTAACTGAATGGACACCTGTTGATACTCTGCCGCGCTATACGGTAACAAGTGCCAAGTATGTTAGTGTCCCCGACTCGGCTGTTTATACACTCGAGTCGTTGCTTATTCCTCAACCGGTTAGTACAGATCAATACATCCGCGTGTGGTATAAAATAGGCAGCAAAGGCGGTTACATGAACCGTGTGGATAACACATTCAGTCTGAGTGGCCTGTTCGGGCGTTTTGAACCCGGAAAGAGTTACGTGATCACCGTTATCATCGGACCCGAACCTATCAGGTTTGATGCCGGTGTTGTTGAATGGGACAACCAGTAAGTAAATAAAGTAAAATATAAAATAAATAAAGTAATAATAATATAATAAATAGTCCTAAGAAGATGAAACAGATGAAAAGCTTAAGAGTGATCCTCAAAACAAGCCTTTTGGCATGCATGATGCTCGTTGTATCATGCCAGCAGAACGGTATCCTTCATGAGATAAACAAGGATGCTTACAAATCCAATGCCTACATTGAGTTCGGAAACTATGTAAACAAGATGACACGCGCCTCAAAGACTGCCGGCAACGGTGGATTTGCAGTCGGTGACACTATGGCCGTATGGGGCACTCAGACCACCGACGGCGAAGTTGATGTTATATTCAACAACCAGGATGTACGATACCTGGCCGACAGCACATGGACTTATGACAACAAGAAGTTGTGGAACGTAGGTTCAACATATATGTTCTACGGAGTATTCCCCTACTCCAAGACTTTGTACACCATGAGTAATGATAACAACCGGTTCATTACCATCGGCACATACACTGTTCCGGACAATCCTCAGGACCAGACAGACCTGATGATATCCGAAAGACGTGACGTATCACCGTTCAATACGGTAGATATGTTCTTCCATCATATCCTGAGCAACGTTAATGTATTCGCCAAGATAAGCGATGCCGTTGACACCACAGGAATTGAAAGCATAACCATCAAGAACATAAGATTCTACAACATCTTCTCGACAGGACATTACGAGCAGACAGGTTGGGAGCAGAACCGTGCAGTGGGCAACTGGAGCAATATCAGCAACTACATGCAGATACCTGCAAAGACAGATATCGTGATTCACAAAACCACAAAGGCTGTATACAAGGACTATCTGATGATGCCCCAGACTCTGTTCAGCACAGCATCTCAGCCCAGAGACGTATGCATTGACGCAAAATTCCGAATTGTTTACAAAGACGGAACTTCGTCAACATATACCAAGAACGGCATAAGACTGGCTGGAATAACAGGCGTAAGCAGCACCAACTCCAAGCCTATAACCGCTTGGCAGCCCAACTACCGCTATAACTACACCCTGGCTTTCAACCCGCAGGTTGCAACCAGAATCTGGGACGCCGACGGTGACGGCAGCATACAGATAGATCCCGTAACCGGCGATACCATTACCAAGACCGATGATACACCGCTCCCCGGCATCATGAAGTACAATCCCGACGAGCCGGACATCATAAACATCTTTGAGGATACTGACGGCGACGGCGTCCCCGACACATGGGTTCCCTATCCTATCGTATGGGAGGATGTTGACGGCGACGATAAGCTTGAAGCAGGTCTGGACCGCGACGGAGACGGCCATATTGACGACATCGACGGCGACGACGATACACAGCAGCCCGGAGATAACGACAAGGATCCCTCTGACGGAAATCCCAACAACCCCGGTGGCAAGGATGTGATACTGATTCATTATGACAGCGACGGTGACGGCGATGTAGACGATGATGACGAGTGGATACAGATTCAGAAGGATCCCGATACCGGAATAATAACACCGGCACGTGAAGTCGAGGATGCATCAATTGAATTCACTGCCACGGTTCAGGAATGGGAGGAGCTGTACTCGCTTAACTACAACGCGCAGATATAAGAAATTATCCTTACACTAACCTGAAAGAGAATAACCAGTAATGCGAAATAGAGTCCATACAGTAAAGTTGATTGTGCCGGCAGTGTTGGCAGCATTGCTGCTGCACTCATGCTGTAAGCATAACAAGCCGGTTGAGGAGGAGAAGACCAGAATTGTCATGGGCCAGCCTTCAGTCTCTAACGCGACAAAAGCGGCCATAAACAGTCTTACTGCCCTACAGGCAAGCGGTCTGGACTTTGGTGTATTCGGATACAAGACAAGACCTGTTGACCAGTCGTTCGAGATATATCGCCTCTTCAACAACACTCCTGTCACCTATGATGACCAGAACAACCTTTGGACCTATACCCCCACCCGCTATTGGGACAGCAACCCCACTGTTTCATATCAGTTTTTCGCCTACTGGCCGCATTTGGGAAGCAGTGCCCCGCAGAATGGCTCCGCATGGGTATCGGCCACCGATGTCAACAGTCTGAACAGTACGGCAGACATGAGCTTTACGCTCAACAACATCCCCAACTGGCAGGATGCAGCCGATGCAAACACCATCGACTTCCTGACTTCGTTGGAAGTAGGCAAGTACAGATCAAATGATCCCGATCCCCTGTTCCAGAGCGGAACCGTCATATTTAATTTCAGCCACATTCTTTCCAAACTGATAATTCAGGGCTATTATGAGGGCGAAGTTAACAACCACGTAAAGGTTCACAACATCACTCTTGAAGGCGACGGGATATTGCTTGCAGGCGGATCATCCGATCATCAGACCACAATATCTACCTCAGCATTCACTCAGGTAGATAAGGCTTCGGCGCAGCAGACTGTCAATCAGACTCTTCTGAACAACGCAACCGGAGTTCAGGTACTTGAGACCGCATTCAAACTCAATGATCAGGCCCAGTACATTCCTACACCTTTATGCGAATGGCTGCTGGTTCCCACCGACGGTTGGTCAAACCTGACGTTGAGCGTAACATACGCCATCGGATCGGCCGCACAGCAGACATCGGAAGTAGCAATCGCATCCATAGGTACCGGAAACACGCATCTGATGGAGTCCGGTAAGTCATATGTACTGAATCTCAAGTTCAACACCAAGGGCGGTATCGAACTGGAGGCCATGTACATAAACCAGTGGGTGGACGTAGACCAAAGTGAGGAACTTTATAACTGGTGATTTTTTTTGCATAATAAAATAAATTTTATTATCTTTGTGTGTTATGGCGATGAATCAGAGTGGCAGACAAAAAGGACATCTTGTGCAACTGACTGTATCTGTTATACTTGTAGCAGTCATTCTGGCTTCATGCTCTCATGAGGAGATCATAGAGGGTGATGTTATTACGCTGTATCCCGTTTTCAACAACGAGATTGAGACCACAGTCACCACCCGTGCCGCCGCCAATGAATACACCACCTACACCGGACACCGTCAGAACATATACGCCGAGGCCGTTTGCTATGATGGAGACCAGCACGACTATCAGTATGACGCATCCGGATGGTTCCTGCCCGATGAAGACAACCCGGGACGCTGGTTCTCAAGAGTAAACGTCCATTCAGGCCACAATTATTACCTGTACTGCTACACTTCCATGCCGGTTGATGAGGGAAGTCTGCCCAGATTCACCTATACCAGTAGCAGTGACGTAAAGCTGACGTTCTCTGGTTTTGACATCATCACTACCATTGATCCTTTGGTAAGTACGGCCTCAACAGGAAAACTCCTTTGCAGCAACGAGTATCTGAGACCGGATTCCGCCGCGCACTATCCTCATCTCTCGGACAACGCCAACGATCCGTTTACTTTTGGTAAATTTGATATAGGAACTGTTCAATCCGGCACCTATCAGGATCATCCTGCATCAACCAAGGTCTTTCTGGCTCTTGACCATCTGTTTGCCAAAGCCACTTTCGCATTCAAGGTTGACAATGATTACGACACCATAAGAACCATCAAGTTAATTGAAGCTGCCATCACCACTAACCAGGGACTGTTCACCGGCACACACACATACTCATTTGCTGACCGAAAGTTCAAACTTGACGATAATGGTGGTTACACTTCCAGAAATCTTAGAATAGATCTGGTAGGCGACGGACCTTCCATTACCGTGGATCCCGCGAAGGTTGACGAGAACGGCATGGTGGTACTGGGCAAAGACACTACGGAATTGGGTTGGTTCTGTTTCCTTCCCGACAAATACTTCCCCGCACTTACCCTGACCGTCAAATACAATGTATATGACAAGAGCGGCCGCCTGGTACGTGAGAATGCGACTGCAACTAACGCGAACATCCTGAAGAAGGTAACCAATCCCGAGAAAGGCAATAACTACAAGATAACAGTCAACGTCATCCCATCCTATCTTTACCAGTTGAGTGATGACGATGTCAAAGTTGAACTGAGTGTAGAGGACTCATAAAAGGACTATCTGAGATGAATATAATACGCCATATACAAATTCAAGGTCGCGGCCGGGCAATTCTGCTCTGCCTGATGCTGTTTTTATGCATTAACGTCGGAGCCCAGTCAAATGGTGGCATTGTTATAGGCGGCGATGTCTATGGAGGAGGACACAACGGAGCCGTAGGCACTGACAATGCCTCTACCCCCGCTCCCGCCAAGAACAAAGTCAAGATGAAAGCTGACTCCGTAGCCACAATTGCAGCATCAGTCACTGTTTACGACGGCACCATCAGAAGTATATTCGGCGGAGGTGAGAACGGACGAACTTACGGAAGCACATCTGTTACCGTCGAGGGCGCAAACACTGTTATCGGAAGAACGGCTTTGGTCGGAACCGTTAACGGCGGACTCTTTGGAGCAGGTGACGGTGACAGCGCATATGTATTCGGTCATTCAAACGTACTCATAAAGGGCGGAACCATTAACCAGAATGTATATGGCGGAGGTAACAAGGCAGACCTTATGGGTTCCACCCGCGTTACGCTGCAGGGAGGTACTTTGAACCAAGCCGTTTACGGCGGATCCCGCCTGGCAAACATATTCGGCTACAGTCTGGTGGATATTGACGGCGCACATGCCACCCAGGACCTTGTAATCAAAGCAGTATACGGAGGTAACGATATCGCCGGCCACATTGAAGCCAGCAACACATGGGATTGGACCCTGTGGACAAAGATGCAGATACCTTCAGGTATATTCGCCCATACCGGCTCCTACGGAATTACGACAATTGAAGGCGGTGTTCCCGTCACTCAATACAACTCTCTGGTTCACGCCAGTCCTGAAGCCAACGGCAATCACATTTTTGTAGGTCAGGTATTCGGAGGCGGCAACGGAGACTACGGTAATTATCCGCCCAAACCCGGCACCGATAGCCTTACAGTGGGTGCATTGGGTACCACCTTTACAGTAGTTTCCAAGCCCGAGGTGGAAAAATCTTACATTGAACTTAGAGGCGGAACATACGGTTATGTATACGGCGGCGGAAACAACGCCACTGTAACGACAAGCGTGGATATCTGTCTGGACAATGCTACCACCGCAGCAAATCTCTACGAGATTGATGCCGATGCGCTTGAAGCAATGGGTGTAAGTACTGACAAGACTTTCACTAAACCCACACAGAGCACAGTCAAGCCCATCTACCAGTTTGACCGCGTATTCGGTGGCAACAACAAGGCTGAAATGAAAATCCAGCCCAAATGGCACCTTTTGAACGCTACCATCAACAACCTTTACTCCGGTGGTAACGAGGGCAATATGACCTATGAGGAGGGTTTGCTTCTGGTACTGGATCAGCCCAATATTGAGGTCAATACGGTCTATGGAGGCTGCCGTCGCGCAAATGTGGAGCCCAAGAGAGGCGGACAGGCGGTTACAACTCACGAACTTCCCGGTTACTTATTCCCTGAAGGTTTCTCGGCTCGCGTATATATTACGGCCGGAAAAATCAACAACGTTTACGGAGGTAACGATATTTCCGGTAACGTGGTAGGCGGAAATGCCCTGGATATACGCAGCAGCATAATTGGTGACGTATATGGCGGAGGTAACGGTTCATATGCCTATACCGATAATCCTAATCTGGCCGGGCACGACTACTACCGCGACTTCTATTACGACAAAACAGGTTTCAGTTCATCGGCCGAGGCTCTGAACGCCTTCCGTCCCAACGCTCAGCAGGCCTGGATTCACGTTGAAGGAACCCAGAACAAGCCCACGCTTATAGGCGGATCATTGTACTGCGGCGGTAACAGCGCTACTCTGAACATCACTCAAGGCGACACTACCAAGACAGCCGAACTCAACATTGGTTCATATGTTATCGTTGACAACGTTTTCCTGGGCAGTAACGGTGCCAACATGATTAACGATGACATGATTGAGTTTTATCATGAAGGAATGGTTGGCAACGAACAGTTCAACTCCATGAATATGACCAATGATTTCGAAGAATACATCAAGGGCGTATCATTGGGTATCAAACCTGAGGTGTCATTCAATGGAAATTATGTAGCCAATTCAACCCAGATAGGTTCATTCTTCCTTGGCGGTAACCTGGGTAGTATAACTGCCAGCGGTAAGATTGAGGTTAATTTTGACAGACCTATCATCATATATGACAAACTGGTTGCAGGTTGTAATGATGCCAACTACAACAGCGACGATCACCGCAACAACTATGGAATCAATTATAAGGGAGGTATTACCAATAATGCCGACTTGGAATCCGACGGATTAAAGATGAAGCTGAATATCAGCCGAGTTACTCTGATACCCAAGAAGATTGTACGTGACGGTAACGGAGATCCAGTATTTGATCAAGGTGTACCGCAGTTGACCTGGAACAAGATAACAGATGAACAGAACGGCGCCACAAGACTGATGGGTGCCAACATTTACGGAGGTTGCTACACCAGTGGTTACATTAACGGAGGTGTTGAGATCAACATCAACGGTCCCGCCATGACCGACGAAGATATTTTTGATGATCCCACGACTGTCGCTGTAGAGAATTCAGGTATTATCAAGGAGGTTCAGCAGCAGGATGTGTTGGGCCGCTCCATGAGCGTGTTCGGCGCCGGCATGGGTGAAAAATCCGAAATCTGGGGTAACACCACGGTCAATATCGCACAGAACGGTTATATACTTCAGGCTTTCGGTGGCGGTGAAAAAGGTATAGTAGGTAAAGACCTGGGCAACGGCAATTACACTCCGTATAATGCGACCGTAAACCTGAGAGGCGGATCTGCCGATGAGATTTACGGCGGCGGATTCCAAGGCTTGGTTACCGGTAACACCACCGTCAACGTCTACTCCGGAAATGCAGTCGATGTATTCGGCGGTTCATGTAATGCTGATGTAGGCGGATATGCATCGGTTTATGTCGGCGGTGATGCCAGCGGCGCCTCAAACCAGAATATTCCGACAGTACAGAACGTATTCGGAGGTAACGACTACAGCGGCATCATCGGTTCTTTATCAGGCTTGACAAGCAAGACCGGTTACAACAATGAGACCATTCAGACAAATACATACGTCGAGTACCTTCAGGGAAGAGTTGACAGCCTGTTCGGCGGCTCTTACGGTAGTTATGATTACGCTGTAAATGAGGTACCTCCCTTCATAGAAAGTTCATTCGTAAACTTCAAGCCCGTCATCAAGAACGGCAACAAGGTAACTTACGTATTCGGTGGCGGTTGGGGTGATCCCGATATTGAAAAGAACAACGAGATGCAGCAGCGCAGTTATGTGCTTGTCAATGCACCCAGCGGAACCGAGGCTTTCACAAAAACCGATATATTCGGTGCCGGAGCATACAGCGGACTGGGCATGAACCTTGCACCCGCTGACGCAGCAGCATCCCCCTCTCAGGTGACAGCACGCGTCGATCTGGTTAGCGGTAAGGTCCATGATGTCTATGGAGCAAGTTTCAAGAGCGGATTCACAAGACGTACCGAGGTCAATGTTCCCAACGGATCGACCATCAATGTATACAACATCTTCGGTGGCGGTTACGGAGTATCTCTGAATACTGTCTGCGACACCTATGAGGCAACTGTCAACTACAGCAGTGCCCAGGCTCTGGTAAGACGTTTCACAGTAAAGATTGACGGCGTTGATGTAGACTCCATAGGTGCAATCTACGGAGGTAATAACAACAGCCGCCGCACATTATACAGTTTCATCAACATTGAATCACCTGTCTACGGTAACACAAGCGGTTATACCGCTCCTGTTTACGGTGCAGGATATGGAGAAAACACCTGGACTCAGTATACCGAAATCAACCTTAAGAACGGTGCCAACGTATACGAGGCTTATGGTGGCGGTGAAGGCGGTATGGTTCTTAACAAGGAATCAGTAGACTCCCTAATAGGAAGAGGATATGTTGCCCACACAATTGGTTCAGGATATGATGAATCCGATGCAACTTATGACCATGGCGGTCTGGACAATGCTCTCGTACACACTAACCGACTTGGTATCAAGACCAACACCAATGTCAACATCTGGAAAGGCGCACAGATAGGCGGTTACTGCTATGGTGCAGGATTGGGTGAAACAGCATTGGTAAGCGGTACCACCTATGTAGGCGTTCACGGAGGTACGGTATGGAAGGACCTCTATGCAGCCGGTACCAGTGGAGCTGTCAACAGGTTGTACGAGACATTGACATTCACTCCCGAGACACACGTCTATCTGGAGGGCGGTTCTGTCCGTAACCTGTACGGCGGCGGTTGGAAGGGCGATATCGGTTCTACAACTGATCAGATACAGGGTAACTCACATGTTATAATCGGAACACTCCCCGAAAACTTTGTAGCTAACGAAACCGGTTACAACGAGCCTTTAGGTTTCTACAAGGGTATGCCTACCGTACAGCGTAACGCTTATGCAGGCGGTGAGGGCGGTGCCGTTTACGGTATGGCCAACCTGACCATGAACAACGGTTACATCGGCTATGAGTATACCAACGGAAACTATGTTGAGAAGATTGAGGATGATACCCACAAGGACGATGAGGGTAACCTTATTCCCAACACCAACCTGAAGGATAGTGGTAACATATTCGGCGGCGGATATAAGGAGGCCAGTGACGTAGACAGCACCAACATTCTCATGCTGGGTGGTATTGTCCGTAACAGTCTGTATGGCGGCGGTGAGATTGCAACCGTAGGTCACGGAACCAAGAGTAATGTGACCGGTGAAATGCCCACCATCCAGAAGGCCGGTAAGACTCACGTCGAGATGTACAGCGGTCAGGTTCTGCATGATGTATTCGGAGGCGGTAAGGGTTATGATAACCTGGGACGCGTAGGTGAGAACCTTCACACCGACGGATATGTATTCGGTGCTACCGAGGTATTCATTTACGGAGGTAAGGTTGGTAGTCCTGAGGGTGTGAGCGACGGTTACGGTAATGTATTCGGAGGCGGTAACGTAGGTTATGTATACAGCGGTTCCGGAACAAAGAGCGCCGTTGACGGCTACTATTACAATGACCAGAACAGACTTACTGAGGATTGCCGCGTTATCGTGTCACCTTACGCCAAGGTTCTTTGCGATGAAGCTTTGACTCTGAGTATCTTAGACACAAACGGAGTTTTTGTTAAAGACAGTACATTCCACAAGAACGATTATGTTCCCACCGAGTACCTTAACAGTCTGCAGAAAAGCTGGATTGATACTGATAAGCATGCCCAGAACAAGAAACTGGACTGGGTATCGGGCGTAAACATTTACAATGCCGTATTTGCCGGAGGTAACGTTTCGTCAGGTAGTAACGTGCTTTACGCAAACACCAAGACCGTATTCGGTAATGCCACTGCAACCCTTAATGATGTATACCACAGTGACCTTATCACCGTGGGAACCGAGCATATCGGAGGATTGTACGGTGACGGTAACCTGACATTCGTGGACGGTTACAGGGAGCTGAACATCACCAACTACGGTACTGACTACTACGGTCAGTCCGATGTCATCACCCTGGCTGAATACAATGAGATGAATGACCGTGAGCGTGCATACTTTGAACTTAAGTATAAATGCTTGCAGGCATGTACTGATGACGATGGAAACAACTACTCCGAGGGTTCATCACTTCCCGAAGATGACTTAAGGAAGAAATTTGCCGGTCAGCCAAATATCATTGACGAACACGGCACAATCAGTTCCGCATACTGGGTTGAATCCGGTTTCTGCAGCATCTATGCAGGACGTCTGCTTAACACCATCCAGAGAGCCGACTTTGTAGGCGTATTCGGCAGCCGTATGGTTATGCAGGGAGCACAGGACCGTGTGCCCTCAGTAGTTGACTATACTGAATATACCATTAACCGTGTAGGTGAGGTTTCACTTAACCAGAACCATTCAAGAGCCGGTGACGTAGGTGATCAGGCTTCATTCGGTAACTATTTCGGTATCTACAATATTGTAAACCACCTGGGTGCTCTTACCAGTGACGTTGATTTCTATAATGATGAACGTTTCACCAAAAACATTGATGGTACTTATGCACCTGATTCCGGTGTACCCCATCAGACTTATGAAGACTGGAAGATAAGACACGTCGATGACCGTAAGCGTAACAACGGTTCAAGCGTCAACAAGGTTGCGCTTGCAGGCGGTGTATATCTTGAGTTGACCACCGAGGAAAGTACTCCCGACAACAAGGTATGGGGTGTTGCTACCGGTGTCATGGAACTTGACCTCATTAATGTTATGCCGGGCTTGGGCGGCGGTTTCGTTTATGCCAAGAACGTGCATGGCGTACGCAGCAACACCAATGCTGTGCAGGTTACACTCTCCAAATACAACGAGGGAGCCAACTCCATGAAGAAATACCAATATACCACCGATGATGCCCATGCACAGCCCATTCAGACTTCCGGTAACTTCATTCACTCGCAAAAGCAGATCTTTGATGACTGCTATCCGCAGAGCAATGCTTACACCGGAAATGACCAGGCACCTGCCCACTACTGGTTCATAAAGGGTCAGATATATCTCTATAACCAGTATATATCAGCATATACCGGAGCAGCCGATGCTTACAGCAAGACCATCAACATTCCGCTTACCGTAACAGCCGGTTCACATGGTACACTGAAACTTCAGAATGTCCATCCCAACAAATATGCATACTATTCGGCATATATTGATGAAAACAACAAGACCAAACTGACAGCCGATAACCGCATGGTTATCAATAATCTGACATATCATCTGAATGACACCATAACCTATTGGGAATGGAGCATGCTCAGTGAGTCAGACCAGAAGAAGTTCGTTGATACGACTTATGTCACGATTGCGGACTGTAAGATAGGCGAGACCACATATACCAAGGGTATGGTTCTGTTGCCCTCTGAATACGTTTCACTAATGTCTTCGGCACCGGTTAAGACAATTGAAGGTGAATCGGTCAAGGCCGTATATCATATGGATAGAGAGGACTTCGTACCGTTCACCGACGTATTCCGTTCATCCAACAACATCAGTCATGACAACGGTTATATCCTGACGTTTGATATGACCAACCCGGAGGATTGGGACACCTACTACTCTCCCAACCTGAGAGCCACCGGAGACAAGAAGAGCACTGCGGCCTATAACGCACTGTCCGACCAGGACAAAGGCCTCTACATGATGGCTCCCACATATACTCCCAGCACATCAAAGATATATGGCCAGCGCCGTTACAACGAGGGTGAATTGATTACCGAGTCTGTCAAGAATACCTATGACGAGACAGTATCTGCACATCCTCTGACCCAGCAAGAGCAAAATGATGCAGCTACATTCGAACAGGCTTATGTACTCAGTAAGAAGGTTACACTCCAGAATAATGACGGAACAGAGACTTATCTGAATGCCGGATATATCCTTCCGCTCAGTGAGTATCAGCTGCACAATATATCGCTTGATGAGGGCGATGTAGCCAATTACTGCACCAACACCTTCGAACTCAAGAAGGAGGGTTATGAGGACAAGCTCATCTATCAGGGAATGTGTCTGACCCAAGCCCAGATTGAGGATCTTGTTAGGGATTACATCTGCGATGAAAATGCCACCCCGCAGCAGATTCAGGCCAGGGCAGCACAGCTGATTACCGAGAGCTTCACAAATGCATATGTCTGCACTCATGAAGGTATGTACGGCGGTGGTTATTATTCCACTGACAACAACTACTCCGGTCTTAAGGCATGGTCAGCACTTACCAGTGCGGACCGCGAGAACTTCTCATTCAATTACGACGCTCTCGATCTGCTCATTGATCCCAAGTACTCCGGTGACACCAGATTCTATGATGACGCCAACGGTAATCCCGCAACACAGATTTACTCCGCAGAAAAGCCTCTTGACTACAATGCCATGTATAAAGGATCTTTGCCTTTGGAGTACAAATCAAAGACTGGAGCAGACATGATAGTTGAACCGAATACAACTATATCACGCGCACAGTATGAGGAAATCCCGAACGAGCGTTACCACTATGCTCCGTTTGAAATAAAGAATGGCGAAAAAGTCTATATTGTTAAAGAGTCGTTCGTAAGAGGTGATGTCCCCTACTCGGTCGGCAACAAGATCACTAAAGAGGTATACGACAACCTTGGCCAAGACCTGCAACTTAAGATTGACCAGATAACAGGACCTGATGAGAAATATTACTACTGTCGTCAAAGTTATACTATTGAAACAGTTTCAGGTAGAGGAACTCAGGTAACTTCGTCTCTTGCCAATACCGGCAGCAATATAGCAGCAGGTGTCACAGTCACCCCTGGACACGTGGTTAATACAGGATTCATCATCAATGAGGCCCAGTATCTTAACCTTATCAACCAGCAGACCAATTTCAATATTTACGGTAAGACTCCTGTCGTTACCAGTACCTTCTATGTATCCGGACAGTCCAACATTCAGGATCTCTCCAAGGGTAAGGTAATGACTGTGATCTATCAGTACAACTATGAGGAGAGTGATGAGACCGGTAACAATATCGAGCCTATCACCGAGCGTCATATCATAAACATCCACATCCAGTTCAAAACTGGAACACCTACCATCGGACAACTTGGAGAGCCTTCAATTGTTCTTCCGGGTTCATCAATAGGTCTTACCACTCCTATCGTCAAGCCGGGTGCCTACGAGGTAATCGGTGGTGGATGGGAACTGTTCCCGACCAAGGAGCAGGCCGAGAAACATGTCAACGGTATTGAGTTCGACAACGTGAACACCAGACTGTACTGGTATCAGAACAACGGTTACCACGTAGCATACTATGCCAAGACTTATCTGGGCAAGACATACAGTAACCCTGTCCGCGTAAGAGTGGCCAACTACCACGACCTGGATATGGTAATGCGTGACACCTTACACCATATGTACATTGACAACCCGAATGTGGAGCGTAACAGCAAGATCTACATTGACGGACGTGATTGTACATCGGACCGTTTCAAGAGTAAACTTGACCTGCTCAAGGATCTGTTTGACCTTAGTCTGGAGCCTATTTCGCTTGACGGAAACGGCCAGCCTAATAAGATAGCCAGCGGCGAACTCAAGGGTCATGTTCCTCTTGATGAGAACGTCAAGGCATTGTCTAACCTGGAGTTTATACTTCGCGGTAACGTAGCACCCAAGAAGTATACCAACTGGACTTCTATAGGTAATTCAACCAACGGATTTGCAGGCACACTGCACGGTGACGGCTACACCATCAGCGGATTGACCAGTTCTCTGTTCGGTAACCTGTGCGACAGTGTTTACAACCTTGGCGTGACTGGTTCATTCACAGGTTCAGGTATATCAGATAATAGCGGTTCCGGCAATAAGGTCGGTTATGCGGAGAACTGCTGGATTATGACTTCCGCTACTGTCTCCAACAGCACTCAGCCTGTCTTAGGTAATGGAGGCGTAACCGTCAACTGCTATTATCCCGACAACCTGACCTATGCGACCAAGAACGGCACCAAGGCTATGCCTCTCAAATCGTTCTACAATGGTGAGGTGACATATAACCTGAACGGATTCTACCTGACCAAGCGTTATGCCGACAATAACGGAGCCAACACCTATTCGTACAAATACTACGAGATTGACAACAACTCTACAAATACCCTTAAGGCTATTCCTACTGTAGGCTATTACAACTTCTCAGCAAGTGACGCCCAATACGGTTACAAGGAAAAAGAGCATCTGGGTTATGTAGAGTCCAGGTATATAGACGGTGACTTCGTCTACGCCAACGGTACTATTCCCACATCGGCTAACGAACGTCGATACACAGCACCCGCTTTGGCTAACGGAAGCCCCGATCCCGAAAACGGACAGTTCTTCCCCATTTGGCCCGATGACTACATCTTCTTCGGCCAGATGCTGACTTACGGTCAGGTGGATCTGTCAGGACGCGAGTATCAGCAGTTACCGGCACGTATCAACAAGGCTGACCGCGGTGCTTCGGGCGAAAGCCATAACGCTACACAGTGGCTGGTATCCGAGAATCTTGAGTCCTTCAGCAACAGGGTTTACCGTGCACCGGCATACTTCGGCAACAGCGACCCGAAGATGGTGCATTACAACGCTTATGCCGTAATCCCCGCCAAGACCAAAGATAACCTGACCGAGATTTACCCGGGTCTGACAGCCATCGACTTTACCGCAAAGTCTGACCTCAACGGCAATGGCAACCCGATCTGGGCATACGGATGGAGCGGAGACGTATTCAACAGGAAGGTTCTCGATCCTACCAAGCTGGTAGCTTTCAACAGCGAAGGCCAGACTCATAACCTCCTGGTTTATGCCGATGACGAGGACGATGCCGATATACTCCGCGCCTACTTCAACGAGCCCGGATATGCCGAGACACATGCGACCAACAGGACCGTTGATCTTGTCGTAAACGAAGTTAAGGGTCATCTTGTAATGAAGGACGGTAACACCTATAAGGCCGACGGAGACCACTACCTGGTAGACGGACATGATTTCAATGCTCCTATCAGTTATTCATTCGGCACATATGCCCAGGGTGACTATTACCACATGTGGTATCAGCGTATGCCGCAAACCTACGTGAAGAGTTCCGTTGGAGGATGGGAGACAATAAGCCTGCCGTTCACTGCCGAACTGGTAACCACTCAGCAAAAGGGTGAGATTACACACTTCTACACCGGAAGCAAGGTTGGTCATGAGTATTGGCTCCGTGAGTTCAACACTGTCGACACTCAGGATGACAAGGCCGAATTCAGTTCTCTTGCCGCCGATGCAAACGGTGGAGGTAAGACTGTACAAAATACATTCCTTTGGACTTACTACTACAGTAAGAACAGCCAGAAGGATGCACGAGGTGATACCTATCAGACTTACTACAATGAGTCACGCGAATACAACGACTATCCGCTGTATGCAGCCGGCGTACCTTATCTGATAGGATTCCCCGGCGACACCTACTACGAGTTTGACCTGAGCGGTCTGTTCGGTGCAAACCACACGGCTACTCCTGGTCCGACTGGTCTCGATCCTCAGGTAATAACATTCGTATCAGGCGATGCCACTGTCATTGGAGTAACCGACCAGGAATACATTCAGTCAATCAAGACCGATAACAGTACCGGTTATGAATTCGTGCCTACCTACCAGACACGGACTATAGGTGATGCCCAGACTGATGTATTCCTGTTGGCAGACAACGGCACCAAGATGGTAAGGAACTCTACGGCAACTACCGTTCCGTTCCGCGCTTATCTGACCGGTCCGGCCCAGCAGAACCCGGCACCGGCCCGTAAGGGAACCCGCGGAGATATACTTTACATCTCCTACTCCGGTGATTCCGACTCAATGGAGGAGACTGCAGCAGACCGTGGCCTGTACATTTACAATGATCACATGAACATCTGCGTGGAGAGCACACTTGAGTACACCACCACAGTAACCATATCAAACGTAGCAGGAAAGATATTAAAGCAGTTCACCATACAACCCGGCACCAAAGTAACCGTTCCGGTCAATAACCGCGGTGTCTACATCGTGAACCGACACAAGATTGCAGTAACAAAGTGATGAAGATGAAACGTAGCAGAGAAACCGCAGTAGTTGCCGTAATGTTGGTGATGCTTTGTCTCAGCACTGCCCTAAGTGCTCAGACAAACTACTCTGGCACTTACTTTATTGCCAGCAACGGGTATAATTCGAACAATACGACAACCAACTATTACCTGTGCCCGACAGAAGGATGGATATACTACCAGGCTACGAACAACTTCACCGCTACAGATAATGGAAATCCGTTTCTTACCACTCACATGTGCCGTGACGGTGTATATGATATAGATAAGGCCTTATGGGTTATTGAAAAGCATCCATTACAGGACTATTACTATATCAGGCGTGCATCGGACGGCAAATACATAGTATTGAACGGACAGATCAGGACCACTAGTGACGCCAACCGTATTCGCGTACACCTGGAAGCTTTGGCAACACCCGATGACAAGGCTCTGTTTAGCCTGATTCCCAATGGTACGGCTTTCAATATCAAGCCCAAGACTCTTGAAACTTATCTTACTATCAACGGAGGTAATGACAACGCCCTTACTGGTGTATCCTGGAAGGATGTCGGTCCTACAGGGTATGAAAACACAAAGGGTGTTATCGGCATATACCCTACGCTTAATGATGATGCCAAATTCTATCTGGAGAAGGTGGCCATTGACCCTCCTGTAATAACCAACAATTTTGACGGCACATTCACCGTCACGGCTGCTACCGGAGCGACCATCTATTATACCACGGATGGAAACGACCCTACAACATCCACACCGACCAACGGTTTGTCATCCGTAAGTATAACCCAAACTGAAAATCTGGAAGTAATCAAAGCATTGGCCAAGCATCCCGATGATGCATTCCGGACTGCGGTTACTACATATTACCTCCCGGTCTGCGAACGTCCGGTAATCAAATCCGAAGGTAATACCGTCACTATCACTTGTGCAACTGCCGGCGCCACCATACGCTATGCGACCAACGCCCCTGTCAATACTTTATCACCGACTTATAGCGCACCCTTCAGTGTATCAGAAGGAGCAACCATCATGGCAATCGCCACAAAAACCGGTTATTACAAATCCAGTATAGCTGTTCTTGCCCCGCCTTCTGTCGTTCATTCATCCGCTGAAATAGATGACATGAACGGTAACTATGCTCTGGCCAGTGACTTTACTTCATCGGCTTCCATAGGTACCAGTTCAGATCCTTTCAGGGGAACCATAGACGGAAAACTGAATACGCTGTCAGGTCTTACCCATTCACTGGTGGCTTATGCAAACGGTGCGACCATCAAGAATGTCATCCTTGACAATGTTTCAATAAGCGGCGGAACCAACACCGGAGCCATCTGTAACGAAGCCACCGGCGACACCCGTATTTACAACTGCGGCGTGCTGGCCACAAACAGTACCGTAAAAACCGACCAAGAGGGTTACACCTCTATTACCTCCTGCAGCAGCACCATAGGCGGTAGCGGCTATGTAGGCGGCATTGTGGGCCTGCTTGACGGTACATCACGTGTAATCAACTGTTTCAGTTATGCCAATATAACCGGAGGCGACCTGGTAGGAGGAATGGTAGGCAAGAATGCTCAATCCACAACAGCCACCAACCTTAAAACAATGGTAATGAACTGCATGTTTTATGGTGAGATAACTGACGGCACTTCAAAGGCACCGATATATAACGGAAGCATTATAACCAATGTCGGAAGTAACACAGGCGTAAGCAATTATAACTTTTTCCGCCTGGAGGCCAAATATATCCAGGATGAGAATATCGCCAAGGTATATAATTGCGCCCTGGGTGCCGAGACACGTTTCCTGCAACGGTTTGAGTTCTTCCGTCTGTTACTGAACAGTCATCGCGAACTGGCTGCCTGGTGGGCTACCGGTGATGCCAGCAAAACTTATGAGATCAAGAAATGGGTCATGGAACCCTCTCAGATTGGCAGTTCTACACCCTATCCTATTCTCAAGGATGACGGAAGATATGCTTCGGTGGTAAACTATACTCCAAGCAGCACCACATATGACGATGCGCACCGTTCACAGGGACGCATGTTAACCAGCGAAGGTGACGGCGGAGTTCTGCATGTAACAATAAGAATGGGTAACGGAGCCCAATTCAATGCCCCATCCGGTGCTAAACTCAAGAATGGCGAAAGCGGACAAATCAATCTCACTATAACTGACAAGGACACCGTACATTTCAACTTCAACTATGGCAAGGTACAATTACCATACTACAATGATTATTGTGAAGGCAATTATACCGAATCCCGTGTTGTCACAGGCTGGAAAATAGTCAGCATTACCGGCGGTGCCGGCAATGACGCAACCAGTTATACCACAGGTGACGATGTCACTTATACCAATGGCGAATTGAAAGACACTCCCTACAATTTTGCAGACCGCAAATGTACCGCCAAGGATTTATACGGTACCGGCGGCAGCAACAGGGTATTCAACCAGGGAGCCTATTGGGATGTCCCGGAGGGTGTAACAGCCATAATCATCGAGCCCTATTGGGGCAAAGCAGCATACCTGGCCGATGAATATCTTGATGTGGTTTATAACGCTAACATGACCACAGCTTATCCGGTTACTGCGATCGGTAACACTACCGCTTCGACATTCAACGGCCAGACAGTTCACCGTTCCATAGCCAATGCGGTAGGAAACAGCGGACTCAACCCCAGCACATCGCACACGGTATATGATTATGCAGTAGTACTTGTAGGCAACTACCATCAATACAACGGCATAGAGAATAGCGGCAAGCCCTACACCGTTACCTCTGTTGATAAGGACAACGACCACGAACCGGACTACTCATTCATGCTCCGCTTTGACGGTCGAACACCATTCCATCCCGTCAGATACGATTTTCTGAATATTATCGGACTGGGTATGGCACAGAAATCCACAGGCGGTACAGGTTCTTATAACCTGGGTATCATGCAGCCCAAATACTGGTTTGAAGTGACCAATACCGCTCTGTTCCGTGTTACTCAGTTTGAATACAGCCGAAGTGACAGGAATAAATACCCGTATATACTTCAGGGAGGCGTTATAGAACAATGGGTTACACAACAGCAGGATGCCGGTGACAAGGTCTCATATTTCCATGTGGGAGGTAATGTCTGGTTTAAGGAGTTCCATCGCGGCAGTCACCAGGATAATGCCGGTAAAAAGACCCCCCATCCGCCGGTATCAGTAACAGGCGGAGACTTTGCCAAGTTCTACCTTACCGGTCTCTATCAGTCACAGGCTGCCATTTACGATGACAATGCAGAGTGTTATATAAACGGTGGCAGGTTCGGTGAAGTTGCAGGTGCCGGAATGGAAGGTATTGGTACTTCAAACGGTAAAGGCAATATCACTTGGGTTATAGACAATGCCGATATCAGGGAGTTTTATGGAGGCGGTATCAATTATGACAAACCCGTCCATGGCAACATCCATACCATTATAAGGAACAGTCATGTGGGTCTTTTCTGCGGAGGTCCCAAGTTCGGAGATATGGAATCGGGCCGTACCGTCATCACCACGGCCTCCAACTGCACATTCGGCAAATACTTTGGTGCCGGATACGGCGGTAGTTCCTTCAACCGATTCACGCCGCAAAACCAGAACAATAAAATGAATATTGACTGGAACGCTTGGGTTACAGGGCAATACACCCAATCATACAACGCCACATACAAGGGTGTATCCACGCAGATAGGTTACCAGTTCATTCCTATGTCAGGCAATGCAGACAATGTATGCCGTCTGTTTGTGGAATTCGCAGGTTTCTCATTGGCTACCACAAACAATGTGACATCCACCCTTAAAGACTGTACTGTAACAGGAAACTTTTACGGTGGCGGCAACCTGGGTAAGGTAGTGGGCAACATCAATTCCACGCTTACTGACTGCACGGTCAAAGGCAATGTGTTCGGAGCCGGCTATTCCGCTACCCTGCAACCCGTTGAGGTTGACAGTATCGGATTCAGGGTACAGCCGTACTATTACACGGATTTGGGTACATATCGTACAGGAGTAAAGGGTAAGACTACAGAATACCGTTGGGAGCATGGTAATTCCATAAGTATGGACAACACCAACCATATACTGTACACGACCGTTGACCTTAGCAAGACCAACCTGGGATCAGTGAACGGAAGTGTTACTCTGAACATAGGAACAAGTGCCGCTAACAAATCGGCCACAATCGGAACAATCGGCGATTCCACTACAGGATTTGTATATGGAGGTGGTGATGAGAGTGTCGTCAACGGAAACATCGAAGTGACACTTAGAGGAAATACCACAGTGATGCAGGATGTCTTTGGAGGCGGAAACCAAGGTCTTGTCAGTGGCAACACTAACGTCATTATTAATTAAGGGTAAGTTGCAGTTAAACAAATGAAACGGAACGCGACATATAAAACAATAGTTTTTCTTACTCTCATGTTAACAGCAGGAGCAGGAAGTCTATTGGCACAAACACCTATCACGTCTTTGAATGAAATAAGCAGTTCAACCGGCAACTACATTATTACTCAAGATATTACTGGTGGTACCCCCGGCGTGTCCACATTCAGTGGTACTCTTACCGCACAGGCTAATTCAGACGGTATATTCCCCGTTATAAGCGGAATTAGCCAGCCATTATTCAATACAGTTTCCGGTGCTACCATCAGCAATATTACATTCAAAGAAATTCAAGTTAGCGGCAACGGTCCTGTTGGCGCAATTTGCGGTACCGCAAATGGTTCAACACGCATCTACAATTGTGGTATCATGCCCCAAAGCCCTACCTTCGCCGGTGAGACTTCAACTGTCAGCAGTTCCGATGGTTACTGCGGCAGTCTTGTCGGCCAGTTAAGCGGTAATGCACGTGTCATCAACTGTTACAGTTATGCTACAATTACAGGCGGAACAACTGTAGCCGGCATTGTAGGATACATAGGTAACACAGAAATCACCCAGGCTAATGTAACTACGGTTCCTATGGTTGTGAACTGTATGTTTTATGGAGAAATAATAGGTGGAACCACCAAATATCCAGTTTATGGCGGGGCAATGATTAAAAATGAAAGGGACAAGGATAATATTCTAGGTGTCAATCCATATAATTATTTCCGGAAGAATGCATCTTTCGACAATGCTTACACCAAAATTGACAACTACAATCGTTCATGGCCTGCCGAAGAGAAGAACCTGACCCGTTTTGAATACTATCGCAGCATTCTTAACAGCAATAAGCGACTTTGCACCTATTGGGTAACAGACAAGGTATACGGCTCACAAAATGCGCCGACTACTGCCGATGAAGCACTTATTGCCAAGTGGGTTCTTGACCCAAGTATGGCCCCCTATCCTATTCTGAAAAAATGGGGTAAGTATCCGTCGGTCATCAATATTGACCCTGACTACAGAATCAATCCCACCTCCAAAGCCAAGGAGGCCCGCAGTACTGCCAAAGAATGGGAAGGCAAGAGTTATGGTACACTTACGGTCTATGTCAATCCTGGTACTCATCATTCAGCCAACCAAGTCACCAAACAGATCACTATCACTGACATGGATACGCTGAACAATGACTTCTGCTATTACAAAATACAGTTGCCATACTACAACGAAGTATTTGGTAACCCCAACGGTACCACACATGCTGAAAAATATGGTGATAACTATACAGATATGGTGGTGACTGGCTGGGAAATCACAACCGTTACGGGCGGAACTGCAGGAACCTTTGACGGCAGCAGTGACCATGCTTGGAAAGATGGTTTCAACTTTGCCGACCGTCAATGTACCAGCAAAGACCTCTATTTAACCAGCGGTCGAATATTTGCCCAAGGTGGTTATTATTATGTTCCGGAAGGTGTAACAAATATCACCATTACAGCCCACTGGGGCAAAGCTGTCTATCTGGCTAACCGCGGTCATAATATTGATCGTGTAAAACTGACTATTGCCAAATCATACAAAGCCGACATGCCCTTTACACCGGCAGGAACTGTGCCCACTACTTTTCAGAACCAAACAGTTTACAATGATTTACAAGATGCCATCAAAGCTCTTGATGTATATGCTGCAAATAATAATCCGAATCAACACGTTGGTGACCAGGCTATTGTGCTTATAGGTAATCATCAGGTGCAAAATGGTAGCAATAAAATAGGTTATGGTTTGGACAGCAAATGGCACCCTCACACTATCATGAGTGCCGACTTTGACTTTGACAACGAGCCAGACTATTGCCTCCAACTGCAGTTCCGAAATGGTTATGACCGCCCAGGCATACAGCCTATACGTTTCGACTTCCTGCCTGTGATAGAATTGGGTCTTGCTGTTCGTCACGATAACAAAGCATATGCCATCGGAGTATTTGTACCACAGGGTCATTTCGAAATGACCGAGACCTCTTTCATGCATACCACTCAGTTTGAGTATGATGGTCCTAAAGATGATAATAATAGGGTCAGCGGAAAATCTCCTGTGATTATTAACGGTGGAGAATACGAATTATTTAATGTCAGATACGCTAATGCAGCACGCACCAGTTATTTCCTTTTGGGCGGCAAGGCTTGGATACATCGTTTCGCTCCAGGTGCTCACCCCAATACAGGTAATAAACCAACAAATGAGTTGTGCGTAGTGAATGCCATTGGCGGCGAATACCCGGAATTCTATCTCTCTGGCATATTCCGTCCCGAATTAGGTACTAATAATACCCAGGCCCCCCCACACTGCTACACCAACGGCGGCAAGTTCGGAATAATGGCCGGTGCGGGATATGACAAAGTTAGGAACGGTGTTACCTTCAAAATCAACCACTCCCTTATCGATGAGTTTTATGGTGGCGGCATCAACGGTTCCAACCCTGTAGGTGGAAATATAGATGTCACCATTAACAATAGTAGGGTTAAAAAATACTGCGGCGGCCCCAAGGTGGGTGATATGACAAGCAAAACGGTTACAACCAATGCCACCAATACCACATTTGGAGTGTTCTATGGAGGAGGCAACGGAGGAAACAGTTACTACAGACAGTTACAACGTGATGGTAACTTTGCCACTTCACACATCGGAACATGGACTGACCAGAACTACAACTGGAATGGTTTTAACCCATTGGGCGTCAAAGATAACGATACCGATAATAAAGGCTATCATGCCGAATATGAGTTTGAGGTGTTTAACGAGTCAAACGGTGTGACAGATGAAATCACTCAGCGTGGTTATATTAATTGGGTACAGTTTGGTATTACCATTACAGGCAATGTTTCCAATACTTTGACGGGATGCACAATAGAAGGAAATTTCTACGGCGGCGGTAATCTTGCCACAGTCAACGGTACTGTCACCTCATCACTCACCAATACAATCGTCAAGGGCAATGTATTCGGCGCCGGTTTCTCTGCTCAGATTCCGACATTCAGCGTACACGACAAAACCGCAGTATCTTTTCCGTCAATTGACTATGCTGGGACCATAACCGATGGAACTATCGGTTATGAAAATGACGGCGGTGTGGTCCGTGAATACGAGTGGACTAATGAACTCAACGGTATGACGCAAAATGAAAGGATGGCATCACCTGCATATCAAAAGGACGGCAAATGGTATTGCTATACTTGGAATTCCCTTGAAAACCTAGGAGCGGTACTGAATGCTGTGAGTTTAACCATAACTGACAGTTATATAGGCACTGTAGGCAAAAATAACACAGGTAATGTTTACGGTGGCGGTGATGCAAGTGCCGTAAGCAACACCACAAATCCCGCAAATGCCTCAACAACCGTTACTCTTAGAGGCAGTACCACGGTGTTGAATAATGTTTTCGGAGGCGGTAACAAAGGCATAGTTGATGGAAATACACAGGTTATCATTCAGTAAAAAACGCAGCTTATGAATAACAGACATACTATAACACGTATTGTATTACTGGCTTCTTTGCTGGTAAGTATCAATGCTAAGGCTGTTGACGTTAATGGCTCAGTCTATGGAGGCGGTAACCTGGCTGGTGTAAACGGTAACACTACTGTCACCCTGACAACCGGTAATGTAGCTCAAGGTGTTTACGGAGGATGTAACTCACAAGGCACCGTTGGCGGTAACATCGCAGTGAACATAAACGGCGGAACAGTAGGTACAAGCTCAAGCGCCACAAAAGCCAACGTTCATGGAGGCGGATTCGGTTCTGCTACCGCAACCAATGGAAATATTACCGTAATAATAGGCAACGCTGAAAACACCACTCCTGCCATATGGGGTGATGTATATGGCGGCTCTGCTTTGGGAAGTGTCAATGATGCCACATCAGACATAACCAAGGTTTGGCTCAAGAAAGGAACAGTGAACGGTTCTCTCTATGGCGGAGGCCTGGGTGACGGCAGTCATGCAGCTCTGGTTAACGGTTCTGTCCAGGTAGTTGTTGACGGTGGTGTGGTAATAGACTCCGTATTTGGAGCCAATAATGTGAACGGAACTCCCAAGGGTTCAATTATTGTAACCATTAACGCAATAAATCCTCCGTCTCCCGACTCTGAATATGCACTTAAAGCCGTCTATGGAGGCGGTAACCTGGCAGCTTATTCTCCCACTGTTACAACGACTCCTGCTACTGTAATTGTAAACAATTGCAGCAACACCATACAGGATCTGTTCGGCGGCGGAAACGCAGCGGCTGTTCCCGCTACTGATGTAACCATACATGGCGGAACATTTGACCGCATATTTGCCGGAGGTAATGGAGTAAAAAGCGCAGCCAACGTAACAGGCAATACCAGTGCATTCATAGGCGGTGGTACCATACGTCAGGTATTCGGCGGCAGTAACGAGGAGGGCGCCATAGGCGGTACAATCAATGTGGAAATCAATAAGGAAGACGATGGTTGTCTGATGCAGATTGCCGAAGTCTATGGAGGTGGTAATATGGCCGCCAGTAACGCCGGAAATCTGACTATTGTCCGCACAGGCGGTGATAACGAATACATCCAATCTGTCTATGGAGGTGCCAATGATGCCGATGTAACGGGCGATATAACGCTTAACATCACAGGCGGACGTATCACCAACGCATTATTTGGCGGTAATAACAATGGACATGACGTCTATGGTGACATTACCATCAATATCAACTGGGACAATCAAAACGGTGCAAATGACAAAAAGTACCTGAATGATGTGTTTGGCGGTGGTAACCGGGCCGGTGTTGACGGCAATACTTCAATCACACTCTTAAACGGTACCGTCAGCAATGACATTTACGGTGGAGGTAACAGGGCCGATGTTACAGGAAACACATCGGTTTCTCTTGAAAACGGAACCGTAAACAATGATGTTTTCGGCGGTGGAAAGCAAGGTAATGTAAGAGGCGATGTCACGGTTAATATTAGTAAACCGAATAATACCGGCACCGTTTCAGTTGGACGTGACGTTTATGGAGGCGGCGCTTTGGCCAACACCAATATGGCCAACTTAACAGGCTATGACCAGGATGACAACGAACTCATAAACCTGGGAACCGGCAGCAAGAAAACTATCGTTAATCTGTACCCGGGAGCTACCATCGGTCATGACGTTTACGGCGGTGGACGCGGCCAGGGAAAGACTTCAGATCAGCCGAGCGGCGCACCTGTCCCTGCTACAGTCTATGGCGATGTGACAGTATCACAGTACGGCGCAATACTTATTGCTGATTATGATCCGACATATGGTGTGGCAACATCCGGACGAATATTCGGTTGTAACAATGTTTACGGTTCACCCAGAGGACATGCCAGAGTATATGTCAAGCAGACCACCTCTTATCCTACAAACAACCAGACGCTCAGTCCCGAGCCGGATCGCATGAGTGCCACAGGTAACCACACTTATCAGCTGGCAGCTGTTTACGGAGGCGGAAACATGGCTGAATATCTCCCATTCAGGGAGCATGACTTTGCGGAAGTATTCATTGATCCCGACAATTGTGATGAGGTAAGTATCCACTCAGTATATGGAGGCGGTAATGCAGCAGCCACTCCCGCCACACAGGTTACCATAGCAGGAGCCTATGAGATAGAGTACATATTCGGTGGCGGAAACGGTGCCGGAGAGGGTAATCTGGGAGCAAACGTAGGTTATCACTATTACTCCACACCCGACGATGACATCGCAGCCAGAGCCGATAATAAATATGGAGACGGAACTGCCACCACCAACATTTACGGCGGTCGCTTACACCACATCTATGGAGGCAGCAACACCCTGGGTAATGTCCGTGAGACTGCAGTCTCCATGCTCGATGAATTGAGCGAATGTGCCCTGATAGTTGACGGAATCTACGGTGGCGGTCGCGAGGCCTACATGGAAGGCTCAACAAAACTGGAGATGGGTTGTGTTACCGGTATGGCCGAAATCTATGGAGGATCAGAGAAGGCCGATGTAGGCAGCAACGTTGAACTGACAATCACCAGCGGCCATTTCGGCAAAGTATTCGGCGGAAACAACAAGGGTGGCAGAATATTCGGTTCCATCACCGTCAACATTGAGCAGACCGGTTGCGTTCCTATTACCATTGACGAGCTCTACCTGGGCGGTAACAATGCCCCCTACTCCATATACGGTTACAATAATACAACCACTACCGTTGACTTTGGAGATGAAAATGAACATGAGTACGTAACTCATTACGGTCTTAATGAATCCGGCCAGAATCCGTATCCGGATCCAAGACTTAATATCCGTTCATTCGAAAGCATCGGAACAGTATATGGCGGAGGTAACGGTAAACTCGCAGTCATGGTAGGTAACCCCGTTGTCGACATCAATGTCACAAAGGGTTGGGTTAACGGAGAATACCTTGGCAGCAACACCAATTACACCAGTTACAGAGCTACCACGACCGATTTGGCAAGCGACGGAATTATCACCAATGACGTCTATGGTGGTGGTAATATGGCAGAAGTGAAAGGTAAGACCAGAATACGCATCGGAGATAAGCTTGGTGATACCATTTCACTCAAGAGTATGGAAATGCTCTATGATCAGATTGGTGTAAGCGGAGAGCGCAGAGGTGATGTACTCATGGAGCGTGCAACTCAGGATGGCGAGGATGCCATAAAATACACCATTCTCAAGCAGCAGGCTGGCGAGTGGGTTACTGATCAGACCAAGACTCCGCTTACCGCAAAAATCAAACAGGTTGTAAACGGTGTAACCATCAACGGTAACGTTTATGGCGGTGGCAACGAGGCCAATGTAACTAAGGGAACCGATGTTCAAATAGGTAAGGCCCCCTCAGCAGGATCATCCGCTCCTGCACCGGCTCCTTCACCCGCTCCTCTGAATAACGGCAACCAGCGTCCGGCACAGACAAATACACCTGCACCGGCTCAGACTCAGAATCCTGTCCAGAATCAGAACACGAGCAACGAATCTGAGTTCTCGCGCACTGTTAATCCTGTCAGAAGGTAATCAGAGAGATTTAGAACGGGCTGAATGCCCAGACAGTTGAATAAGGGGTATAATTACTGTCGTATATACCGCCACAAGCTACCAGACGTCCGTCTGGTAGTTTTGTCATGGACCATATGGAAGCATATGCGTCAAGTACATCGGTCTTATAGAGCGTCAGCTTGGCCGGAGAAGCCTTGAGATCCATCTTAAGTACATAATAGACCGGAGCCAGGACACTGCCGTTATAAGCCGGCAGATAAGCCGTTCCATTGCCGTCGGTGAATACCTGTCCGGAGTACTGCATTGTCTTGTCATCACAAGCCATCGGTATGGGCAGCTCTGTCTCCAGCAGCGAGAATGACTCGGCCTCAACCTTTATCACACCCACCTCATTCTTACTGTTCCTGGCAAGAATAAGATAGCTGTATTCACCAATGGCACAATCCTTGGCACGCCAGTTTACAGGCGCTCCGTAAGGTGTCCATTCATTGAACAAATCCACATTGATTGAACCGCCGCTCAGTCTGTCCACTTTAAGTGCTATAGCATCACCATAGTTGTCTACTGAGCCGAATACAATGGCATCATTGGCAGCCGAGCGTAACACATAGGGGCTGTTGCACTGCGCTGATCCCGTACCCTTGTCGATGAAAGCACTGTCAGCAGCCGAGTACAGTTCTTTCTTATCCTGAGCATACCAGTTGCCCGATACAAGCACGTCGCCATCGGCCAGCTCAACGGCATGTGACAGAGTACGTGAATAATTCATGGATGCAGCAACACTGAAACTGTGGCTTGCCGGGTCATATATTTCCACCATTGAAGACTGACCGACACCCATATCAGAGCTGCATCCGCCACCCAGCATCATACGGCCGTCATTCAGGATCACTGAGAAGGCCATATCATGAGTATAGTTCATAGTAACGGGATGCCACTCGCCGTCAGCATAATACTCGGCTGTATTGGTTCTGGAGAATCCCCTTGTGTGACCTCCGGCTGCTACCAACTGACCGCCGGCCACGAACAGTATATGATCTGCACGGGCATTCAGTATATCGGGCAGACGCTCAGCATTCATATGTACAACCTGAATAAACGGCTCCACTACCGAAATAAAACATTCGGCTATCATACCTGAATCGGTTACAGCGGCTGTTACTACAGCCTGGCCTAAACCGACAGCTGAAAGCACGCCTTGATTGACCGTAACTACTCTTGTATCAGAGCTTGCCCAGGTAACATCCTTGTCAGTAGCATCATCAGGCAGCAAAGTGACATGGAGCGTATCGGACTTACCGATTACCAGCTGTATTGTATCGCGGTCTAAAGAGATTGAATTGACGGGAATACGATAGGGAATTACAGTGACCGTACAGAAGGCGGTAAACTCGCCTTCAACGGTTTCAACGGTTATAAGAGCCTTTCCGCACGATTTAGCGCTCACCAGGCCGTTTTCTACGCTTGCGACCTTAGGATTATCGGAATACCATATAACAGAGGCGTCAGTGGCTTTATTTGGGCTCACAGTGGCAACAAGCAGAGTATCCTGTCCCACCTTCATCGTAAACTCCGATACCGACAAAGAAACTCCCGAAACCGGAATATCCTTATCCTTAGAACATCCAGCCACCAGAACAAAACCCAAAGCCAACCAGAAAACAAAACCAATTCTCCTCATAACCTTTCTATAAAATTTCCCTACAAATATAATCATATAGGAAGCAGAAACAAAAAAAGAATCACTTCAGCTTATAGAAACTGAAGTGATTCTCGAAAAGACGGCGGCTACCTACTCTCCCACTTGCGCAGTACCATCGGCGTGAACGGGCTTAACTT
>JAZMZT010000251.1:0-6729 GCA_045586125.1 Bacteroidaceae bacterium | reverse complement strand
CCTTTGCACCACGGGTAGTGATTGCGGGAGTACCAAAACGCAGACCTGAAGTCTGGAATGCGCTGCGTGAGTCAAACGGAACCATGTTCTTGTTTGCGGTGATATCGTCAGCAACAAGAGCCTTCTCTGCAACCTTTCCGGTCAGATCGGGATACTTGGAGCGAAGGTCAACCAGCATGCTGTGGTTGTCTGTACCGCCTGAAACGATGGTGAAGCCGCGCTTGGTGAGTTCCTCGGCCAGTTTCCTGGCGTTCTTCTGAACCTGGATCTGATACTCCTTGAACTCGGGCTGCAGAGCCTCGCCGAATGCTACAGCCTTGGCTGCGATTACGTGCTCCAGAGGACCGCCCTGTGTGCCGGGGAATACGGCTGAGTCAATGAGCTGTGACATCATCTTTGTCTCGCCCTTGGGGGTCTTGCGGCCGCGGGGATCCTCAAAGTCCTTACCCAGCAGGATGATACCGCCGCGGGGGCCGCGCAGTGTCTTGTGGGTGGTAGAGGTAATGATGTGAGCGTACTTTACGGGGTTCTCAAGAAGGCCTGCTGCGATGAGACCAGCGGGGTGAGCCATATCGATCATAAGGAGAGCTCCAACCTCATCGGCGATCTTGCGCATACGGGCGTAATCCCACTCGCGTGAGTATGCTGAACCGCCACCGATGATCAGCTTGGGCTTAACCTCAAGTGCCAGCTGCTCCATCTTGTCGTAGTCTACGCGACCGGTCTCGGGATTCAGGTCATAACCTACAGCGTGATAGAGGATACCTGATGAGTTGACGGCTGAACCGTGTGAAAGGTGACCGCCGTGTGCCAGGTTAAGTCCCATGAAAGTTTCACCCGGCATGAGGACTGCCTGAAGAACTGCTGCGTTAGCCTGGGCGCCTGAGTGGGGCTGTACGTTTGCGTACTCGGCGCCGAACAACTTCTTGATGCGTGCAATAGCCAGGTTCTCGGCCTCGTCAACAACCTCGCAACCGCCATAGTAACGCTTACCGGGGTAACCCTCGGCGTACTTGTTGGTCAGGCAAGAACCCATGGCCTGCATAACCTGGTCGCTTACAAAGTTTTCTGAGGCAATAAGTTCGATGCCTTTAGCCTGGCGCTGATGTTCGCGCTCAATGATGTCAAAAATCTCTTGATCTCTTTTCATTTTTTTATAGTGTTGGTTTTCTCTTTTTTCTAGAACATTATTCCGTATGAGAAAGACATCATGCCCAGTCTTCTGTTTAGCCTGAAATCAGGTGCGGGGTCTATGCCGTTCAGATCTATTATAGGCCCGGATACTGTATTGATGGTTGCCTCATACTCAAAATCCAGAAGCTGTCTTCCTATTCTTACGCTCAATCCCACGGTCCATCCCATGATGAGTTCAATGGGGGAGTCGGTTATCTGGTATGGTTCCAGGTTTGAGTACTGGACTTCATAGAGTTTGTCAGGTGTATAACGGAATCTCGGACCCGTATAGGCCGACATGCAGTAGGGAGGGCTGTTCACAATGTGGTAGCCCATCTGCAGGGGCAGGGTCAGTGACTTGAACTGGTAGGCGCATGAGATCTCGTTCTTGGATTCGGCATCAGGATCCCAACTGTTTGTATCCAGGTAGAAGCACGATTTTGTGAAACTCATTCCTATTCCGGTCTGAAGGAATACCGTACGGGAATTCAGTCTGAGAATGAAGGTTGCGAAATTGCCCACCTGGGTGTCCTGCGTGTATTCTGTCAGTTTGTGTCCGTTCATGAAGGCGTCAGTGACATATGTGGCATTGGCGGCAAATCCCACCTTGGCTCCCCAGCTGGAGGAGAAAGCGGGCAGTGAATTCCTGCTCAGGAACTGCGCATGGGCAGTGGTAAACAGGACTGATGCCGTAATGAATGTCAGTAAACGCAATTTCATTATCTCAAAGGAGTTTTATCTCGCCTTTATGTATATCCTTGTTGCAGTATCTGCAGCGCAGTGTTCCGTTCTCCTTGTCAACCACGTCAAAAACCGTCTGCATGGGCTCGTGGTTGGTTATGCACTTGGGGTTGCCGCATTTCACTATGCCGCGAATCTGGTCGGGCATTGCTATCTTTTTCTTCTCAATCACCTCGTAGTCACGAATGATGTTGAGTACGATATTGGGTGCAATAACAGACAGTTTGCTGCACTCCTCTTCCGAGAAGTATCTGTCGGCAATCTTGATGATTCCCTTGCTGCCCATCTTGCGGCTGCTCAGGTTGGAGCCTATGGTGATGGGGGTGTCTATGTTTGTGAGACCCAGAAGGTTGACTACGTCAAAAACCTTGTCTGACGGAATATGGTCTATAACAGTTCCGTTCTCAAGTGCCGCTACCAGCAATTCTGATTTTCCTGTCTTTTCCATATCTGTCATTTTAGAAGGTTAAGTGCATTGCAGATCAGGGCCTCGCGTACGTACAGACCGTTCTTGGCCTGCTGGAAATAGTATGCGTGGGGATTTGCATCGACATCCTGGGCAATCTCGTTGACGCGTGGAAGCGGGTGGAGTATCTTGAGGTTCTCCTTGGCTGAACGGAGCATGTCGTTCTTAAGGATGAACATATCCTTGACGCGCTCATACTCCATGAGGTCCGTGAAACGCTCGCGCTGGACACGTGTCATATAAAGTATATCGGCATCGGCTATTGTCTCCTCGTCAAAACGGGTATGTTCTTCAAACTTTATGCCGTTGTTACGGCAGTATTCCTTGTATTCCTCGGGCATCTTCAGTTCATCGGGAGAGATGAAATGGAAGGTGGGGTTGAAGAATCTCATTGCTGTGAGCATGGAGTGGACCGTACGGCCGTACTTGAGGTCACCAACCAGGTGTATGTGCAGGTCGTCCAGACGTCCCTGGGTCTTGAGCATTGAGTAGAGGTCAAGCATGGTCTGCGAAGGGTGCTGGTTGGCTCCGTCGCCGGCGTTTATGATAGGTACCGGTGATACTTCGCTTGCATAACGGGCTGCACCCTCCAGATAGTGACGCATGATGATAAGGTCTGCGTAATTGCTGACCATCATGATTGTGTCCTTAAGAGTCTCGCCTTTTGACGAACTGGTGGTTGCGGCGTCGGAGAAACCTATTACGCGACCGCCCAAACGGTTTACTGCGGTTTCAAAACTCAGCCTTGTCCTGGTGGACGGCTCAAAGAAGAGTGTAGCTACGATTTTCCCGTCAAGGATCTTGCTGTTGGGGCTGGCTTCAAATTTTGCCGCGTGGCCCAGAAGCCAGAGAATGTCTTCCCTGTCAAGCCCTTCGAGCGAAATCAGACTTCTGCCTGTTTGGTCCATTTGATTATAGTTTGTTCGGGAGTACAAAATTACTAAGAAAATACCAACTATGGGAGGTTGTGTTCATAACTTTCCATAAAATGCCAAATTTTGCCCGGAGAGTATTTTTGATATGGGGTTTTTGTGCTATTTTTGTGTGTTTCAGTATAAAGTGATGAGTAAGACAGTAAAGCGTATAATCCTGGGATTGTGGCTTGCATTCACGGCCGGAATTCTTACAGTATATTTCGTTTTCAGAGGCATCAGTAACGGGTCCATCGGCGACGCTCCGTCGGTTGAAGACCTGGAAAGTCCTATAGACAAGTTCGCTACCCAGATCATATCGGCCGACGGTGTCACCCTGGGCACTTTCAGTTATTCGTCCGATAACCGCGTATGGGTGGATTTTGATGAGCTTTCACCGTATCTGGTCCAGGCTCTCGTGGCAACTGAGGATGTCCGTTTCCAGGAACACTCCGGCATTGACCTCAAGGCACTGGTCAGAGCAATAGTGAAACGTGTCATACTGCGTCAGCGCAGCGCCGGTGGAGGCAGTACCCTTACACAGCAGCTGGCCAAGCAGCTTTATACGGAGCATCCGGCCCGTGGTTCGGTTCAGCGTGCTTTCCAGAAACCTATAGAGTGGGTGGTGGCAGTTAAACTGGAGCGTTATTACACCAAGGAGGAGATAATGACGCTTTACCTGAACAAGTATGATTTCGTGCATCATGCAGTAGGTATCCATTCGGCTGCACGTGTCTATTTCGGAAAGCTGCCTTCAGAACTGAATGTTGAAGAGGCAGCCACTCTGGTGGGTATGTGCAAGAATTCATCACTCTACAATCCTAAATCACATCCCAAACGCTCTCTTGAACGCCGAAATGTGGTGCTCTCCCAGATGGAGAAGGCCGGTTTCCTGACAGAGGCTCAGAGAGACTCCCTTCAGGCTACCGATATTGTACTGGATTTCCATGAGGTTGACCAGAAATTGGGTCAGGCCACATATTTCCGCGAGTATCTGCGTTCAGTCATGAGAAAGCAGAAACCGGTCCGTGAGAATTACCGCGGCTGGCAGATGCAGCAGTTCTATGAGGACTCCATTGACTGGGAGATGGATCCGCTGTTCGGCTGGTGCAACAAGAATCTCAACCAGAACGGTGAGCCCTACAATCTTTATTCTGACGGTCTCAAGGTTTACGTGACCATTGACTCCCGCATGCAGCAGTATGCCGAGGAGGCTGTAGCAGCCCAATTGCAGGGTTATCTGCAGCCTGACTTCTTTGCTGCCAAGCGCGGACTTAAGACCGCTCCGTTCACCAATAAACTGTCGGCCGATGAGGTCAAGCGTATCATGGATCGCGCCATGAGGGATACCGACCGCTACCGCGGCTTGAATTCCAAAGGCCTCTCGGAGGATTCCATACGCAAGGTGTTCAATACTCCCTGCCAGATGTCGGTATTCTCATATGACGGTTACATCGATACCGTGCTGACTCCGATGGACTCACTCCGATACATGAAATTCTTCCTGCGAACAGGGTTTATGTGCATGGAGCCAAGGACCGGATTCGTAAGGGCTTACGTAGGCGGCCCCGATTACCGTGCTTTCCAGTATGATATGGTCAACATGGGACGCCGCCAGGTGGGCTCGACAATGAAACCGTACCTTTATTCATTGGCTATGGAGAGCGGTTTCTCACCCTGTGACCAGTGTGTAAACGAGACACAGACTATATTGACTGAGTCAGGTCAGATATGGCAGCCCAAGGATGACGGAAAGTCCATGCTCGGACAGCTTGTAACACTCAAGTGGGGCCTTTCACGTTCCAACAACAACGTGACTGCATGGCTCATGTCACAGTTGAGTCCGTACGCTTTCGTGAACCTTCTGCATGAGTTCGGTCTGCGCAATCAGGCCATCGAACCTGTCCTGTCACTCTGTCTGGGTACCTGTGACGTATCGGTCAAGGAGATGGTCAGCGCATACACCGTTTTCGTTAACCACGGCATACGCACCAATCCCCTTTACGTCACACGCATCGAGGATTCTGAAGGTAACGTGCTGGCCCGCTTCACACCCCACAGCGATGAGGTTATCAGCGAGGAGTCATCGTTCAAGATGATTGACATGATGCGTGCCGTAGTAGAGGAGGGTACCGGAACTCGTTTGCGCAGTTCACGTCTGTTCCCCACATTCTGCAAGGTGCCTTGTGCCGGAAAGACCGGTACCACCGATAACCATTCCGATGCATGGTTCATGGGATACACGCCTGACCTTGTTGCCGGATGCTGGGTAGGAGGCGAGGACCGCGACATCCACTTTGATGATATGGACCACGGCCAGGGTGCGCATGCCGCACTTCCTGTATTCGGAATGTTCATGGATAAGGTTTATGCCGATTCAACCGTATTCGGTTATCTGCCGAGTACCAAATTCGATATACCTGAGGATTATGATCCGTGTGCCGGATTCGATAACACCGAGGGTGAACCAATAGACAACTACTCAATAGAATCTTTCTGATGGAATTCGCAGCAATCATACCTGCACGCTACGCTTCAACGCGCTTTCCTGCCAAACCGCTGGCGGTACTGGGAGGCAAACCGGTCATCATCCGCGTCTGCGAGCAGGCAAAAAAAGTGTTTGACCACGTGTTCGTGGCAACTGATGACGAGCGTATATTCAATGTCGTAAAAGAGGGCGGTTTCACTCCGGTGATGACCCGCAGCGACCATAAGAGCGGAACGGACCGCTGTTTTGAGGCGTTCTGCAAATGCGGCGTAAAGGCCGATGTGGTTGTGAACATCCAGGGTGACGAGCCGTTTATCCAACCCTCGCAGTTGCAGACAATAAAGGATCTGTTCAACAGCCCAGAGACCGATATAGCCACGCTTGTAAAGCCTTTCACACCCGATACCCCGTTTGACAAGGTTGCCAATCCCAACAGCCCCAAGGTTGTGGTCGATGACAACTGGAACGCGCTCTATTTCAGCCGCAGCGTCATACCGTATCTGAGAGGCATTCCCCAGGAGGAGTGGCCCGCACGTCACACCTATTACAAACATATCGGCCTATATGCGTTCAAGGCCGATGTGCTCAAGGCCGTGACTGAACTTGCGCAGGCTCCGCTTGAAAAGGCCGAGAGTCTGGAGCAACTCCGATGGCTTTCCGCCGGCTACCGCATAAAAGTGGGAGTGACCGATGTCGAGACCATCGGCATTGATACCCCCGATGATTTGGCTGCCGCCGAGGTATTTCTGAAGGAACATTCAATATGAAGCATAGAACTGACATACTTTTCCTGATACTCCTTCTGGTCTCTCTTCCTGCCATGGCACGTCAGGACAGCATCAAGAACCGTCTTGTGCTCAGTGACGGATCCGTCTATACAGGACAGATGAGGCTGCGCAAACCCTATGGAACCGGACGTACGGATCATGCCAACGGTGATGTCTACGAGG
>JAZMZT010000250.1:0-5413 GCA_045586125.1 Bacteroidaceae bacterium | reverse complement strand
CTTGTCGTGGGCCGATATCTCCTGCTTGAGTTCGGCATACTCCTCCTTAACCTTGTCAAGAGCGCCCTCGGGAGTATCCCAGTCAAAACCTACATGAGCCGCTTTCTCCTGGATGCGGAAAGCTTTGATTGTGGATGGCAGTGCATCAGGGACACCGGCCAGCACACGTTTGTTGCCGCCTTTCTCCTTGAGCTTGAGTTGCTCCCAGTTCTGCAGTACCTGATCTGCGCCGTTCACATTGGTTGTACCGTAAATATGCGGATGGCGGTAAATAAGTTTGTCACACAGTTTGTCGCAAACGTCCTTGATATCGTAATCGCCGGTCTCGCTGCCAATCTTGGCGTAGAACACCACGTGCAGCAGGACATCACCCAACTCCTTGCAGATATCGGCCTTGCTGTCTTTCATTATGGCATCGCAGAGCTCGTAAACCTCCTCGATCGTATTCTGGCGCAGTGAGTCATTGGTCTGAACGCTGTCCCAAGGACACTTCTCCCTGAGTTCATCCATTATGTCCAGCAGGCGGCCGAATGCCTGCATCTTCTCTTCGCGTGTATGCATATTATTATATTTTAGCGCAAAATTACACATTAAATCAGTACCTTTGTCGCCAATTTTGTTAGACAGGTATTTATTCTATGGAATTAGCAAGCAAATACAACCCTGCCGATGTGGAGGGAAAGTGGTACAAGTACTGGGAGGATGGCAAGTTTTTTCACTCAGAGCCCGATGGCCGTGAGCCTTACACTATAGTCATTCCGCCACCAAACGTGACCGGTGTGCTGCACATGGGTCATATGCTTAACAACACTATCCAGGATATCCTGGTGCGTCGTGCCCGCATGATGGGTAAGAACGCTCTGTGGGTACCCGGAACCGACCATGCATCAATCGCTACCGAGGCCAAGGTTGTGGGCAAGCTTGCCGCACAGGGAATCAAGAAGACAGACCTTACCCGTGAGGAGTTCCTTAAGCACGCATGGGAGTGGAAAGAGGAGCACGGAGGTATTATCCTGAAGCAGTTGCGCCGTCTGGGCTGCAGCTGTGACTGGGACCGCACCGCATTCACCATGGATGACCTGCGCTCAGAGAGCGTAATCAAGGTGTTCGTGGACCTGTACAACAAGGGCCTTATCTACCGCGGCGTACGTATGGTAAACTGGGATCCCAAGGCTCAGACCGCTCTGAGTGATGAGGAGGTGGTTTACAAGGAGGAGCACAGCAAGCTGTACTACCTGAAATACTACGTGGCCGATGCCGCCGAGAACCCTGTAAAGACCACCGGTGCCGAGGGTGAGGTAGTTCACAAGGATGCCAAGGGCTACTACGCAGTGGTTGCCACCACACGTCCCGAGACCATTATGGGTGATACCGCGATGTGCATCAACCCGGCCGATCCCAAGAACGGTTGGTTGAAGGGCCACAAGGTGATTGTACCTCTGGTAAACCGCGTGATACCTGTAATTGAGGATGATTATGTTGACATTGAGTTCGGTACCGGTTGCTTGAAGGTTACCCCCGCTCATGATGTCAATGACTATATGCTGGGTGAGAAGTACAACCTGGAGACCATCGATATCTTCAATGACAACGGTACACTGAGCGAGAAGGCCGGCCTTTACATCGGCATGGACCGTTTTGCCGTAAAGAAGCAGATTGCCATAGACCTGGAAGCTGCCGGTCTGCTGGAGAAGATGGAGGATTACACCAACAAGGTGGGTTACAGCGAGCGCAATCCGGATACTGTGATTGAGCCCAAGCTCTCAATGCAGTGGTTCCTCAAGATGCAGCACTTTGCCGATATGGCTCTGCCTCCCGTAATGAACGATGAACTCAAGTTCTATCCGCCCAAGTACAAGAACACATACCGCAACTGGTTAGAGAACATCAAGGACTGGTGCATAAGCCGTCAGCTCTGGTGGGGTCACCGCATCCCGGCTTACTTCATGCCCAAGGGCGGTTTTGTAGTTGCCGAGACAATCGATAAGGCTGTCGAGCTGGCACGCGCCAAGAGCGGTGACAACACCCTTACCGCTGCTGATCTGCGTCAGGATGAGGATGTGCTGGATACATGGTTCAGCTCATGGCTCTGGCCTATCAGCCTGTTTGACGGCATCAACAACCCGGATAACGAGGAGATAAAGTACTACTATCCCACAAACGATCTGGTAACCGGTCCGGATATCATATTCTTCTGGGTTGCCCGTATGATCATGTCAGGTTATGAGTATCGTCACGATATGCCTTTCCGCAACGTTTACTTTACCGGGAGCATGCGTGACAAGCTGGGCCGCAAGATGAGTAAGTCACTGGGTAACTCACCTGATCCCATCGGCCTTATTGAGAAGTACGGCGCCGACGGCGTACGTATGGGTCTGATGCTCTCTGCACCTGCAGGAAACGACATACCGTTTGATGAGGCTATTTGCGAGCAGGGCCGTAACTTCAACAACAAGATCTGGAATGCGTTCCGTCTGACACAGACCTGGACCGTTGCCGATATAGAGCAGCCCCAAAGTTCAAAACTGGCTGTTGACTGGTTCCGCAGCAAACTGAGCAGCACCGCTGCCGAGATGGATGACCTGATGTCAAAGTACCGTATCAGTGAGGCTCTGATGTCAGTTTACAAACTGTTCTGGGATGAGTTTGCAAGCTGGTATCTGGAGATCATCAAGCCTGTTTACGGACAGCCCATAGACAGCAAGACATATGCTGCCACACTGGATATGTTTGAGCAACTTCTCATGCTGCTGCATCCCTTCATGCCGTTCATCACCGAGGAACTCTGGCACGCAGTACGCGAGCGCAAGGATGGTGAGAGCATCATGAACCAGAGCATCACCAGCCTGGTTAAGGGTAAGGCCGATGCCAAACTGCTTGCTCAGTTTGAGGATGCCAAGCAGATTGTAACCGAGGTCCGCTCGGTACGCAAGGCCAAGAACATCGGCCCCCGTGAGCCGCTTACTGTTGAGGCTGTGGGCTCCAACCCGCTTTCAGCCCTTGACAGCGTGGTTCTTAAGATGGCCGGACTTGAGGAGATTGTTGTAGTTGCTGCCAAGAGCGAGGGCACAGCCGCATTCATGGTTGGAACTCAGGAGTACGCTGTACGTCTGGGCGGCCTGATTGACGTTGAGGCTGAGCTTAAGAAGATGGAGGCTGAGCTGGAGCATCTGGAGGGATTCCTGAAGGGTGTCAACGCCAAGCTTTCAAATGAGAACTTTGTGGCACACGCACCTGCTGCCGTCGTTGAGAACGAGCGTAAGAAACAGGCCGATGCCACTCAGAAGATTGCAACATTAAAGGAGAGCATTGCAGCTCTTAAGAAATAATGGAAGAAGAAAAGAAATCGGGTAAGACCGGACTGATAATAACAATCATCGTTGCCGTCCTGCTTGCAGGCGCTGCAGTGTATCTGTTCATCGACAGCCAGAGCAAGGGCCGTGAGATTGAGGAGATGACCCAACTCTTTGAGATTGAGAAGGAGGAGATGGAGAATGAGTACTCCGGATTCGCCGTCCAGTACGATGAGATGAAGGTGCATATCTCCAATGACTCCCTGATACGTCAGTTGGACCGTGAGAAGCAGCGCACCCAGCAACTTCTGGAGGAACTGCGTCAGACCAAGGCTACCAATGCAGCCGAGATCACCCGACTCAAGAAGGAGCTTACCACCGTACGTGCGGTTATGCGTACTTACGTCATGCAGATAGACTCTCTTGACCAGATTAACAAGCAGCTGGCCAAGGAGAACACCCGCGTACGTCAGCAGTACCAGGAGCAGACCAAGGTTGTACAGCAACTTACCGTCGATAAGGAGAAGGCCGAGGAGAAGGTTGCCCTGGCATCACAGTTGGATGCGGCTGCCATAACGGTAGTGGGACATAATAAACGCGGCAAGGATGAGAAAAAGTCCAAGAACGTAACCCAGTTCGTTGTCAACTTTACCATTGTCAAGAACATTACCGTCCAGACAGGCGAGAAGACCGTTTATCTGCGCATTGTCAAACCCAACGAGGAGGTTCTGGGAAAGGATATGGGTTATACCTGCAAGTATGAGAACGTTGTTCTGGAGTGCTCTGAGAAGAAGATAATAGAATACACCGGTGAGCAGCAGGAGGTGACCATGTATGTTGACGTGGCCGAATTCCTGAGTGCCGGCACATACACTGCATATCTGTTCGTTGACGGAGTCATGATTGGCGAGCAGAGCGTTACACTTAACTGATTTTTTTGATGAGTACATTCCGCCAGCTAGGGGTATCAGGTCCGATACTCAAGGCAATTGAAGAGTTAGGATTTGAGAACCCCATGCCCGTTCAGGAGGCGGTTATACCGTACCTGCTGGAGGAGGGCAGCGGTGATGTGGTGGCTTTGGCCCAGACCGGTACCGGCAAGACAGCCGCATACGGTATCCCTGTAATCCAGCAGACTGATGTAGACAGTAAGGATGCCCAGTTCCTTATACTGAGCCCTACACGCGAGCTCTGCGTGCAGATAGCCAGTGACCTGGCCGATTTCTCACATTACATAGAGGGGTTGCACGTTATCCCTATGTACGGCGGCTCATCGATAGAGAACCAGATACGCAATTTCAAGCGCGGCGCACATGTGATTGTGGCCACTCCGGGCCGTCTGATTGACCTTATGGAGCGCGGCGTTGTCAAACTGGATACCATCCGCACCGTTATCCTTGATGAGGCCGATGAGATGCTCAACATGGGTTTCTCTGAGGACCTTGAAAAGATACTCTCATCGGTCCCCGCAGAGCGTAAGATGCTTATGTTCTCGGCCACCATGAGCAAGGAGATTCAGGCCATATCGCAGAAGTACCTCAATAATGCCCGCGAGATTGTTATCGGCACACGTAATGAGGGAGCCGAGAATGTGGAGCATGTATATTATATGGTTCACGCCAAGGACAAGTACCTGGCTCTTAAGCGCATTGTCGATTATTACCCGTCCATATACGCAATCATTTTCTGCCGTACCCGCTTAGAGACGCAGGAGATTGCCGACAAGCTGATGCAGGACGGCTACAATGCCGACTCGCTGCACGGAGACCTTTCGCAGGCACAGCGTGACCTTACCATGAATAAGTTCCGCAAGCGTCAGCTGCAGTTGCTGGTTGCTACCGATGTGGCCGCTCGAGGACTGGATGTGGACAACCTGACTCACGTAATAAACTTTGGTCTGCCCGATGACATTGAGAACTACACCCATCGTAGCGGCCGTACCGGTCGTGCGGGCAAGAAGGGCGTTTCAATATCTATTGTCAACCTGCGTGAGAAGGGTAAGATCCGTTTTATTGAGAAGGCCATAGGCAAGACTTTTCTGCAGGGTGTGATGCCCACCGGTACCCAGATATGCGAGAAGCAGCTCTATAAGGTTATTGATGACCTGGAGCGCATTGAGG
>JAZMZT010000249.1:0-23120 GCA_045586125.1 Bacteroidaceae bacterium | reverse complement strand
ACGTCCAGAAGCGCTCCGTTGCGGTTCAGCAGACGGTAGGTGGGGTAGCCCTCAACCTTGAGGAACTGCTCTACAAGAGCCTGCTGGTTTCCGGGCAGATTGTAGTGTACGCAGTCCGGGCCGGCCAGGTTGTACTCCTTGATGACACCCTTCCAGGCATTTTCAGTGGTGCTGCTTGCCAGATAGAGATAGACGATGTCAAAATCCTTAAGCGCCTCCTTGAGTTCACCGGCGTGCTTGAGGTTCTCAAGACATGGATGGCACCATGAACCCCATACGTCAATGTAGACAATCTTGCCGCGGTAAGGCTCCGTGATCTTGCGGAGTATGGCCTCACCGTCAGACATGGCGGCAATCTCCTGGTTCGATACCACATTACCCAGTGAAGCCAGGTCAACGTTCTCAAGAGCCAGATACTTTTCATTCTGTGCATGAACGGCATCCACGCAGGGCTTGTAGGTGACTATGCTGTCAAATTGGGCAATGATGGCAGCCGGGGCTGAATGACGTGATGAGGTGATCTCCCTGACCAGATATTGTGTAAGGAAGATTTCATTGAGTCTCTTCTCAAATCCCAGCGAATCCAATGCATCGACAACATAGTGGAACTCCTTGTCATATGCTATCTTCTGGGCATACTCATTGAAATACTCCATCAGTCCTTTTTCAGTGGCTGTTTTGTTTGCTTTCTCAACCTCAGCCTGGACTTGAGGGGTCAGGATTTTGGCAATGGTGTCATTGATACGGTCATTGTCAGTTCCGCATGCAAGGACTGCCGATGAAACCATGTCATTGATCCTGGCCAGATTCCTTAACTGTTCCGTTTCATCGGCCGTAAGTTCAAAGACCTTGTTTTCAATTACGTAGTTGATGATGTCAGTCATGTCTACTCTCACGGATTTTTTAGGAGTCTGATAGAGGGACTGTACCAGGTCGACTACAAAATAATTGAATTCGTAGAACAGCGAGTAGGGGGCTATTGAATTTACTTTGAGGTCATTACGGATAAAATCAGTCATGAATGCCGGAAGTTCGTACATGTTATCCTTGTTGTGGAAACGTGACTGACCGATCATGCGGTACATCTCTGTCGTGGCATACACGCGTGACATTCCCAGATATCCGTCCGATATTGACGGATGCACTTTCAGCAGGCTGTCAAGATGTGCGAAATGCTTGTTGCGCTCACCGATAAGGTAGTTCAGGTAGGCTTCCATATCGGTGCTGTATTCACTCTCCTCAAACCTGTCGTAATCAGCATAGAAATCGTCGTAATGGGTCAGGAACTCATTCTGAATCCTGGCTTTTGAGCCCATTACATATTCGCGTCCGCTCAGGACATCGCTATAGATGAAATAGGTGCGGCCCGGTTCAATGGGAATGGAGAATCCTGCAGCGCCGTTCCTGCTTCTTGCAACTGTAACCACTGTGTTGGGGAGAGGGAATGTAACGGTAAAGTATCCCTTTTCATCGGTAGTGGCGGCAACCTGGGAATTCTCGCCGGATATGGGATCTATGACGTCAAGTGTAAAGGTCATGTTGCTCCTGTTGTTGCCTATGAGCATACCGCTTACGGTAACCGGGTCTGCGTTCTCATAACCGTAATCCACAAGCGCGTTTACGCGTCTTTCTATGCGGGGATAATCCGGAAGGTTCCTGGACTCAAACGATGCGCAACTGTACTGGATGGTGCCGTTGGGAGATTGGACCTTGATGGAACGTTTGCCGTGCTTGAGTTGACCTATCTGTACCACCGCCTTGTCACTGCCGTTGCTTATTGTAAGGGTCTGGGCCGATACTTCATTATCCTTCAGTGAAGTCTCGTATTGCCACAGTTTGCAGTCATAGATGACAAAGTCGTTCATGAAACTGATTGTCCAGTCACCTGTGCGGACATTGACCCAGTTGGTATTCATGAGCGCGGGTGAATCGGGACTGTTCTTGTGTATTCCGAACAGGTTGAATGCTCCGGGAAGGTTCTGGCTTTCTATCAGGTCAAACGACTTGGTATCCAGAGGCATAGGCTCAAAATGGAATACCAGATATTCAGTGTTGGACTTGCCCATGGGCTTGTACTGGCCCGGAGTGATGCCCTCGACTGATTTCATGGCGTATGATTTGCCATCGGCCTTCAGTGAGGTCTCAGAGGCAAAAGTGTAAGAACGGCCCTCATAGCCGTTAACCTTCATGTAAACGGTTGTCTCGTCGTCACCGAAATATACCTTCTGGATTATGAAGTCCCAGCCTCCGTTTTTTAAAGTGAACGCGCTGCTTTCAATATTCGGCGAGTTCCATACTCTGGGATCTGAATCATTCTGTGGTACCTGGTTGCAGCCTGCCAGGACTGCAAAAAGTGTAGCAAACAAAAGTAGGTTAACCTGTTTCATCCTTTTTTCAATTATCAGTTAGAGTCGCAAAGTTAGCAAAATTCTGATACTTCTTTGAAATTGGGAGAGTTTCCTGATTTTTTAATGTTACGGTATCGGCTTGGGAATTTATGATCTGGGCGCGTGATACCAGGAAAGAGCGGTGAATGCGCACAAAATCTATGTCGAGCATGTTTTCCCACTGGGATATGGGAGTCTTGTTGCGGTATTTCTGGCCGTCGGCGGCATGAATCCAGACCTCGGTATCGTTGCTTTCCACGTATAGGATATCGGCCTGGAGCAGGGTCACGGGCTTACGGTCGCTGGTGAACGTGATGGTCTTAGGAGCCTGTTTGAGGTGCTTGGTCAGGTAGCCGTCAAGCAGGTGGTCACCGCCCGAAAAGAGTATGAGCAGCAGGGTCAGGAATACTGGGTTGACTATCATGTTGCTGACCATCGGCTCAAAATAAGGTTCGTAATAGTACGGGTGTTTGAGGCTGAAAAGTATTCCGTGGCCGATGAAAATGAGCAGAATCTCAATGATGAGTGCGGTGATAAACAGCAGCAGAAGGTCGCGGATACGGGTGTTTACCGGCTGTAGCAGGATTCTGGGCAGCATGAATTTGATGATGATGCCGCCGGGCAGCAGCAGGGTGGCCAGCAGGCAGGACTCCTTGAATGTGTAGTCCAGGCTGCACAGCATGAGGGCTGTGAGCAGGATCATCAGGATCCAATACGCTGTTATTATGAGTTTCTGTTTCATCGTCTCCGCGAAGATAGTGTTTTTTGTCGCTTGAAACCCATTGTACACGGGCCAAAACCCTTTACAGTGGGTTTACATGGGCCTACAAGGGGTTTTAAATTTGCATCGGCCCGTTTTTGGGTGTAACATTGCAGCAGAAATTTTTGTTCAACCCTTTAAAAATTGAATTTATGAACGGTTTGTTTAAGTTGTATGTCGAGGGCAGCGTTGGTTGGATGACGCTGATCACTCTTGCGCTCGTGGGCGTACTTATTGCAATGTGGAAGGCTCCCAAATGGGTGCGTGAACTGGGTCTGCTGGGTCTGTCACTTGGTCTTCTGGGCTGGTTCACGGGCTTTTGCCAGGCGTTTGTGGACATTATGCTGGCGGGCGATATCTCCATGGGCGTTGTCTGCGGCGGTGTCAAGGTGGCGCTCATCGCACCTCTTTACGGCATTCTGGTTTATCTGGTATCGGTCGTTATCAGTACTATTCAGAGTCCGCGCAAGTAATTGATTGTTTAACCTTTAATTCTTACTATTATGTTTGCAATGGCAGTTAATCCTATGATGGAGATGATCAATGGCTCAAACAGGTTGGGAACTGACTACATGTCGTTCGGCGAGTCGCTGTTTGCTCCGATCGCGCTCCCGTACACTATAATACTGATTCTGCTGCTGGCCGGCATTTGCGTTGCTGCGTTCAAGGCCAAGTTATGGGTCCGTAATCTGGGCCGATGCGCGATGGGGCTGGTGGCGTTCCGGATTCTTCTGGGCTTTGTGCAACTTTGTGACTGCTGTCAGAGGCTGGGCATTCCCGATCATTATGACGGCTCCAACGCGTTCTTTGCCCATGGCCTGCTGCCCGTATTCAGCGTCGCAGTTATAGGCACCCTGATCTACATTCTCTCCCTGTTTATCACAATCGCACAGAAACCCAGGATTTAATCCTCGGTTTTCTGGGCGCGGAGTTCCTCTATGTAGGCGGCTGTGATTACGCCGCTGGGGAGGGCGATGATTGCTACTCCAAAGAGTGACGAAACCATGCTTATGAATCGTCCCATGTCGGTTACGGGGGTTACATCTCCGTAGCCGACTGTGGTTAATGTCACAGTGGCCCAGTAGAGTGCGTCAAAGAAGTTGGCAAAGGTCTCCTGTCCGGTCTCGGGGTTGATGTGCGGCTCGGCGTTGAACATTACCAGGGCCGATATGAATATGTAGAAAACGGCTATTCCAAGCACTGTGAGAAGGATCCGCTTTTCACGTTTGATCACGTTGCCCAGGATTTTGATGTTATTGGAGTACCGTATGAACTTGAAGAGTCTCAGTATTCTGAGAAGGCGGGATATACGGAGCACCTTGAAGCCCTGTCCCAGAATCCGCAGACCCGGTAGGATAGCAAGGAAATCAATGATTGCCCAACCCGTGAAGGGGTAGATAAGGAACGACCATTTCCCGCGGCCCACAATGTAATCGGCCACAATCCAACGCAGCAGATAGTCTATTATGAGGAGTCCCACGGTCACGTCTTCAATGATTGTAAAGACGGGGTAGGTCTCAATGAACATCAGAGGAATGATACTGGAGGTTATGGAGGCCAGAATGACGAAATCATAAATGTAGCTGACCCAGTCGTTGTCACGGCCCTGTTCAACTATCGTGTACAGACGTTTTCTCATAAGCTTGAATATGTGACTCTGCAAATATAGCGGCTTTTTGCTATCTTTGCTCTCGTAATAAGATTAGAAATGGCACAGACAACAGCAGACGACAAGAAAATCATCTTCTCCATGGTGGGAGTGAGCAAGCAGTTTCAGAACAACAAGCAGGTTCTCAAGGACATATACCTCAGTTTCTTTTACGGAGCCAAGATCGGAATCATCGGTCTGAACGGTAGCGGTAAATCAACCCTGCTCAAGATAATTGCAGGTATTGAGAAGAGTTTCCAGGGCCAGGTGGTGTTCAGCCCAGGATACAGTGTGGGCTATCTGCCCCAGGAGCCGCAACTGGACCCTGACAAGACCGTCAAGGAGGTGGTCATGGAGGGCGTGCAGCAGATATATGACACCCTTAAGGAGTACGATGAGGTAAACCATAAGTTCGAACTCCCCGAGTATTATGAGGACCAGGACAAGATGGATGCCCTGATGGCCCGTCAGGCCGAACTCCAGGATATGATCGATGCCACCGATGCCTGGAACATAGACAACCGTCTGGAGCAGGCCATGGACGCCCTGCGCTGTCCGCCCGAGGACCAGAAGACAGGTGTCCTGTCAGGTGGTGAGCGCCGCCGCGTGGCTTTGTGCCGTCTTTTGTTGCAGCAGCCCGACATACTGCTGCTGGACGAGCCTACCAACCATCTGGATGCCGAGAGCATACAGTGGCTGGAGCAGCATCTCAATCAATACGCAGGTACGGTTATTGCCGTAACTCACGACCGATACTTCCTGGATAATGTGGCCGGCTGGATCCTGGAACTGGACCGCGGCGAGGGTATTCCATGGAAGGGCAACTACTCAAGCTGGCTGGAGCAGAAGTCACAGCGTCTGGCCCTTGAGGAGAAGCAGGCTTCAAAGCGCCGCAAGACCCTGGAGCGTGAGCTGGAGTGGGTACGCATGGCTCCCAAGGCCCGTCAGGCCAAGGGTAAGGCCCGTCTGAACTCTTATGACAAACTCATGAACGAGGACGTAAAGACCAAGGAGGAGAAGCTGGAGATATTCATCCCCAACGGTCCGCGTCTGGGCAACAAGGTCATCGAGGCCCATAACGTTGCTAAGGCCTTCGGTGACAAACTGCTGTTTGATGACCTGAACTTCTCGCTGCCGCCAAACGGCATTGTCGGTGTCATCGGCCCCAACGGTGCCGGTAAGACCACTCTGTTCCGTCTGATCATGGGCTTGGAGAAGGTCGATGCCGGATCGTTTGAGATAGGTGAGACCGTGAAGATTGCGTACGTTGACCAGCAGCATAAGGATATCGACCCCGAAAAGAGTGTCTATCAGGTAGTTAGCGGCGGAAACGAGATTATCCGCATGGGTGGTCGCGACATTAACGCCCGCGCTTATCTGGGCCGGTTCAACTTTACCGGCGCTGACCAGGAGAAGAAGTGCGGCGTGCTCTCAGGTGGTGAGCGAAACCGCTTGCAGCTGGCTATGGCGCTCAAGGAGGAGGGCAATGTGCTGCTGCTCGACGAGCCTACCAACGATATCGACGTAAACACCCTGCGCGCCCTTGAGGAAGGTCTTGATGATTTTGCAGGCTGCGCCGTAGTTGTATCACACGACCGCTGGTTCCTGGACCGCATCTGCACCCACATCCTCTCATTTGAGGGTGACTCCAAGGTTGTCTTCTATGAGGGCTCGTACTCTGAGTATGAGGACTACAAAATAAAGCAGCTTGGCTACCAGGAACCCAAGCGCATTCATTACAGAAAGTTACAGTAAAAAATGAAAAGGACTGTCTTGGCTGCCCTGATGGCAGTGGTTTGTGCAATGGCGAGTTGCCAGAATGATCCGTACGTAATAAACACTACCAATGGTAAGGTTCGCGGATTTGACGAGGAGGGGACGATGGCGTTCAAGGGTATTCCCTATGCTCATGCCGAGCGCTGCATGCCGCCGGCTCCGGTGGCCAAGTGGGATACCGTTATGGACTGCACGGAGTGGGGACCTCAGTCGCTTCAGAGCGGCAGGGTTCAGCGCGGAAGCGCCGAGGACTGCTGCGTGCTTAACGTATGGACTACCGATACCAAGGGCAAGAAACCGGTTATGTTCTGGTGTCACGGAGGCGGATTTGACAGCGGAACCAGCGCCTGGAATCCGGGTATGGGACTGGCAAAGAAGGATGTGGTTGTGGTGAGTATAAACCACCGTCTCAATATCATAGGTTTTCTGGATCTGTCGGCCACCGGCGATCCCAAGTACAAGTATTCAGGCAACGTGGGTATGATGGATGCCGTCAAGGCCTTGGAGTGGGTTCGTGATAACATCTCAAAGTTTGGCGGTGACCCTGACAACGTGACCATATTCGGTGAGTCCGGCGGTGGCGGAAAGGTGGGAACACTTATGTGTATGCCATCGGCTCAAGGCTTGTACCACAAGGCAATAGTTATGAGCGGCACCATCCTGAACGTAAACAACAAACAGATGACTGAGGAACTTGGCCTGGCTGTGCTTGATGAACTGGGTATTCCGCACAGCGAGCCCGACCGCATAAAGGATGTGCCTTATGACCGTCTGTATCAGGCCGGTCAGCGCGCCCTGTCAGCGAAGGGTCTGGTCCGTACTCCGGGCACGCCCATCATGTGGGGATTCGGCCCCGTACCGGATGGCGATGTCCTGCTCCAGCAGCCATTCCAGCCTGATTTTGCATCAATTTCAAGCGATATTCCTCTGATTATAGGAACCACTTTCAACGAGTTGCAGCGCGGCCAGTACAACCGCCAGATGACTCTTGATCAGGCCAAGGATGCCGTGCGCGCTACATTCGGTGATGAGACCGATGCCTACGCTGCCGCCCTTGCCAAGGCTTGGCCCGACTACATTCCGCAGGACCTGCCATCGATTGACAACCTGTTCCGTGCCAAGACCTTGATTACGGCCGATGCCGCATCGGCCTCCAAGAAGGCTCCCGTGTACAATTATATGTTCACCTGGAAATCGCCAGGCACGCATGTATCGGCCCACGGAGCGGAGTTGAACTTCTGCTTCAACACGCTGCATCTGGCGGGTAGGGATCTGCCAAATCCGTCTGAATCAGACCTGAGGCTGGCTGACCGCATGGCGCAGTCGTGGGCTAACTTTGCGCACACCGCAAATCCCAATGTGGAGGGCCTTCCGGAGTGGCATCCGTATACCCGGGAAAACGGCGAGTGCCTGATGTTCGGCCCTGAAATTGAGATCCGTCACAACTTTGACCGCGAACTCCAGGAGATAATAAACCGGCACTGTTTCAAGAAGCTTGACGAATTCCGCGCAACCGGCTCACTAAAATAATTAGTTTGTTTGCTTGTTTGTAATAATTCTTTTCTATCTTTGGGCAGACTAAGATAGTCCCTTGTTGTGTAAACCAGTTAATGATTTGTAAATGAGAAAGAATCCTTTGTTTTTGTGTGCGCTGTCACTGCTGACAGTCCTTTCCGGTTGCAATTCCGGTGATGGAATTGAATACATTACTGAGAGTGATATTGAGGAATTCGGTGATCTTACCGAGATTGCATACGACTTTAAGATCCATCCCCTTAAGTCCGATGCCCCGTTGGACGGCATAGGCGGAATCAAGACATGGGGTGACGTGATGATTGCCAGAACCAATAACAGCCGCAAACTGCTGCGTTTTGACAATTATAAACTGACTGCAGTACTTGACAGACTGGGTCGTGGCCCCGGCGAGTATTACTTCATTGAGGATTTCAGTTATGATGCGGCAAACAACTGCCTTTACATTGAGAATGACTCCAATCTTGTGACATACGATGCCAAGACCATGGAGTTCCTGGGCAAGCAGCCTCTCAATATCATGATTCAGAATGTACTGAACATGGGAGATCAGATGCTGTATTTCGGTTATTACATGGACGAATACAGGCAAGTGTTTCTCGGCGATACAATGGTGTTGCCCAGAGAAAGCCTGATTCTTGTTGACAGGGATGAACGTGACCTTACAAAAGGAACGGTTTTGTACAAGGAATCCATCTTGAAAAGAAGGAATCTGGGTTGGCCGGAACTTTTCTATGTCAATCCCAAGAACCGCTCAACCTGTATTCCCGGTCTTGTAAATACGATTGTAACATTTGATGACAATAAACTGACTGAGTTATACCGTTTCAAACTTGGAGATGCACCGGTACCTGAATTCTATGAGGATATGCTTGAAGTGGATACAGTATCCATGGATACTTATGACGACATCTCCATTCGTATGTCAGAGTACAGGAGATCAGATCCCTTTATAGATCAGACATACAATATTATGGTCGATGAAGGTACCATCAGTTTCAGGGTGGCATACAACTGGCCTTACCTAGTACTGAATTCTCCCAGCAGATACCTCTATTTTGTACGTAAGGGAAAGAATACCAAGGTTTACCAGCATCTGCGCATTCCCGGTCTGGCAATGGATATAGATCCTACCGGCGCCAACGGCAATCATCAGATTGCAATCATAGAGAATCTTGGAAACCTGGCCGTTGATGACACTCAGCCCATGTCACCTCTGGCACAGCAGATCTTAGATGAACTCAAAAAGCAGAACGACGAAAATCCTGTTGTTCTGGAGTTCCGCTTCAAATAAAGAATCTTCTGAACTCGGATTCGAAATTAGGTGTGAGGATGCCCTTTCCGAGGGCATCCTTTATTTCATCCATACTCCAGAACCGGCCTCCTGCAAGTTCGTCCTGTGAAGGGTTGACAGGTCCGTCGTAAACGGTCCTGAATACGTTGACCAACTCCTTCTCGACATTGCTCTCAAAGACGTAATGGCCCATTGGGGTGGGGTTGGGGACGCTTATGCCAAGTTCCTCCATCACCTCACGTTTGAATGCCTCCTCAACTGTCTCGCCGTATGAGATATGCCCGCCCACTGCGGTGTCCCACTTGCCGGGCTGTATGGGTTTCCAGTCGGGGCGTCGCTGCAGGTAGAGTTCTCCCTTTGAGTTGAACAGATGCAGGTGTATCACGGGGTGAAGCACTTTACGGCCGTCATGAGCCTGGCCGCGCAGGATCTTGCCTAATACTTTTCCGTCCTCATCGACAATGGGGAAGAGTTCGTTGTTGTTATCTGAATTCATTGCAGGTCAGCGTCTTGGAGTACGGGGAATTTTGCGCGGAAACGGGCCAGTTGCTCCATGTCCAGTTCTGCACTGAGCATCTGGGGCCGGGCATCGGTCTGGATTAGTGTCTCACCGTAAGGGGTGATGATGGCGCTGTGACCGGGATAGAATCCGAAATCGTCACTGCCTGAACGGTTTACGCCGATGGCAAAGCACTGGTTCTCAATGGCGCGGGCACGCAACAGTGTATCCCATGCCAATATGCGTTTCTCCGGCCAGTTGGCGGGGTAGAGGACTGCGTCGTAGTCGTCACGGTTGCGTGAGAAAATGGGGAATCTTAAGTCGTAGCATATCAGCAGCAGAATTCTCAGGCCGCGGAATTCTATCACGACCCTGTCCTGTCCCGGGGTGTAGTTCTCGGCCTCGCCGGAGTATGAGAAAAGGTGGTGCTTGTTGTAGAAATCTATGGTGCCGTCGGGCCTGGCAAAGATAAGGCGGTTGTAGGTGCAGCCGTCCTCTTTTACGGGAAGTGAGCCGCAGACCGCAGCGTTAAGGAATGACGCCTTCTGGATCATCCAGTCCACAATCTGTCCGTCCATGGTCTGCACAACGCTTGACGGGTCAATGTACTGTCCGGTTGCGAACATCTCGGGCAGGACGTAGATATCGGCCCCGCAACCCTGTCCGATAAGACGGTCCAGATCTGCCAGGCTGCTTCCGGGGTCTCCCTGAACGGGACTGTTCTGTACTAATGCAATCTTCATTCAAAATGGATTTGAGTGCAAAATTAATATTTTATACCTTTGCGACCCGAAAATCAGACTTAACATGAATACAATTTGGATAGTTCTTCCCATCCTGACCCTGCTGATGTTTGACCTGGGTCTTACACTTAAGTTTGAGGATTTCGGTAAGGTTTTTAAAAATCCCTGGCCTATAGTGGTGGCGCTGTTCGGACAGCTTATCCTGCTCCCGCTGATTGCGCTGGGCCTGGCATGGGTGTTCAAACTTACCCCGGTGTTCTTTATCGGACTCATCCTGATTGCATGCTGCCCGGGCGGAAGTTCATCGAACGTGTTCTCAAAGCTGGCTAACGGTGATGTGGCGCTGTCCGTTACATTGACCGCGCTGAGCAGCATCATAACTTTGTTTACAATTCCGGTGATAATGAGCTGGGCCACCCAGATGATAGGCGAGAGCGTAGGCATTACGCTTCCCGTTGGCAACCTCATCAAGCAGAACCTGCTGCTTATGCTGCTGCCCGTGCTGCTGGGCATCGGCATACATTACGCATGGCCTAAGGCATCGGCCGCAATAGACAAGGTGCTCTCCAAACTGGCGTTCCCGCTGCTGATGGTGCTTATCACCGTTTTTTATATTCAGCATCACGAGACAATTCTTAAGAACATAGGCCAGCTGGGCATTTGCGTGACCGCGCTGATTCTGGTGGCAATCACCTGCTCGTCACTGCTTTCGCGCCTGGTCAAAAACAGCAAGGAGCAGCGCCGAACGGTGGTGATTGAGGTGGGCATGCAGAACGCCGCGCAGGCCATCGCGATTGCATCGAGCCCGTTCATTTTCCACGACGAGGTGATGGCAATCCCCGCAATCCTCTACTCGCTGATGATGAACATCGTCCTCCTTATCTACGTTTTTGCCATCCGCAAAAAATGATACCATTGGGGACGGTTCCGTTTGGTACTGTTTTTGAAAACGATACCAAACGGGACCGTCCCCAATGGTACTGTTTTGCAACGATTTTTTTTAGGTTTGTTAGGATTGTGGGCCTATTTTTGCCCCAGAATCTTAACGAACAATAATGTTTATGGCGGCAGGCTTAACATCGGACCATTCGGGGATTCTTAATTACAGATTTCTAATTACAACCGTTATGAAAAAGATTATCCTTTTTGCCTCTGCGTTTGCATTTTGCTTGTGCGCATCGGCACAGAATTTTGAATCAGTTAGAGAAAGGATTGAGAGTCTTTTCGACATTGAGCTTCCCGATCCGGGACCCGCGCACCTGACTCCGACCTATTCTTATCGCATACCGGAGTCGGACAGTTACCACGCGATTGTGGAGGATATGTTAGACTTATACGGCCGAAGGGTGCAGTGGGCGTTCGAGGACCGTCCGTCGTTCGATCCCGAGTACGCGGTCAAGTGCATCGGCATTAACGGACAGCCGTATCTGGTGGCCGTCACTGCAAGCAAGAACATCTGGTACAACAAACGCGAAAACGTTAAGGTAATATCCGATACGCTTAAGGTCAGCAAGGAACTGGCCGGTAAGTTGGACGCGCTGTTCCGCGTGGCAGTCGAGACCGCAACTTTCATGCCATACCGCAGATTGGTGCTTACCGATGAGAACGGCAACAAGACACTCAAGGGTGGAATACCCGAAGCTGTATTGGTGGACGGAAACTCATACACTTTCTACTCCGAGGGCCGAACCGCAATGTGCCGCAACCAGCTTGGAGAGGGTCCTCTTAAAAACCTGGTAGATATTGGAATAGCTCTGTATAAGGCCGTCAAAGCCAAAGATCTGGAGGCCGTAACCAAAGTACTTGATAGAGTAGAACCAACCAAACAATCTCTCTTTGCAGCAGCCCCCGATTGGTATCCCGAATACCTGGAGGCCAAAACCAACGACCTCTGGAGGTGAACAAAAAGGGACGGTTCCGTCAACGGAACCGTCCCTTGCTGTTTGCGTTCGCCAAAGTGTCCCACGCCAATTGGCCCCACAAAGCTCACAGGGCCGTTGAGCGTGGGACACACCCTCATCCAGAGGGTATGTCCCACACGAACCGTGACGAGAATACGCTCTGACGCGGGTGGTTGTGGGACACTTTGGCGAAGCACCACGCAGGGAGGCGGAGCATTACGCAGGTGCAAAAGTATTGGGGCGAAGCGAGTATGCGAGCGAGATGGCCCGGAGGGCCACTGAGCGAATGGAATGAGCGCGTTTGCGGAGCAAACTAAAAAGAGGTCGTGTTAGGCGCTGCAACGAAAAAAGGTCCGAATCATCGGACCTTTTTCGTTGTAGCGCCTACGGGAATCGAACCCGTATGCCAAGATTGAGAATCTTGTATCCTAACCGTTAGATGAAAGCGCCATTCGGTTATGTATGTCTGCCAAAAGGAGGCGGAAGCTGGGGGATTCGAACCCCCGGTACGGTTACCCGTACGGCAGTTTAGCAAACTGCTGGTTTCAGCCACTCACCCAAACTTCCCTGGGAACCGTTGGTTCGGAATCCTTTAGCGGGCACAAAGGTAAGGCGATGTTTTGAGTTCTGCAAGTTTTAGAGCGATTATTTTTGAAAAAACAACATAAGCCAAAATAATCCGTTATCTTTACGATAATTATGAAAGAAGCAGAAATGGAGCAACTCCCTCGCGGATGCAGAATTATAGAATTTCCGGAGTCGGCCGATGACCGCGGAGCACTGGCGTTCGCAGAGGGCGCGCATCAGATACCTTTTCAGATAGAACGCGTATTCTGGATCTACGGAGTACCCGACGGCAAGACGCGCGGAGGTCACTCGCACAGCGAATCGGCCGAAGTGGTTGTTCCCGTATCGGGCGGATTCACGATGATGGTCGATGACGGTACGCACCAGGCTGCGGTAAGGATGGATTCTCCCCTCAAGGGCATTCTGATCCCGCCGGGCGTATGGTGTGACCTGCGTGATTTTGCACCCGGAACGGTCTGCGTGGTGTTTGCATCGCACCCGTATAACGCATCGGGCTACATCAACAATTACAGCGAATATCTGACCGAGCAGCTCCAGATTGTAAGATACGACGCCAGTCACAAGCAGGAGTGGAATGACTTCGTAAAGAGTTCCAAGAACGGCACGTTCCTGTTTGACCGCGGTTATATGGACTACCACAGCGACCGTTTCACCGACTGCTCGCTCATGTTCTATAAGCACGGCAAGTTGCTGGCCATGCTGCCGGCCAACTGGCGTGAAGAGGAGGGTACGGTGCAGTCACACGGCGGCCTGACCTACGGCGGCCTGATTGTGCCCAAGGAGATGATTGCGGTCGATGCGCTCGAGGTGTTCAGTTGCGCCATTGACTGGATGAAGCGCCAGTTGGGCGCGCACCGCTGGCTCTACAAGCCTATTCCTTATATATACAGCACGCTCCCGGCCGAAGAGGACCTCTATGCGCTGTTCCGCAGCGGCGGCACGCTCAAGGAGAGGGGAGTGTCATCGGTCATAGACCTGAACCGCAAACTCCCTATGCGGCAGTCGCGCAAATCGGGCCTCATTAAGGCTCAGAAGGCGGGTCTTACGGTCGATGCCGGTAATATGGAGGCCGATCTGGAGGCGTTCTGGAATATTCTGGCGGGCATTTTGATGGCCAAGCACAAGAAGAAGCCCGTGCATACGGTAGCCGAATTGCGTCTGCTCCAGGGCCGATTCCCGGACCGCATCAGACTGCACGTTGTCCGCAACGGCAGCGAGGTTGTGGCGGGCGCGCTCATCTATGATATGGGGCATGTGGTGCATACGCAGTATCTGGCGTCATCGGAGTTCGGCAAGAACAACGGCGCTCTGGATATGCTGCTGCACACTCTTATTACCGATGTCTATGCGGACCGCACCTATTTTGATTTCGGCGTATCGACCGAAAACGGCGGCGGTTACCTCAATGAGGGCCTCATCTTCCAGAAGGAAGGTTTCGGCGCAAGATCAGTAGTATACGATACTTACGAGATTCTGTTTTAAGAATGGTGGTAAGGCAGATTATTCAGTATTGTGAATGCCCTGTATAACTGCTCTACGAAGATTAGCCTTACCATCTGGTGGGAGAAGGTCATCTTTGATAAAGAGAGACGGCTGGGAACGCGGCTGTAGACATCGGGTGAGAAGCCGTAGGGGCCGCCAATTATGAATACCAGACGTTTGGTGGACTGGGCCATGCGCTTCTCAAGCCACTGAGCCATCTCGGGTGATGTCATCTCCTTACCCTTGTCATCCAGCAGGTAAACATCATCGGACGGTTGCAGCAGACTGAGTATCTGCTCGCCTTCACGTACCTTCTGAGTCTGAGAATCCATGTTCTTGGTGTTGCGGATGTCGGGGATAACCTGCATCTCGAACTGGGCAAAATGGGTCAGGCGACCGGAGTACTGGCCGATGCCGTCTATTAGCCATTTCTGGTCTGTCTTGCCTATTACGATAAGGAGAATCTTCATGTCAAATGTTCCTGAAGACAAAGTTATAATCATTCCGCGTGATTTTGGCGGATTGTGGGACATTTGTTATATTTGCCAAACTTTTGACTGGAGTAATACCTAATGTTCGAGAGTCTTCAACAGCTTGATGCGCTGAATATCAACTTCAACAGAACAGGTAACTGGCTGCTGATGATTTTCATGGCCGTAGTCATGTACGGCGTGGCTCTTGGCCTTAGGCCTCAGTTCTTCAGGGGCGTGTTCAACCGCCCGCGAGGCATGTTCATCGGCCTTATCTGCCAATGGATAATACTGCCTCTGGTAACATTCCTGCTCTGCGTACTGTTCCACAATTTTGTTCCGCCGATGGTGGCAATGGGTATGATCCTGGTGGCTTCATGTCCCGGTGGCGCGGTATCAAACTTCATGACATCTTACGGTAAGGGCAACGCCGAACTTTCCGTGCTTATGAGCACAATCACAACCCTGGCCGCTCCCATATTCACCCCGATAAACTACGCTATCTGGGGCGGTCTCTACACCAAGTACATGGATGCGGCTGCAGGCGAGGTGCTGCGTACTCTGCAGGTTCCGCCCATGCAGATTGCTCTTACGGTTATAGTAATAATAGGTATTCCGGTCCTGCTGGGTTTCATCACCGTGAAACTGGCACCCAAGGCCGCCGAGAAACTCAAGGAGATTATGCGCTACCTGTCTATCGCTGTTTTCCTGAGCGTGGCCGGCATGATGATATCGCAGAATATCATCCTTTTCAAAGAGTATATAGGTTTTATATTCATTATAGTATTCATCCACAATCTGGTTGGTTTCGGCATAGGTTACACTGCGTCTACAATTGGTAAGGTTCCTGTGAAGGACCGTCGCGCGGTGACCCTTGAGACCGGTATCCAGAATTCGGGATTGGGCCTTATCCTGCTGTTCAACACCGGCATATTCCCGCCTGAGATTGCCAAGGGCGGTATGGTGTTCGTGACTGCATGGTGGGGCGTATGGCATATCATATCGGGCCTGCTGCTTGGAACGGCGTTCCGCTTTTCGGCCTTTGATACGACAGGCCTGTCAAAATTCTTGCACAGAGACAAATGAAAGAACACATACAGGACCCGGATTGGTTCTATACATTCTTGAGGCATTTTGTGGACTGGTCAGTACGGAGTTCATACCGTAAGTACCAGGTGGAGGGGATTGAGAACCTGCCGGAAGAAGGCAGCATTGTAATCTGGGCCTCGAATCACACCAACGCACTGATGGACCCCATGGTGATGCTACCCACCACCAAGATCCGAAAGGTGTTTGTAGCCAGGGCCGATATATTCAAGAAGAACTGGGCCAGGAAAGCGCTCTATTTCCTGCGTGTGATGCCCATCTACCGCATCCGTGACGGAATTGATGCCGTCAAGCACAATAACGAATGCATAGATCAGGCCACCAGCGTAATTCTGGACGGCGTTCCGTTCATCATATTCCCCGAGGCAACCCATAGGGCAAAGCATTCGCTGCTCAAGCTCTCCAAGGGTATATTCCACATAGCCGAGAACGCCATAGAGAAATCAGACGGCCGCCCGGTTTACATACAGCCCATAGGCATAGAATACAGCGACTATTTCCGTTTCCGCGGCAAGGTGCTGGTAAGGTTCGGCAGGCCCATCAACGTCAACGAGTTCCTGCAGGAGCACAGTGACGAGCCCGCTCCCGTAGCAATGCTGCAGATGCGCAGCATACTGTCCGATGCGCTTGCCAAAGAGATCGTATACATCCCCGACGATGAGGATTACGACGCCATCTGGGAGTATACCAAACTCAAGGCCGATAACCGCGAATACTTCAAGAAGGCATTGGCCGAGATTGAATCGCGAGACGGAAAGAAACTGAAAGGTCTGCTCCGTATACAGGCAGTCGATAAATACGCCGTGGCCGAGGCCTTGAAACTGCGTGAAGAAGAACCCGATAAGGCCCGTGACCTCTTTGCAAAGGTCGATGCCCTGCGTGTGTGGCGTATCCAGAACGGCATATCGGTCTATTCGATTGCCCGTGAGCCGGGAGCATTCAAACTGCTGCTCAAGACTCTGGTTGTTCTGCTTGGTGCGCCGTACTATTTCTTCTGCGGTCTGGTGGGCTGTCTCAAGTGGATACCGATAGTCTATATCCTGCGCGGCGTAAAGGACGATGCATTCTACAACACGGCCCGTTACGGCGTGCGTCTGGCGCTGGCCATTCCCGCACTGATAATCTGGTCATTGGTTTATTTCCTGATATTCAAGTGGTACATCGCACTGGGACTGCTCATCCTCTCGCTGCCGTCACTCAAGTATCTGTATGACTACGGGACTTACTTCCGCAGGTACATATCGGACGTAAGGTGGAAGTTCAAGAAGAAACACGCTCCCAAGTTATAATTCCTGATAGAAACTGATATACTGCTCCGCCACTTTGAGATAATCATGGTGGCGGCGCACGTATTCTACGGACTGTTTCTTAAGGTCCGATATGCGCTCGGGGTGGAGTATCAGCTGCTCCAGTTCATCATAGACGCTCTGGTAATTGGGCTGGACGTTGATGATAGGTCTTAACCGGGTCTCACCAAGAATCTCATAGTTCTCAGGCTCGCCGCCGCCAATCACGATGATTCCCTTGGACATAGCCAGCAGGGAGTTCATGGAGGGAGTGTAACTGTAAAGTTGGTCCAGGATGGCGTCGCTGCCGTCCATCATGCGCTGGTACTCGTCAAAGGGTATACCCTCGGCTATGCGCAGATCCAGTTTGTCGGGGTATTTCTCCTTGAGGGTCTGGGCGGCGTCGAGCATGATATCGGTTCCCTTATAGACTGAGCGGCCTTTGCTGATGCCCACAAAGAGTTTGAGCGGACCGCCAAAATAGGTGGTGCGGTAGATGTCGGGCATCACGATGGGGAGCGGGATGAAGCGCATCTTCCCGCGCAGCTCCGGAACCTCATTGTATGTGGCCCAGTACTCGTAGAGGCAGGCGGGGATTCCGTCGCAGTCATGGGCTATGTACTCGCTCAGGTGCTGCTTGGGGGTGCCGGTCCATTCGGTGCGGTAGAGGTGGGCCTGGGTATCGGTCCTTACCTGATCGCCTATGTTGAAGTCGCTGTAACGGAGCGGACGGATCTGCGTGTTGACGTTCACCCAGTAGTAATCCATTCCGTAGGCGCCCATTACCACTTTTTTGTTGTGGCGGCGCAGGTACTTGTAGACGGGAAGGATACGCTCGGCCTTGAGCTCCAGGAACATGGGGTTGATTATCTGCACTACGTCGTAGCCTCGCATGCGGGGCAGGGCTTTGATGAGGCGCCACAGGAACTGCATGCGGTGACCGGACTCGCGCTTGAGGTCTATGTCGCGTGGGTAATTTTTCCAGCTGTCTCCGTCGCTGGCAACCGTGACCTTGTGACCAAGCTCACGGAGTCCCTTGGCCAGAGTGTTGTGCACGTTGCTGTATTCGCCTATGAGCAGTATCTTCATTTGTAAAGCGATTCAGTTAAATGGAGTAAATATCGCCCAAAACGGCAGCGTGAAAAGAGGCCGAAAATCCTGAACTTAAAAGGTAGTCCGATGGTCGGGACGGGGAAGAGTCCCAGCCGCTGGAGTTCCTGTATCTGTGCGGGCATTGCAGCACGCCAGTCTTTGCGGCGTAATGTGCGGCGCAGATGGTCTATGGCAATGGTTTTTATCTTGCGGTCGAGTCCCTGATGAGGCTCGGCGGATTGTTCGTTACAGAATGTCTGGAGGCTCTCGATTGCACCGATCATGTGCTTTGCCTTGAGCTCCGTCATCTGCTGTGTCTGTGTGGTGATGATGGTGCCTGAGTGAACGTAATAGGCGTAAACGGGATAGTCGGTGCGGATGAACTTTTTGCTGAAAAACAAGAGTCTTGGAGTGAACTCCTCATCCTCTATATAAACACCCTCCTTAAAGCGTAAGGCGTTGTCTTCAATGAGCTTGCGGCTTATCAGATACTGGCAGGCGCTGCCAAAGAGATTATTGGAGCGCATGTACTCATCGCCTGTCACGGGGTCTGAAAATGAGGGGCCGCAGCAGGTACTGACGCTGTCAATGCCGTCTGCATTTGCGGTGATGCTGTGGCCGAATCCAAGCAGGTCGGCACCGCTTGCCTCCATTTTCTCAAGGCAGGGTTTCAGGGCGCCGGGATAGTAGTAGTCATCGGCATCCAGGAAAGAGATTGCATCACCTGTGGCGGCCTCTATTCCGGTATTGCGGGTGGCGCCCAGCATTCCGTGTTCGCGACGCAGGTATTTTACCTCAGGGAAGGATGTCAGATCGGGGTCGGACGGTGAGCCGTCATTGACCACGATTATCTCAAACGGCTGGCTGTCACGGGCAGACCGTACGGCTCTTGTCAGCAGCGCGTCAGTCTGGGCGTTGCCGTCAGGGTTCCAGTAGGGTATGATTACGGACAGTTTCATTTATATTTCCTTATACTGAGTAACTTACATGCGGCGGCGGGCCCCAGGACGGCTTTGATTCCCTGCTTGAAGGAACCTGCGTAATGTCTGGCGCCGGCGGGCTTTAATGAGGCCAGGACTGCTGCATTGGCTGCGATATAATCCTTGTCGGCATCCTTGCATCTGGCAAGGTCCACAAGCAGGTTCAGGGATATGTTCCACAACCTGCCCAAAGACCCGTTGTCAAACCCGTTTTCAGAGATTTGCCTGAGCAGTTCAAGGTTGTGTCTGAACAGCGGCTCCTGATTGGTAAAGCGGTACTGCATGGTTATGCCTCCGCCTGAACTGTAATACAGGTAACGGCCACGGTCAGAATAAGTTACGGCGCGGCATTTGCGTATTATGGACGGAAATACGGCAGCGTCCTCATAGTTCTCACCCTCAGGGAACCGGATACCCTCAAAAAGGGTGGAGCGGTATATCTTGTTCCAGGCGTAGCAGTGGGTGTATCCGCCGCTTTTTATCCAGTGCTTGAATACGGAATCGCCCGATACCGTACGGGGCTCAAAATCAAGTTCGTAGGAATTTGGTGCGCCGTAGTGGACCGATACCGGAAACTCCACCAGGTCAACGTCATCGGTGGCCAGTTCAAGATTGGCGGAAAGGGTATCGGGGGCAAACTCGTCGTCGCTGTCGGCAAAGGCTATCCAGGTGCCTGTGGCGGCATCGATTCCGGTGTTGCGGGCGGCGCTCAGGCCTCCGTTGGCGCGGTGAATCACACGGACGCGGTCATCGGCCCCGGAAAGTCTGTCGCACAGGGCTGGGCTGGAGTCGGTGGAGCCGTCGTCAACCAGTATGAGTTCAAGGCCGTCAACCTGCTGTGAGAGGATGCTGCTGACGCACCTTTCAAGCGTGTCGGCGGTATTGAAAACGGGGACTATGACCGATAATGTTGCCATACTTACTCTAAAACGTAAAAATAAGCTCTTTATTTTAGATTCTGTATACTTTTGCAGGTATAATCGCGTTTATTGTAACGTGGGAAAGAAAGAAACTGACTCATACGACAGGATTATCAAGTATACCGGTCTGTTCGGCGGCGTGCAGGGCATTGTCGTCCTGATTAACATTGTGCGCACCAAACTGGTATCCATGCTCTTGGGACCTACCGGATTCGGTATCACGGAGTCATTCAACCGTACCCTGAACCTGGTTAAGAGTACAACTGACCTGGGTGTTCCGTTCAGCGCCGTAAAGACGGTGGCCGAATGTAAGAGCAGCGGGGCCGATGATGCTCTGCGTGACAGTGTGCTGATTACCCGTACCTGGGCGTTTCTGACGGCAATAGCCGGTATGGTGCTCTGTCTGCTGCTGGCGCCCCTGTTCAGTTACTGGGCTTTTGAGGGCGACTGGGGTTACACGCTGTCGTTCCTGATGCTGTCACCCATGGCTGCGTTCAGTGCCGTAAACGGCGGCGAGATGGCCATAATGAAAGGCACGGGCATGCTGCGTGAGTTGGCCAAGAGCCAGTTGATTACCGTGGTGGCCACACTGCTTATCTCAATTCCGCTGTTCTGGAAATTCGGACTGCAGGGCATAGCTCCTTCATTGGTGCTGGTGGCCTTTGCATCGATGATAATAACCTGCCGATACACGTTCCGCGCCTATCCATACAGGGTAAAACCGTTCTCGGGCAGGACTCTGAGAAAGGGTTTCGGAATGATCCGGCTGGGCATCTTCTTTACCGTCACGTCATTCTTCGGGGCAGGCGCCTTCTCCATCATAGCCAACTATCTGATGAAACACGGAAACGCCGAGATAACCGGCATATACAGTGCGGGTTACCTGCTGATATCATATCTGGGGATGTTTGTCTTCTCGGCTATGGAATCAGACTATTTCCCCCGGCTGTCGGCGGTCAATCAGGACAGGGAGAAGGTGAATGATCTGGTGAACAGTCAGGCAGAGGTTGCCATACTTCTCATGGCGCCCATGGTTGTGGGCTTTATAGTATTTCTGGGAATCATTGTGAATCTGCTGCTGACCACCCGTTTCCTGGAAGCTATTCCGATGGCGCGGCTGGCGGCCATAGGCCTGGCATTCAAAGCAATGACCACTCCGCTGTCATACGTATCGCTGGCCAAGGGTGACTCCAAGACGTTCATGCTGCAGGAGGTACTATACGACGTGGTCTTTGTGGCTGCGGTGGTGGGCTTCTTCAACTTTGGCGGCATAACCATGACTGGCGCTGCGCTGACCATTGCGGCCGTTGCCGATATGCTGATTGTCTATGCCATAACCCACGCCCGATACGGAATCACATACTCCCGTCGCGCCCTCAGCGTATTCCTGGTCCAGTTGCCCATTATCGGGGCTGCATGGGTGGCTCTCTTTTATCTGGACGGTGTCTGGCAATGGGTTGCAGGTCTGGCGCTGCTGGCGGTATCGGCCCTGCATTCGTATTACTACCTTAAGAAGCACACTTCATTCATCAGGTCCGTCAGCGACAAGGTGAAAAACAAGTTGGGACTATGAGCAGAGTGACGGTTCTGGTAGCGGCATACAATGCTGAAAAGTATCTGGAAGCCTGTCTGGATTCACTTGTAAACCAGACTCTTAAGGATATCCAGATAGTCTGCATTGACGATGCGTCTACAGACTCTACTCCCGCAATCCTTCAGAAATATGCAGACAAAGACAGCCGGATACAGATACTGCGTCGCAATGAAAACGCCGGTCAGGCCGTAGCCCGAAACATGGGTATCCGTGTGGCCGACGGCGATTACATAACCATGCTCGATGCCGATGACACAATGTCGGCCGATGCCCTGGAGCAGGCGGTAAAGATTCTTGACTCTGACCCCGATACCGGCTCCGTGCTGTTGCGTCTGGTCTATGTGAACGGCAGTGGGCAGACCCCGTACCCGATGCGCTCCGGCAAGACCTCTTGGAGCGGCGAGGAGGCGTTCCGGCTCAGTCTGGACTGGTCAATCCACGGATTGTATGTGTCAAGGACGGATCTTTTCAGACGTTTTCCGTATGATACCTCATGCCGTCTTTACAGCGATGACAATACCACCCGCATGCACTATCTGCACAGCGTAAAGGTGAAGCAGTGTGAGGGCGTTTACTACTACCGCCAGCACGCTGAGAGCATGACCAACCGCGTATCGGCCCTGAGATTGGAACTGCTTGAGGCCAACATGTCAATGGCGCGCCAGTTGCGTGAGGCCGGACAGGGCAGGGAGGTGCTGGCTCTGTTTGAACGCGAACGCTGGGTAAACCTTACCGGAATCATAGGTATCTGGCTCAGAAACAGGGAGATACTTGACCGTAAACAGGCCCTGGAAAGGTTCCGCAGAGTATGGAAGGATATTGACAAAAGTCTGCTGCCCGCCGGACTTAAAATGAAGTTGGGCTATATTCCGTTTCATTCATTCAGGCTTTATTTCCTGCAGGTTCAATTCTATCTCCTTTTAAGGCGGTTGTTAGGAAAATAATCCGTACCTTTGCTAATTACGTATAGAGAAACTATTAGTATTAGCATATATGGACGAATTATTGGGACTGGTAACTGCCAAGGCTCAGGAGTGGCTGGGCAGTTCATTCGATGAGA
>JAZMZT010000248.1:0-2963 GCA_045586125.1 Bacteroidaceae bacterium | reverse complement strand
GTCCCAGATGGCCCAGAAACCGTCAAACACCGAATTGCCGCCGTACTCGGGTTTCTTTACGAAATCCTCCATTCCAAAGTAGTCGTTGTAGCCTATCACCCTTGAGAATGACTGGAATCCCATGGACCCGTTGTCGGCGCCGTGGAAGAATGCCGAGTAGTAACCCTTGGTGCCCAGTTCCTTGGCCAGTCCCGTAATCTCCTTGGACATGATGGTAGGTGTCAGGAACAGATGGTCCTTGAGCATGGGTATGCCGGAGAGTACTGAAGGCATGGCGTCAATGCTCTTGCGTCCGTTGGCCAACGATGTCTCAAACACGAGCGAGCGGCTTATGAGCGAATCCATGAAAGGTGCGCAGTCGTGTATTCCGTCAGTGCCCTGGTTCATGGCTTCAATGTACTCTGATCCAAAACTCTCAAGTATCAGAACCACCACGTTCATGGGGCGGAAAGCAGCGGTGGAATCGGGCAAAATGACAGGAGAGTATATTGATTCCAGTTCCTCTTCATCATAGTAGGCGGGAATCTTCATATCCTCATTTCCCAGAGTCCTGATAAAGCAGAACGGGGTGTTCAGGATGGCTGCGGCCTGGGCGGGAGTCTTTACATACTGGTAGGCGTTGCTCATGGTGATGGGCCTTATGTTATGGGCCAATCCACCGCGAATTCCGGCCAGAATGCAGACTGCGGTAAGCAGCAGGCAGCAGGTGCGTACTATATAGTACATGTATACCTTGCGGTACTTGAGTGTGTCCGGAATCTTTATGAGCAGGCACAGCAGCACTACCATTACGATGAACACCAGTACCAGGTACCAGTTATCGGCCAGAGATTTCAGTATGATGGCCGATATCTGGGAACCGCCTTCACCGCTGAATTCAGCCAGAACCTGAAGTGTGCTGCGGCATCCGGTATATGGATAGTAGACGGTGTCAACCAGATTCATCAGTACGCCGGCCGATGCCATTACGACCAGTATTATCTTGGTGAGCCGATAGTACCAGAGTTTCTCCTTGAAATGGAACGGGAACATCATGAGCAACATGTACAGGGCGCATATGTACATGATTCCCGCAGTGTCAAAGACCAGTGCTCCCTTCAGCATGGGCCAGATCATTCCGGCCAGATCTCCCTGAAAAGAACTCCAGTTATACCAGATGAAGATGGGGTGACAGATTAAGAAAGCGGCATAGACAACCACCAGGTTTCTCACCATTACCAGAAAAGGAGTTTTGAAAACAGGACTGGGGTTGTTATCTGCCATTTCAGCGGTCTATTTTATATCTTTTTGCGAAATCAGTGCTTACGTAGTTGGATGTGCTCATGCAGACCTCGGTTCCGAACTCTATGCCGTATCCTACCAGACGGTCCCAGTCCTGACGGGTCAGGCTGTCCAGTTTATCGCGGCTTATGCCTCCGGTATAGAGTCCGTACAGAATTCCGGCATTGAAGTTGTCACCGGCTCCGATGGTGCTTACGGGGACTATGGGCTGGGAGCAGACGCGGTACTCCTGTCTGTGGTCTATCACCAGTACGCCGTTACTTCCGCGGGTGCAGATGAATCGGGGGCAGTATTTTGATATCTCGTCATAAATCCTGTGGCAGTCATCATGCCCGTAGACATTTATAAAATCCTCATGGCTTCCGCGTACTATGTCTGCAATTGCAAAGTTCTCCTTGAAAGTGTCACGCAGGGCCTCAACCTCATGTGCATGGTTGTCGCGGAAGTTAAGGTCATAGTAGAGAATGGCTCCCTGCTCCTTGGCGTAGTTCAGGAACGGCCTTACCTTATCCTTGAGAACCGGATTGAGTGCAAAATATGCTCCAAAAGCCACAATGTCATCCTTTTGGATGAGCGGCATCTCAAAGTCCAGACGGTTGTTGGGATAATCTTTGTAGAAACTGTAGTGGGCATCGCCCTTTTCATCCAGAAACGCCAGTGAAATGGCGGTTTTCTTACCCTGGTAGCATGAGACGTAATCAGTGTTGATTCCGTTCTGCTGCATGAAAGCAAGTATGTTCTGTCCTACCTGATCGGCACCAATCTCTGTTATGAAGGTGCAGTTCAGACCGGTGCGGCCAAGTGAGATCAATCCGTTGAAAACCGAACCGCCAGGTACAGCCGCTACCGGTTGGCCCTGACGGAACAGGATATCGTAGATGGTTTCTCCTATGCCGAATATTTTTCTCATAACAGTTTTTTGGAACGCAATCCCAGATAGCCTCCGTGATGACGTTTATTGTATTCCTCGGCAGTGAATCCGATCTTTTTCATTGTTTCTACCACCAGGACATCGCCAATCACATTCATGACGGTAGTACTTGTGGTGGGTGTAAGTCCAAGGGCGCATACCTCATCGGGATGGCCGGTGCCCAGAACTATATCGGCCTGGCGGGCCAACGGACTGGTGGTGTTACCGGTCAGGACAATGAACTTAAGTGTGGGGTCAAGTGTCAGGCTCAACTCCATCAACTCGAGAACCTCTCTTGTCTTGCCGGAGTTGGATACCAGAAGGAACAGGTCGTTTTTCTGCAAAACGCCCAAATCACCGTGCTGAGCCTCACTGGGATGAAGGAATATGGACGGAGTACCTGTGGAACTGAAGGTGGTGGCTATATTCATAGCGATCTGGCCTGCCTTACCCATTCCGCTTGTAATCAGTTTTCCTTTAAGTTCATGCACGTGGTGAACTATCAGATTCACCGCTTTTTCGTACTCGTCACCGATAGGTATATTCAGTATTGCCTGTGCCTCTCGGGCGACGATATCCTTAATTGATTCAATCATTGCTTTGATTCAATGAAGATTCTGAATTTTTACTCTGCAAATATACATATTATTCGGGATATTGTAAAAACTATTGGCTGTTGGCTATTGGCTATTGGCTGATTTTTACTATTTTTGCCGCAATTTATCCTATAGGATTATTTTTTATTAGAGGTTTTATATTGTTTTAATGATGA
>JAZMZT010000247.1:0-32856 GCA_045586125.1 Bacteroidaceae bacterium | reverse complement strand
TAAAAAGCCCCCAAAGCTCTATTATCCATAAAACAACCCTCTGAGTATTGATTATCCGATAGAAATCCGAATATCTCTGAGGGCGATTCAAATATGCAATCCTCAGGGACTTATTAAACTGGGATCTTTTTCAGTGGCCTCGCTGTGAACGGGAGGGGCCCGCATCTCAATAAGACGCCCCGGAAGATAGGAGTCTGACTCATATCTTTCGGGGTGACTTATTGGATGTGGGAGGGATAGGGCCGAAGGCCCGTAGTTTCAGAGACTATATTCTCTTCTGTTTCCCTGAATACTTAGCCTTGTGTAGCGGCCTCCAGTTTCTTGCGGAGAACAAACATGATAAGACCGGCAATTACGCACAGACCTATCAGGATTGCCCAGTTGGCCATAAGAGGAATCTTGTTCCAGAGCTCTGAAGGAATACTGCTCAGGTAGTTACCGATAGCGGTAGCGGCAAACCAGCCACCCATCATCAGACCCTTGTACTTGGGAGGAGCAACCTTACTTACAAAACTGATACCCATGGGGCTCAGAAGCAACTCGGCAACGGTCAGTGTAAAGTAGGTTCCGATAAGCCAGTTGGGGCTCAGGATGCTCTGTGCCGAATCACCCAGATCCTTAGGTGAGATAAGATCTGTAGAAGCTGCTGTGATGACTGCAAAGCCCACACCTGCCAGAAGCATACCCAAACCTATCTTGACGGGAGCAGAGGGCTCCTTGCCCTTCTTGCCCAGAGCGCCGAACACTGCAACCGATACCGGAGTAAGGGCAACCACGAAGAACGGGTTGAACTGCTGGAAATCAGATGTTGTAGCGTTGAATGAAGCCGGCATCTGCAGATAGAAGGCAATAGCGCCTGCCCACAAAGCAAGTGTTGCAACGGTAGCTATTATACGTCCCTTTTTGGTATCGCTCTGGAACATGGCAAACAGCGTGTAGATTGATACAGCAATCAGAGCCAGTGACCAGATGTTGAACCAGATACGGTTGATACCGGAAATGCCGTTCAGTTTGGTGTACTTATCGGCAAAGAATGTAAGAGCGGAACCGTTCTGATGGAACGCCATCCAGAAGAAGATAACTACTGCGAACACAAGCAGCAGAGCCACAATGCGGTCCTTGGTCTGCTTGGGAGTAAGTTCCTGAACCTGAACGTTCTGGGCCTTGGCCTGCTTGGTGTTGACATCGGCATGCTTGAACCAGGAACGGCAGAAGAAATAGATAAGCAGTGAGAGTACCAATGATGCGCATGCTACAAAGAAGCACAGACGGTAACCCTCTGCCAGAGTCTGCAGATAAGCACCTGACTGGGCGCCGAACTCAACGGTTGCGTTGTCAATGGGTACAAAGTGATAACCTGCGTTCTCAATATGCGGATTGTAGAGAGCCTTAGCCATGGCCGGTGCGAACATGGCACCTATGTTGATGGCCATATAGAACAGGCTGAATGCAGAGTCACGCTTATCGGCATACTTGGGATCATCATAAAGGTTTCCCACAAGTACCTGCAGGTTTCCCTTGAACAGACCCGTTCCGGCAGCAATCAGCAGCAGACCGGCAAACAGGGTCCACATATCGACAGCCTGGGTAGCCATAGGTACGGCCAGTGCCAGATAACCGGCTATCATTACGAATGCGCCGATGGTCACGCACTTACCGTAACCGATCTTATCGGCTATGATACCGCCTACCAGAGGCATGAAATAGACTCCTGCAAGAAAGATTGCATACACTCGTCCGGCAGTATCAACATCCCAGCCGAACTTGGCTCTCATGTAGAGAGTAAAGATGGCAAGCATGGTGTAGTAACCGAACCTTTCGCCTGTGTTGGCCAGTGCCAGAGCAAACAGGCCTTTTGGTTGTCCCTTAAACATACTTTATTTATAGATTAGTAATAATTATCCAACGGACCGCTAATTTAGACATAATTTCGGAAAAGGGGCGCCACGCCCACAAAAAAAAGGAGCCTCGTTTTGGAGACTCCCTTGTGGGCGTTGACGGATTCGAACCGCCGACCCTCTGCTTGTAAGGCAGATGCTCTGAACCAGCTGAGCTAAACGCCCTTGCTTCCGTAAAAGCGGTGCAAAGATAAGGACTTTTGTGAACAGTCAAAAACTTTCGGACCTTTTTTTCATAAAATTTTTCCGATATGGCTCTTTTATGGTATCTTCGCGGTGCAAAAACACATATTTATAAGAAAAAAATGGAAACAGTTCTCAGCGGCATACGCCCCACAGGTAACCTTCACCTTGGCAACTACTACGGTGCAGTGACAAGCTTCATAAAGCTTCAGGATTTGTACAGATGCTTCTTCTTTATAGCAGACTGGCATTCCCTGACCACACACCCTACCCCTGAGAACATCCAGAACAGCGTCCGCACCATCCTGGCCGAATACCTGGCCTGCGGTCTGGACCCCGAGAAAGCCACCATTTATGTACAGAGCGATGTACCTGAGGTAGTGGAACTCTACCTCTACCTTAATATGAACGCTTATCTGGGCGAGTTGGAGCGCGTAACTTCATTCAAGGAGAAGGCCCGCAAACAGCCCGATAACGTGAATGCCGGTCTGCTGACCTATCCCACCCTGATGGCATCGGACATCATTATCCATAAGGCCAACAAGGTTCCCGTTGGCAAGGACCAGGAGCAGAACATGGAGATGGCCCGCAAGTTTGCCCGCCGTTTCAACCAGATGTACAATGTTGAGTTCTTCCCAGAGCCCGCATCATTCTCACTGGCCAAGGAGGGCGGCATTAAGATTCCCGGACTGGACGGATCAGGTAAGATGGGTAAGAGCGAGGGTAACTGCATCTATCTGTGCGACGAGCCCTCAGTAATCCGCAAGAAGGTGATGAAAGCCGTTACCGATGCCGGCCCACAGGCTATGAACAGCGAGAAACCGGAGGTAATACAGAATCTGTTCACCCTGCTTGACGTAGTATCATCTAAGGATACCTACAACTACTTCAACGACAAGTGGAATGACTGCACCCTGCGTTACGGTGATCTCAAGAAGCAGCTGGCCGAGGACATTGTAGCCGCCACAGATCCCATCCGCAAGCGTATCAAGGAGTTCTCAAGCAACACCGCACTTCTGGACAAGATTGCCCTGGCCGGTGCCGAAAAGGCTCGTGAAAGCGCATCCAAGACTCTGCGTGAAGTACGTCAGATCATAGGATTCAGGGTGTATTGATCACCCCTTCAAATAAAGGACTATATGGGTAAGATCAAAGATGCAGCCGGCACTGCATTGAATGCCGTAAAGACTCTCAAGTTCTGGCAGGAACTGTTTGTAATGACTTTCGGTATGGCCATTGCCGCTCTGGCAGTGAACTATTTTCTGGTTCCGGGCAAACTGATTGTAGGCAGCATCTCAGGTCTTTCTATCGTTATCAGCGGAATCTTTGACCTGATGGGAATGACCGTCAAGGTATCGACCGTGATCCTGATAATCAATGCCATCCTGCTTGTCATGGCATATCTTCTGATTGACAAGGAATTCGGCATCAAGACCGTATATACCGCACTCATATTGGGACCGCTCATGGATCTTTGGGAGAAAGTGCTTCCGGTTTCAAGCATCCTTACTGACGGCAGCACATCGGTCATGGGTGACGTCTGGCTGGATTTGTGCTGTTTCGTACTTCTGCTGAGCGCATCACAGGCTATACTGTTCCATATAAACGCTTCTACAGGCGGATTGGACATCCTGGCCAAGATAGTGAACAAGTACCTACATTTTGACATTGGCGCCTCCATATCGGTTGCCGGAGCCATAATCTGCTGCTCGGCTTTTGCCATCAACCCCTTCCGCATGGTTGTGGTAGGTCTGATTGGAACCTGGATCAACGGAATAGTGGTGGATTACTTCACCGCCAGCATCAACAAGCGCAAAAGGGTTTGCATCATATCCGATGACTACGAAGTTATACGCCAATACATCATCAACGACCTGGACCGCGGTTGCAGTCTGTACAAGCTCATTGGAGGTTACAGCGGAAAGGAACAGACCGAGATCCAGACACTTCTTACCCAGGACGAGTTCTCAAATCTGATGAACTTCATGAAGAAGAACAACATTCACGGCTTCATTACCGCAGGCAACGTAAGTGAGGTATACGGCCTGTGGAAGAAGCACTCCCATCACGTTATTTAAACGGGATCAATCCAAAAGCTTTGATATTTCCTGAACGGACCTTACTATGTATACGGTCTTGGCGTCAGGTGTGCGTGAAGGTATGCTGCATGCCTTCAGGGAGCGAACCAGTTCCTGCATCTCATTCTCTGACAGATGACGGCCGGTAGGGATGGCGGCCTTGTATGCCATGGCAAGGGCCAGACTCTCCAACTGACGGTCTTCCTCATGAGTGGGGTTGATGCGGATATCGGCAATCATATCGGTAATGAGGCGCTCATAATCCTGTCCCTCCATACCTGAAGGTACACCCTGAACGGCTATCGCGCCGCGTCCCATATCGGACAAATCAAAACCAAGGGCGGCAAAACGGGGTTTGAGTTCCTCAAACACCACGGCGTCACTGGCCGACAGCTGGAACATCTCGGGGAACAGCAGTCCCTGTGATGCGGCCGCATGGCTCTTGGCATTGGCCATGAACCTGTCATAGAGGACTCTTATATGCGCACGGTGCTGGTCTATGATCATGAGTCCCTGCTCAGAGGGTACAAGTATGAAGCGGTCTGCGAACTGATAAGGTTTGAGGGTCTCCTCCTCGGGCTTGACCTGCATATCGCTCATGGGTGTAAAGGGAATCTCGCCGTCATTGACCTTGCGCTCAATGGCATCGCCGTACAGTTTGCTCCAGTTCTCACGGTTGGTGCGTGTCTGTCCTGTCTCCACACGGGTAGATGAGAACGGATTGAAATCCGGGTTATAGTTCACCTTGGGCGGCGTAACGGGACGCGATGCGTCATAGATGGGGATATCCGGCATGTCGGTGGTATTGAAATCTATGGTAGGCATCTCCTCGAAACGGCCCACAGACTCCTTGACCGCAGCCATGAGTATCTTCCATATAACCTGCTCGTCCTGGAACTTGATCTCAGTCTTGGTGGGATGGATGTTTACGTCAATGGTTTCAGGCGGTACATCCAGGAAGAGGAAATATGACGGCTGGTCACTCTCGGGCACAAGACCCTCGTAGGCGCTCAGCACAGCCTTATGGAAATAGGGATGACGCATGAATCGGCCGTTCACAAAAAAGAACTGCTTGGCGCCCTTGCCCTTTACGTTGTCCAGGTTGGAGCAGAATCCGCTGACCTTTACAACCGATGTCTCAACATCAACCGGCAGCAGAGCCTCATTCATCTTACGGCCAAACAGATTGACTATTCTCTGTTTTACGGCCGATACGGGGAGTGACAGTATCTGTTCACCCTGATGGGTCAGTTCAATGGCCACCTCGGGATGGGCTATTGCCACACGCTCAATCTCGGTAACTATATGCCCGAATTCCGTCTGATTGCTCTTAAGGAACTTACGGCGAGCAGGAACATTGTAGAAAAGGTTACGGACTGTAAAGGAACTGCCTACGGGGCAAACGCATGCCTCCTGGCTCTCTATCTCCGAAGCCTTGATGTTTATCTCGGTGCCGGTCTCGCTGTCAGCGGTACGGGTGCGCAACTGCACCTGGGCCACAGCGGCTATTGACGGCAATGCCTCTCCGCGGAAACCGAATGTGGTAAGGGAGTAGAGGTCATCAGAGTCCTTGATCTTGGATGTAGCATGACGCTCAAATGCAGTACGTGCATCATCGGGATTCATGCCGCAGCCGTTATCAATAACCTGGATAGAGGTACGGCCGGCATCGGTCAGGATAACCTTGATACTGTCTGCACCTGCATCGACAGCATTCTCAACCAACTCCTTAACTACCGATGCAGGGCGGTTTACAACCTCACCCGCTGCAATCTGGCTGGCCACCTGCTGCGAAAGAACTCTAACCTTACACTCCATATATCAGATATTGCCGTTCAGGATATTAATGAGAAGTACCGTAAGAAGTACCGCAAGTACTATGGCAACGGGCAGGCTCAGTGCCGGTCCGCCATTCTGCTTACGGCGCTTGAGATGTGTGGTGCTCTCCAAAAACTTACCGCGTATGCTCTCAGGGTTGAAATCCCCCTCAGGAAGCATACCGAGTTCACGCTTGGCCTTCTCTTCTATCTTGGCCAGACGCTCCTTACGCTCGTCGACATAAATATACTTATGCTCAAAACGGCGTGGTTCCCTAACATTGAACATTCCCATATTTATCTCCTCCTTCGTCTTCTGTCACCCTGCAGAGTGGGTAGTGGTACTTCTTTGTTTGAACTGCTCTTCTTAAGTTGTTCTTCGGCCCTCTTGCCGCGCCAGTAGAACACGTCATCGCGGTCAAGGGGTCTGATTCTCTCAAACCAATTGAAATTGGGCAGATACATCTTCTTTTCATCCAGTTTCTCCATTGGATACATCACTCCGTTGGAATGGCCTATCATTACGATCTTATTAACGGCACGTTCCTTGAAATACGTCCTCAGGCTGGATCCTTCAGTGGTGTTCATTCCTATCATGGCCGAATCGGAATCAAGCGGATAGAACACCGCCTGCACGTTTCCGTTCACATCGGCATAATCTATCTCACTATTCTTGAAGTATGCCTTGATTTCACGGCCTGCTATCTGGTTGAAATGGATGTCATCGTTCATCTGTACAAAAAGAGCCTGGCCTATCACGTGAGCCCAGTCTATCGTACTGTCGTTCATATAGAAGATTATCTTCTCTCCGAGTATCTGGCTCTCCTCATTCCACAGAATGGGATCGCTGTACAGCGTCAGGCTTGAATCCTTGGTGGTGAACACCATTGAATCAGCCACCATCTGCATGTCCGGCCTGTATGCACGCACCTTGTAGAAGCCCCTCATCTGACGCTCAACGATAGAGTCATGGGCCTCATTGTAGAATGTAGCCAGACGGAACGTATCGGCATGGACAAAAAGGCTGTCACCTGCCGAATACTCTATAAGCAGGGCCTTGCCGGTAAGTACGGCCGAATCATTCTCGCTGTTATAATAGGCATATTCGCCAAGAGCGTCAATCTTATCCTTATAGTTGTTTATTATGACATTGCCGAATCCCTCCATCTGGCCGGACTCGCTGTCATAATTGATGCTGTCTCCAGTCATGCGGCTCTCACCTCCGTTCTGCTCAATGACTGAACGGTCCAGCAGCACGGCGCTCTTGTTATCGGTATTGAAACGTCCGTGACTGGTGTTGATCACATTATCCTCATTGATGATGGTGGCGGGGCTGTATAGGAATGCAGTGTGACTGTCGGTGTGGTAGTGGAGCGTATCGGTGGTAAGGGTATAATCGGGACTCTCCATTGACACTCCGTCCATGAAGACAGCCATGTTGGTGTTTGTATCAAACTGACCGTATTCAGAAATCAGCGTGCTCTCCTCGTCAAGCAGGGTGCCGCCGTCAAAGAACCAGCCCAGTCCTGTGTTGCGGTCATAGTTCAGACTGTCTGTGAGCAGTATCATGGTCTTGTTCTCCAGACGCACATTGTCCCTTACCCGGAGCAGTTTTGTGTTGCCGTCATAGAAAAGGGAATCGCCGTAAAGGAAAAGGGTGTCGCCCTGCTCCACCCTGACGTTATGGTATGCATCGAATGAGTTGCGGTCCTGATAGAAAAGGGCGCTGTCACAGTACATATACATACTGTCATGGCGGAACACCACATTACCCATCAGACGCTGTGCATCGGGATTGATATACTCCTCATAGCGGATTATATCGGCATTGAGCAGATAGACCCAGTTTGTGTCAACCGCCTGGGGCTCAGCCTCAGTTTCAGGCATGCTGACAGTATCCTGAGCAGCAACTGTCAGGAAACCCGGCACGAGCGCCAGAAAAAAAGAGAGGAAACTGAGCATGACGGTATAAGTCACGGATTAATACTTACCCCATCCGGGATAGACAAAGTCACAGTCGTTCCAACCTTCGCTTATGCGGACGTAAGTGGTACGCTGCTTCTCACGGATCCATTTTTCAAGAGCTTCCTCCTGACGGATTGAAGTAACCATGTCATAGAGGGTCTCGTAGTCCTCGGATATATTGGCCTTGTGACCGTTGATACGGTTCTTGAGTTTTACAACGGCACAGATAGTCTTACCGTTACGAAGAAGCATGGTGAAGGGATCTGAAATCTCGCCCACATGCATTCTGTCAACTGCTCTTGCCACTTCGGGCGGAAGTTCTTCCATCATGAACCTGGATGTACCGGGTACGTTGCCACCGGGCGAGTTGTTCATGAGTCCGTTGTTATTACGGGTATCCTTGTCCTGAGAATAGGTTGTAACACAATTCTCAAAGGTCTTGTTGCCGGTGCGGATATCATTGGCTATGGTGTCCAGTCTGGCAATGCATTCATTCACGCTCTGTACGGGAATGCGCGGCTTACGGAGAATATGACGTACACGCACACGGTCGCCCAGTCTCTCTACGAACTGGAGGATATGGTAACCGTATTCTGTCTCCACGATCTTGGATATCTTGTCGGGGTCTGTCATATTGAATGCCACGGTCGAGAATTCCGATACCATCTCACCGCGTCCAAAGAAACCCAGGTCACCGCCTTTACGGGCCGATTCGGGATCCTCGGAATAGAGACGGGCCAGAGTTGAGAAGGTAACCTCACCTGACTGTACCCTGTCTATGTAACTGCGCAACTCGGCCTTTACTACATCTATCTCCTCCTGGGGAACCACGGGTTCCAGAGTAATAATCTGAACCTCGACCTGAGTGGGGATATCAGGAATCTCACTGGCAGGGATATCCTTGACATAACGTCTTACCTCAGCCGGAGTCACCTTGACACGTGATATGATGTTTCTGCGGACCTCACTGATTATATAGGCCTGACGGTATCTCTCGTAAAGACGGCTGCGGACCTGATCAACGGTCATACCACGGTTATACTCCTCAAACACCTCAACAGAAGGATACTTCTCCAACATTGCTTTCATATCCTGCTCAACGGATGAGGCCACATCGTCATCGGTAACAAAGATACTGTCCAGTTCAGCCTGGTTCAGGAACAGTTTGTTCAGTGCCAGCTGCTCAGGTATCAGGCAATAGGGATCACCATCCCACTGGACGCCGGTTTCCAGTGCCTCCCTGCGTGCCTCCTCCACTTCTGACTTGTATATAGCCTCGTCACCAACCACCCAGACAATCTCGTCAATAACGTTGTTCTGGGCGACTGTCTGGCCGTACAGTGTCGTCAGAAGACATGCGGTAGTGAATATGATTTTTTTCATTTGTATGGTCTATTGATGAAAAATGATTCTGTTTTTCTCTATGGCTGCGTCATACAGGTCTTCCTTGATCTTTCTCATGTATGACACCTCATTGCTGTTTATGAGCAGGCCGCGTATTCTGGAACGGGCATGATCCAAAGGCTCTATGCCTCCCTTGGGGGCGAACTCGCTCACGTTAAGCAGGTATATGTACTCTTCATCCTTGAATTCAAAACTGCCATTGTCCTTGAGCATTGTTTCAAGCGGCTTCTCCAACGGGGGGAGCAGAACCTCAATCTCAGCCACCGTACGCCAGTTGTCATAGAAGAACTCGCAACGTGCGGCATTGCGGATGCTGTATTTCTCTATCTCCTCAAATGTCTCGTCATCCTGGCGTGTATACAGTTTCCTTATGTCGGACAGGTCATGTGACTTGTTGGATATCTTCAGGAACAGTCCCCTGAGCAATGACTCGTCAAGCACGAACAGGCGCTGGTTGTCATTGTAGAACCGCTCTATGTCCTCCTCGGCTGTCTCTGAAGAGAATTTCTGCTCTATGAGACGACGCTGATATTCATGTTCAATAAGGGAACGGCGGTAATTCTCAACCAGGCGGTCAATATCCTTTGTATCGGGGATGTTACGGATGGCGTTCTGGTAGAAAAGCACATCCTGTGCCCAGTTCTTGATGAACTGCTGTGCAAAAAGGGTGCTGTCCGCTTCGGACAAACCCAGAGGCACCACCTGTTTGATATCCTCCACGTAGAGGACATCGGTACCTATCTCGACTATAGGAGTCTTTCCGTATACATATTCCGTCACGCTCTTGTTCCACTTACAGGAAACAAGCAATGTGATTGACACAAGTGCAATCAACCCTGCATGAAACCTATTACGTGACTTTTGTGTTCTCATCATTTATTTGACCTTCTTAAGGGCCTTCTTATTGATCTGGTACTTGTATTTGCTCTTGAGACGTTTTATCCACTCGTTCTCCAAATACTTCTGATACTCCTCAGAAACCTCGGCAGCCACATCGCTGATGGAATCAGGCTGCTTGAGCACTCTTCCCACAACGTTCACATAGGGGAATCCGTTCATGGGTTTATACTCTCCCTGACCGAATACAACCTTGTCAACATATTCGTTCTGCCCCTGTCTGAACAGATCAGTTTCCGATGAACTTCTGAGAACACGGACCTTGATGCCGTTACTGTTGAATGCCAGGATTGAATTGACCCACTCACCCATGTCCTGCTTTTCAAGGATCGCTTTCAGTTCATTAAAGTCCTCCTCCTTCTGGCAGAACAGAACCATACCCTTGAAACAGGGCTTATCAAAATTGAACTGCTTGCGGTGGGCTTCAAAATAGGTGTCCAACTCCTCGGGATGGTTTGACACCCTCTCCCATATCTCACGGTTGCTGATGTCAAACACCAGCAGGCCGTCATGGTACTCCCTTGAAATATTGCCAAAGTCGGGCTCAACCTCTTCTAGTGTGCTGTCAAGACGTGCCACTGCGGCATCATCCCTTTCAGTCCAGCCCAGACGTGTGGCGTACTCGTTTGCCCTGCGCTGTTTTGCCTTGTCAAATGTACCGTTATCCCTCATCCAGTCATAGATGTCGTCACGGTTATCCTCATAAGTACCCAGGTCACGGCGTGCGTCAAGCATCACAATGAAAGCTGTTCTGTTTGAAACGAACGGCTCACTGTACTGACCCGGTTCCAGAGACAGAATGATATCGGCAATGTCATCAGGCATCTGGTTTGCAGCCAGCCATCCGGCCTCGCCTCCGCTTGCTGCCAGGTTATCGGTTGAGTACTCCTTTGCCAGATCCTGGAATGATCCGCCGGCCTGGAGTTTCTCATAGACTGACTTCATCTGCTCAAAGCAGTCATCAAGTGTCCTGCCCACGTTTGCATCGGGGGTGGCAGACATAACAAAGACATGCATGAGTCCGGGTTCTCCTATCTCAATCAAAGACTGCTCATAAGAGTTGCGGGCAACTTCCTCAAGGAAGTCATAGTCAATGACATAATCCTCGGCCTGCATGTCGCGGCACATCTTGTACTCACTGAGGAATGACTCGGACTTGTCAAGACCCTCGTCAAGAGCCGCCTGCACCTTGAGCTTGAAGTTCAGATACAGGTCAGCATATTGTCTGACGGTCTTCTTGGTGACTTTAGTCTCTATGTTGTTCTTCTCAAAGAAATACTCGAACTCTGACTGAGTGACATCATATCCGTTCACTGTCATCACGACAGGATCCACCTGCGCCAGCAACGGCATGCCAAGCAGAACGGCAACAATACATGAAAGGATTCGTCTCATAAGCATTGGTTTTGGTTATTCGTGGCGGCTGTAGTTGGGAGCCTCGCTTGTGATGGCTACATCATGCGGGTGACTCTCGTTCATGCCGGCGTTGGTGATGCGTACAAACTTGGCCTCATGCAGCTTGTCAATATTGGGAGCGCCGCAATAGCCCATACCTGAACGCAGACCGCCTGCCAACTGGTATACAACCTCGTAAAGAGTTCCCTTGTAAGGAACACGGGCTGCGATTCCTTCCGGAACCAGTTTGCGGGCATCCTTGGTGTCAGCCTGGAAGTAGCGGCCCTTTGAACCGTTCTCCATAGCCTCAAGAGAACCCATGCCACGATATGATTTGAACTTACGTCCGTTAAAGATGATGGTCTCACCGGGTGACTCCTCGGTACCGGCTACAAGTGAGCCGAACATTACGCTGTCACCGCCGGCTGCAAGAGCCTTGACAACGTCACCTGAGTAGCGCAGACCGCCGTCAGCGATGATAGGAACGCCTGAACCCTTGATTGCTGAGTATACGTCATATACGGCCGATACCTGAGGTACGCCGATACCGGCAATGATACGGGTGGTGCAGATTGAACCGGGACCCATACCTACCTTTACTGCATCGGCACCTGCCTCAACAAGCATCTTGGCGGCTGCACCGGTTGCAATGTTACCTACAACGATATCAATGTTCTTGAAACTTGCCTTGGCCTCCTTGAGTTTGGCAATAACGCTCTTGGTATGACCGTGGGCGGTATCGATTACGATTGCATCGGCACCGGCCTCAACCAGGGCTGACATACGGTCCAGTGTATCGGCTGTTACGCCTACACCTGCGGCTACGCGCAGACGGCCCTTGCTGTCCTTGCATGCCATGGGTTTGTCCTTGGCCTTGGTGATATCCTTGTATGTGATAAGTCCTACCAGTTTACCGTTGTTGTCAACTACCGGCAGTTTCTCAATCTTGTTCTCCTGGAGGATCTGTGAAGCAGCCTCCATGTCAACCTGCTGGTGTGTGGTAACCAGGTTTTCCTTTGTCATGACATCCTCAATCTTGACGTCATAGTTACGCTGGAAACGGAGGTCACGGTTGGTAACGATACCGCACAGTGTGCCATCCTCCTCGACAACGGGTATACCGCCGATGTGATACTCTGCCATAAGTGCCAGGGCATCCTTGATGGTATTCTGACGGTGAATGGTAACAGGGTCGTATATCATTCCGTTCTCAGCACGCTTGACGATAGCCACCTGGCGGGCCTGTTCTGCTATAGGCATATTCTTGTGAATTACACCGATACCTCCCTCGCGGGCGATAGCGATGGCCATGCGTGACTCAGTTACGGTATCCATAGCTGCTGTCACAAACGGGATGTTGAGGGTGATGTTACGTGAGAATCTTGATGTAAGATTGATGTCACGCGGCAGAACCTCTGAATAAGCGGGGATAAGCAGGACATCATCAAACGTTAGTCCTTCCATTGCAACTCTATCTTCTAAAAATGACATGTTGATATAGTTTTTATTGTTGTTTCAATCAGTTACCCATTTCAGATATGAACTTGATACGTACCAGACGGATCTCCTCTTCCGAGTAGTCATCACCCAGTTCGTCTATCGCGTCATCTATGGAATCGCTCTCAGACTCCCTGAAGTATTCGTAGATATCCTCGGCGCGGTCATCGTCCATAACACTCTCTATGAAGTAGTCTATGTCCAGTTTGGTTCCGGAATTGACGATGGCCTCAATCTCAGTGAGGAGTTCGTCAAAGTCGATACCCTTGCTTATGGCTATGTCGTCAAGAGCCACCTTCATGTCTATGCTTTGGATGATGCTCACCTTGAGCTTGGACTTGTTGGCAACCGTGCGGACACGCAGATCCTCGGGACGCTCTATCTCATTCTCCTCGACGTGACGCTTGATCAGGTCTATGAACTCCTGACCGTAACGCTTTGCCTTGCCTGCGCCTACGCCCGGGATGTTCTGGAGTTCGTCAATGGTTACGGGATATGTGGTAGCCATTGCCTCCAGTGAAGGATCCTGGAATATCACGTACGGCGGCAGCTGCAGGTGCTTGGAGAGTTTCTTGCGCAGGTCCTTGAGCATCGAATAGAGTTCCGGGTCTACTGCGAACGATCCGCCTCCGCGCATCGGGCCTTCTGTCTCGTCATCCTCAAACTCCTTGTCCTCTACAATCAGGAAGGACTTGGGGTTCTTAAGGAAGTCACGACCCTCTTCGGTTATCTTGAGCAGGCCGTAGTTCTCAACGTCCTTGCGGATGTAGCCGGCAATAAGGGCCTGACGGATAACGGCGTTCCAGGTCTTCTCCTCCTCATCGGAGCCTGAGCCGAACACCTCAAGGTCATCATGCATATGGTCTGTGATCTCGGATGTCTCCTTACCCAGAAGCATGTCGATGATATAGTCTGCCTTGAAGTTCTCCTTCACGGCCAGTATGCACTCCAGCACTGTCTCCAGCAACTGCTGTGCCTCAACCTGTTTTTTGGGATTCAGACAGTTGTCGCAGTTGCCGCAGTTGTCCTCCTCATAGTTCTCACCAAAGTAGTGCAGCAGCAGTTTGCGGCGGCATACCGATGACTCGCAGTAGGCGGTGGTCTCAGCCAGCAACTGACGGCCTATATCCTGCTCGGCAAGAGGCTTACCCTCAAGGAACTTCTCCAGTTTCTGCACATCCTTGCTGTTGTAGAATGCTATGCACTGGCCTTCACCGCCGTCACGTCCGGCGCGTCCGGTCTCCTGGTAGTAACCCTCAAGGCTCTTGGGAATATCGTAGTGGATAACGTAGCGTACATCGGGTTTGTCAATACCCATTCCGAATGCGATGGTAGCCACGATAACGTCAATCTTCTCCATGATGAAGGCGTCCTGCGTCTTGCTGCGTGCGGCTGCCTCCATACCTGCATGATAGGCCATGGCCGATATGTCATTAGCCTGAAGTATCTCGGCCAGTTCCTCAACCTTCTTGCGCGAGAGGCAGTAGATGATACCTGACTTGCCGGGATTGGACTTGATGAACTTTATGATGTCCTTATCGACGTTCTTGGTCTTGGGTCTTACCTCGTAATAGAGGTTGGGACGGTTGAATGACGACTTGAAATCCTTGGCATCCTGAATGCCCAGGTTCTTCTTGATGTCATCACGAACCTTGTTGGTAGCGGTTGCTGTCAGCGCGATGATGGGAGCCAGACCTATCTCCTTGACTATATCCCTGATCTTGCGGTACTCGGGACGGAAGTCATGACCCCACTCGGAAATACAGTGGGCCTCATCGATAGCATAGAAGGATATCTTTACCTTCTTGAGGAAATCCACGTTCTCCTCTTTGGTCAGTGACTCGGGAGCCACATAAAGAAGTTTGGTCTTGCCGCTCAGTATATCGGCCTTTACAAGGTCTATGGATGTCTTGTTCAGAGACGAGTTTATAAAGTGTGCGATACCGTCCTCCTCGCTCAGGTTACGCATGGCGTCCACCTGGTTCTTCATAAGTGCTATGAGGGGTGATATCACAATGGCGGTGCCGTCCATTACAAGGGCCGGGAGCTGGTAGCAGAGGGACTTTCCTCCTCCTGTAGGCATAAGCACAAACGTATCCTTGCCTTCCAGCAGATTACGGATTATTGCCTCCTGATCTCCCTTGAAAGTGTCGAACCCGAAATGAACTTTCAGTATTTCCTGCAGATTCACATCTTTTGCCATACAAACATCAAATATTCATCCAAATTTCTATAGCGATAGAAAACAAAGTTAAGTACAAGTATTTCATACTTGCAAACTTTTTGACGAAAAAAACTTCAAATATTTTTAATAAAATGACCGCAGCACGTCAGGCCTTCTCGAATACCGCGCCATCGGCCTTATCCAGCTGACTCTTGGCATAATCCAGAGTCACGGTATAGGTCTTTTTGGACGATGACGGTATCTCGTACATGGCATCGATCATTATTGTCTCAACTATTGACCTCAGGCCGCGGGCTCCGAGTTTGAACTCTATGGCCTTGTCAACGATGAAATCCAGAACCTCAGGCTGGAATGTAAGTTCCACTCCGTCCAGTTTGAAAATCTTGACATACTGGCGGACTATTGAATTCTTGGGTTCTGTAAGGATATTGCGCAGTGCTTCGCGATCCAGGGGCTGCAGGCTGGTTACAACCGGCAGACGGCCTATGATCTCAGGGATGAGACCGAATGATTTCAGGTCCTGGGGTGAAACATACTTCATCAGGTTGTTAAGGTCAACCTTGCTGCGCTGTTCCACTGAGTCAAAACCTACCACCTGGGTGTTAAGACGGTTTGCGATCTTGCGCTCTATGCCGTCAAATGCACCTCCGCAGATGAACAGGATGTTCTTGGTGTCCACCTGGATGAACTTCTGCTCGGGGTGCTTGCGTCCGCCCTGAGGGGGTACGTTGACCACGGTTCCTTCAAGCAGCTTGAGCAGGCCCTGCTGTACGCCTTCTCCGCTCACGTCACGTGTTATGGAGGGGTTGTCGCTCTTGCGTGCTATCTTATCTATCTCATCAATGAATACGATTCCGCGTTCTGCGGCGGCCACATCGTAATCGGCCACCTGAAGCAGACGTGACAGGATGCTCTCCACGTCCTCACCCACATAACCTGCTTCTGTGAGGACCGTTGCATCAACAATGGTAAAAGGAACTTTGAGCAGGCGCGCTATTGTCTTGGCCAGCAGTGTCTTGCCGGTACCGGTGGCGCCTACCAGGATGATATTGCTCTTCTCTATGTCAATGTCATCCGTATCAGGCTGGGTGATACGTTTGTAATGGTTGTAAACGGCAACAGAAAGGTAGCGCTTGGCGGCATCCTGACCAATCACATAGTCGTCAAGGAATTTCTTGATCTCCTTGGGCTTGGGTACGGATTCCATAGTGAATGAAGGCTTCTCGCCACCCTGCTTGGCATCACGTACTATCTCAGCAGCACGCTCCACGCACTCGTTGCAGATACAACCCTCAATACCGGTGATGAGAAAACCCACCTCCTTGTCTGAACGTCCGCAGAAACTGCAATACTGTCCCTTCTTGCCTGCCATTATCCGTTATTTGCGTTTCTCCAACACCTGATCAATCATACCGTACTCCTTGGCCTCCTGGGCTGACATCCAGTAGTCACGGTCGCTGTCGGCCCACACCTTGTCAAACGGAGTATGTGAATGTTCCGATATGATTGTGTAAAGTTCTTTCTTCATCTTCTGGATCTCACGGGCAGTGATCTCAATGTCACTTGCCTGACCCTGAACACCACCAAGAGGCTGATGTATCATGACGCGGCTGTGTGGCAGAGCTGAACGCTTGCCCTCGTGACCGGCCACAAGCAGTACGGCGGCCATGCTGGCGGCCATGCCTGTGCAGATGGTGGCTACTGGGCTTGAGATGAACTGCATTGTATCATAAATTCCCAGTCCGGCGGTTACGCTTCCGCCGGGGGAATTCAGATAAATAGAGATCTCCTTTGAAGAATCCACAGAATCCAGATACAGCAACTGAGCCTGGATGGTATTTGCGGTATAGTCGCTGATTTCCGTGCCCAGGAATATGATGCGGTCCATCATAAGACGTGAGAACACATCCATCTGGGTAACGTTCAACTGACGCTCCTCAAGGATATAGGGGTTCAGATACTGGGACTCTGCCTTGATGACATCATCCAATGTCTGGCTGTTCATTCCAAGATGGCGGACAGCGAATTTACGGAAATCATCCATAGTCATTCGGTTTTTGTGTTAGACTCTGTGGTTATATACTCTCACTTCTTGGTTTTCTTTCCTTTGGCTGCGGTCTCGGTTGCAGGCTCAAAGAGTTTGTTGAACTCGTCAACGGTAACCTTCTTGTTCTTGAGCTTTACATCTTTCTTGAGAGCAGCGGTCAGCTTGGACTCGATGGCGCGGTTTACAAGACCGTCTACGGTCTCACGCTTCTTGAGCATCTCCTTTGAGTAGTTGTCAAGCAGCTCGTCGGGGATATTCATCATGCCGTACTGGGCGAACTGGGCGCGTGTTGCCTCGCGGGCCATTGCCTTGATATCGGCATCCTCAACCTTGATTGAGTACTTCTCTACCAGCTTCTCCTGGATGAGGTGCCATGTGAGCTCCTCAAGGCTGCGCTGGAATGTAGCCTCATCGTCCTGTGCATCGGGCTTGTTAGCCTTCATGATACGCTTCAGAAGATCCTCGGCATACTCCAGTTTGCCAACCTTCTCCATCAGGTAAGCGCGAACGTCAAGCAGGAACTTGTAGTCGCTGTCGGGTACGAAACTCTGAGCCAGAGTCTCCTCAACCTTGGCGCGGAAACCGGCCTCGTCCTTAACGGCATCCTTGCCGAATACGCGGTCAAACACCTCCTGGTTCAACTCGCTTTCTACGAAACGGGTGATATCCTGGATGGTGAGTGAGAAATCGGCGGTGATACCCTCTACCTCCTCCTTCTTCTTGTTGAGGAGTGAAGATATCTCTATTGCGTTGCCCTCATAAGCCTTTGAGGGATTGAACTTGATTACGTCACCCTTCTTGGCCTTGGCAAAGAGTTTCTTCTGAGCGGCAGCCTTGATATACTCGGGCATCAGGGTTGCACCCTCTACTACGATACCGCCCTCCTTGGCTGTGCCGTCGGCGTTCAACTCAACGAGCTGACCCTTTACTACATCCTTGTCCTGGTAAGCGTCAACCTGCTCGTAGTGGCCGTTCTGCTGAGTGTAAGCCTTAACCTGGTTCTCTACCATCTCAGGGGTAACCTTGATCTCGTAGTAGGTAACGGCGTCGTCCTTACCGATCTGAGCATCGAACTGGGGAGCAAGAGCAATGTCAAAGTAGAATGTCTGGTTGTCATCGTCCAGGCTCATTCCGGCCTCCTTCTCCTCATTGGGAAGCGGCTCGCCCAGCATATCGATCTTGTTATCCTTGATGTAGCCGAAAACCTTCTCCTGAAGGAGCTTGTTGATCTCATCGGCCTTGATTGACTTTCCGTACATCTTCTGCACAAGGCTCATGGGAACCATGCCCGGACGGAAACCCGGCATCTGCACTTTCTTTCTGGCATCCTTGAGCGCCTTGTCTACATTCTCCTGATAATCAGCTTTTTCCATGCTGACGGTAAGCAGGCCCTGTACCTTGCTTACATTCTCAAACTTTACGTTCATTCTGTCTTTATAGTGTTGAATTATTTCGCCTTTTTTAATTAGGGTGCAAAGGTACTTTAAATACCTCAATTTGTGAAAAAATTGAGGTTTTTTAGCAATCAAGGTGAGAAAAAGTCAGCGACTCGCTCGGGGTCAGACCCCTTTGCGTCTTGCTAAACTTGACCGATATGGGAATCTTCCCCGGACGCAAAGGGGTCTGACCCCAAAGGAAGTTTGGTGAACCGAGCGAATTTGATTAACTTTGCCTCGTTATGGAAGAGATGCTTCAAAACGAACCTGACCACAAGATGGTACTGAGGACAGACAATCTTGTAAAACGTTACGGAAAGCGCACCGTGGTAAACCACGTTTCGTTTGATGTAAAACAGGGTGAAATAGTTGGTTTGCTGGGACCTAACGGAGCCGGCAAGACCACTTCATTCTACATGACCACAGGCCTTATCACGCCCAACGAGGGACACATATACCTGGACGATCAGGATATTACCGATTACCCCGTATACAAGCGCGCCCGTGCCGGCGTAGGCTACCTTGCACAGGAGGCCAGCGTATTCCGCAAGATGAGCGTTGAGGACAACATCGCATCGGTCCTGGAACTCACCGGACGTCCGCTTGACTACCAGCGCGAGAAACTAGAGAGCCTCATAGCCGAATTCCGTCTGCAGAAGGTGCGCAAGAACCTGGGTGACCGCCTTTCAGGTGGTGAGCGCCGCCGTACCGAGATTGCCCGTTGCCTTGCCATAGAGCCCAAGTTCATCATGCTTGACGAGCCTTTTGCCGGTGTTGACCCCATTGCCGTCGAGGATATCCAGCAGATAGTATGGAAACTCAAGGACCGCAACATAGGAATTCTCATCACAGACCATAACGTACACGAGACGCTCAGCATCACCGACCGCGCCTACCTGCTGTTTGAAGGACGCATCCTGTTCCAGGGCACTCCCGAGGAACTGGCAGTCAACCCCGTGGTAAGGGAGAAATACCTGAGCCAGAGTTTTGAGCTCAAGAAGAAGAACTTCCAGAAATGAGGATACTGAAACATATTACGGCTCTCCTGGCCTGTCTTATGTTTACTATGTCCGGCCAGGCGGTTCAGATACGCAGGCAGCCCGGCAGCAGGATGCCGGAATATGTAATTCCCACGGATCGTGACAACCCCGCCTTATGGACTCCTCAGCGCAGTTATATCTATACCCGCGGAGCGGCTCCCGGTGACTACGCCGTAAATGACATCATCCGAAAAGGAACCGTCACCTACCCTCTGGTTCTGGTCCAGTTCTCCGACCTTATATTTTCCTTTCAGGACAGGGAATCCATGCTCAGTTATTACAGGAACCTGTTCAACGAAGACGGCTATACCGATACTGAAGGATTCCGGTATAACGGAATGACAATCAACAGGTCCACAGCCAGCGTATCCGATTATTTCCGGGACCAGTCCTACGGACAGTATATTCCAAAATTCGATATCATCGGCCCCGTAACCGTATCCAGAGGATATGCATATTACGGTGCCGGAGATGACGACAATGTTGAAGGACTTATTCTTGAAATCTGTGATTCAATCATAACCAACAATCTGGCAGACCTGTCCGGATATGCCAATAACGGCACTATAGACCAGCTTTCCGTGATTTATGCCGGAAGAGGTGAAAACTATGACGGCTCAGACCCCAATACCATCTGGCCTCATGCCAGCATCATCTATGTTTCAAGCAGGAATAAGATAGCATCACAAAGCGGTATAAGAAAAATCAAGTATTCCTGTTCAAGCGAACTGTTCTGGGATACAGACTCCATACCGGACGGCATAGGTACCTTCTGCCACGAATTCTCCCATACGCTGGGCCTGCCTGATTTTTACAATACGGATTCCGACAATTCCAAGGCAAGCAAGGACGACCTGGAAAATGCAGCCATGGGATACTGGAGCCTTATGGATTATGGCTGTTATGACAACCAGGGATTCTCTCCTGTAGGATACACTGCTTTTGAAAAGTATTCGCTGGGCTGGCTGGATCTTGAGGAAATTACGGGTCAGGGCATTTATGACCTCAACGAGATAAGCCGGAGTCCAAATCCCGAGGCGGGCATACACAGCGCATATCGCCTGAACACCGGCAATGACGACCAGTTCATAATCCTGGAGAACCATGTAAAGACCGGCTGGTACAGCCATCATAAAGCCGAAGGACTGATGGTGACTGCCGTAGATTACAACAAAAGCGGTTGGACAGGCAACACGCTCAACAATTACAATCCCAAACATTACCGTATCCTCCCGGCAGACAACGACTACAAAAGGGAGTCCAACGCAGGAGACCTGTTCCCTTATCAATACTCAGACAGTACGGGAACTCATATTACAGACAGTATCACCACATTAGGCAAGCCGGAACTTAAAGCCGGCTCGTCATACCCGCCTTTCTCAATCTACAACATCACCCGTAACGGAGACATTGTCTCCTTCACTGTTGCCGGTGACCTGCCTTCACGTATCAGCAGCCCTCAGCAGGAGGATATCTCAATAAGCATTTCCGGCGGAGAGTTGACGGTAACCGCCCCAAAAGGGAGCACGGTATCGGTATTTGACATATCCGGCAGGCAGACAGTCCGGACCGTCATCAGTGCACCGGATCAGAAGATTCCTCTTCCGGGCAGCGGAATCTGGATAGTCAAGTGCGGTAACATAACAAGAAAAGTGAGGCTCTGACCTCACTTTTTCTTATTTCTGACGGATAAAGATGTTTATCGGAGTACCGCTGAAATCCCATTTCTCACGGATCTTGTTCTCAAGGAAACGCTTGTAGGGATCTTTCACATACTGCGGCAGGTTTGCAAAGAATATGAACGTAGGAATCTGCGGTCCCTGCAACTGTGTGCAGTACTTGATCTTGATGTACTTGCCCTTGGTGGATGGAGGCGGATAGGCCTCAATCAGAGGCAACATCTCGGCGTTCAGTTTACCGGTAGAGACGTGGTTGGTCTTGTGTTTGTATACATCCTTGGCCAGTTCCAGCACCTTGAGTATGCGCTGTTTCTCTATGGCCGATGTAAACACGATCGGGAAATCCACGAACGGAGCCAGACGTGAGCGAATGGCGTTCTCGTAATTCTGCATCACCTTGGCCGAGCGGTCCTCAATCAGGTCCCACTTGTTAACCACCACCACAAGACCCTTCTGGTTCTTGATGATGAGTGATACAATGTTCATATCCTGGCTCTCTATACCGCGGGTGGCATCAAGCATGAGCACGCATACATCGCTGTTCTCGATGGCGCGAATGGAGCGCATCACGGAGTAGAACTCCAGATCCTCCTCAACCTTGCTCTTCTTACGGATACCTGCGGTATCAACCAGATAGAAGTCAAAGCCGAACTTGGTGTAACGGGTATATACAGAGTCACGGGTGGTGCCTGCAATATCTGTTACGATGTTGCGGTCCTCACCTATGAATGCGTTTACAATTGAACTCTTGCCCACGTTAGGACGGCCCACTACGGCAAAACGGGGTATGTCCTCGTCTGTCTGGGCATCGGCCTCAACGGGTAGTTTGCTGACTACGGCATCCAGAAGTTCACCCGTACCGCTGCCGTTTGCGGCCGATATGCTCACGGGATCACCCAGACCCAGGCTGTAGAACTCGGCGGCGGCATACTGAAGGTCAAAGGTATCCATCTTGTTGGTTACCAGTATGACCGGAGTCTTGGAGCGGCGCAGGATTCCTGCCACCTCATCATCCAGATCAGTGACGCCGTTCTTGATATCCACCAGGAACAGTATCAGGTCTGCCTCGTCAATGGCAACCTTGACCTGCTTGCGGATCTCCTCCTCAAACACGTCATCTGAGTTGACAACCCATCCGCCGGTATCTACCACCGAGAATACGCGGTTACCCCACTCGCACTTGCCGTACTGGCGGTCACGGGTGGTACCGGCCACATCATCCACAATGGCCTGACGGGTCTGTGTAAGACGGTTGAAAAGAGTTGATTTACCCACATTCGGGCGGCCTACTATTGCTACCAGGTTGCTCATTTTGGTTGTGAGATTATGTGATTAATCCTGTCCGTAACCAAAGTTGCGGAGTTCGCGGTCTGAACTGCGCCAGTCTTTGTCAACTTTCACGAACAGTTCCATGAAGATCTTCTTGCCGAAGAATTTCTCCAGATCCTTGCGGGCCTCTATGGCCACACGCTTCAGGGCCTGGCCCTCATGTCCTATAAGGATACCCTTCTGTGATTCACGCTCCACATAGATGACAGCGTTTATCACAATTCGTGAATGGTTCTCGCGGAACTGTTCCACCACAACCTCGACCGAATAGGGAATCTCCTTGTCATAATGCAGGAGTATCTTTTCACGGACTATCTCCGATACAAAGAAACGGGCGGGTTTATCGGTCAGCTGGTCCTTTTCAAAATAGGGAGGACACTCGGGAATGAGTTCATTGACACGCTTCAGAACGGTCTTTACACCGAATGCCGTTGCGGCCGATATGGGAATTATTTCCGCGTTGGGAAGTTTTTCATGCCATGACTCCACCAGTTTCACCAGGTTCTCCTCATCGGTCAGGTCAATCTTGTTAATTATGACCAGCACCGGCACCTTCATCTTGGCAACCTTCTCCAGGAACTCGGCGTTCTTATCGGCCTTCTCTACGACATCGGTCATGTAGAGCAGCACATCGGCGTCAACCAGGGCAGACTCCGAGAATGCCAGCATGGATTCCTGCAGTTTGTAGTTGGGTTTGAGCACACCGGGAGTGTCCGAGAATACTATCTGGGACTCCTCGGTATTGACAATACCCATTATCCTGTGACGCGTGGTCTGCGCCTTGAAGGTGGCAATGGATATGTGCTCGCCCACCAGCAGGTTCATCAGGGTTGACTTGCCTACGTTGGGGTTACCCACTATGTTTACGAATCCGGCCTTGTGCATGGGGAAAACTGTTTTTGGTAAGAGTCAAAAAAAACGCACCTGAAAGGGATGCGTTTTTTGGTCTTGGTTTACTCAGCGGCTGCTTCCTTGACTACTGCCAACTTGCCTCTGTAATAACCGCACTCACCGCATACTGTGTGATAGACGTGCCATGCTCCGCAGTTAGGGCAGATTGCAAGTGTAGGTGCTACTGCCTTATCGTGAGTCCTTCTTTTCGCAGTTCTTGTCTTGGACTGCCTTCTTTTAGGATGTGCCATTTTGTTTTGTTTTTATTATTGTTGTTTATTCGTTATCTGATTCCATCAAGCTGTTCAGAGCATCCCAACGGGGATCATTTGCTCCTGAATCCTCAACTCCGCCTTCCTCACCTTCTTCAGCTGAATGCTCGTCAAGCTTCTCCATCATGCCCTTGTTACACTTGCCGGGTGCATGAACGTGCTTGATAGGTATTGCCAGAGCTATGAACTCATAGATGTACCATGCAACATTCACCAGGCCCTTGTCTTCAGGGACAACTACTATGTCACCGTCATCTGCAAAGTCAGGACCCAACTTAACCTTGAGTTCACCTGTGTTCTCGATATCGAGTGACATATCGTCCAGGCAGCGGTCACATGTTACTATAACCGTACCTGCCACGGTAAAACTGAGATGATATACACCGGATGCCTTGGTAACCTTAAGGTCAACGTTTACCTTGCCGCGCTGTACCTCTTCGCCCTCCACAATACTGAAGAACTCCTGGTCAACGGTCCAACTGTAGGTTGAATTGCTTTCGGTAAGCCCCTTCAGGTCAACGTTATATTTATCCAGTCTTCCCATCAAACAATTTTTTCGGGGCACAAAGATACGATATTATTTTTTCAAAGGAAAAGGATTAAGATTTTTTTTATCTCGGAAGCTCTATACGGAAGGTGGTACCCTTGCCTATCTCCGAGTGGGCCACGTATATTTTGCCCTTGTGATACTCGGTTACTATTCGCTTGGCCAGTGAGAGGCCCAGGCCCCAGCCGCGTTCCTTGGTGGTGTAGCCGGGATCGAATACCGAGCGCCATGAGTTCTTGGCTATGCCCTTGCCGGTATCGGTGACATCGATAGTCACATAGTTCTTATCCTCAGTGAGTTTGATGGTCAGTTTGCCCTTGCCGTTCATGGCGTCAACCGCATTCTTGCAGATATTCTCAATGACCCAGCCAAAGAGGGATGCGTTGACCTTGGCATTGACAGGCGGATTGGGGAAATTGCGGATGAATTTGACCGTTGCGGGGGAGCGGTGCTCCACATAGTCTATCACGCCGTCCAGCACGCCAACCATATCGGCCTGAACCGGTTCCGGCATGGAGCCTATCTTTGAGAAGCGCTCGGCCACCATCTGCAGGCGGTTCACATCCTTCTCCATCTCGGCAATGAGTTCATCATCCTTGTACTTGTCCTTGAGCAGTTCATTCCAGGCCATCAGTGACGATATGGGCGTACCCAACTGGTGTGCTGTCTCCTTGGAAAGACCCACCCATACGCGATTCTGCTCTGTCTTCTTGAAACTGAGCAGGGCGAATATGGCAATCAGCACAAAGAGCATCACCACGCCCAACTGTATATAAGGATAAACTGTAAGGCGGTTCAGAAGCAGAGACTCGTCAAAGCACACCTCATTGTAATGCCCGGTGTCCGACTCGTCAAAATAGATCTTGATAGAGTTGCCCAGACTGCGCATATGCTCCGCGTAACTGCTCAGGTACGCCAGCGTATCGGCCTTGCGGATCTCTATGTTCAGGAAACTCTTTACATCACCTGTCTCGTCAACCACAATTACGGGGATGGTCTTGTTGCCTGACATGACAGCCAGCACCAGACCCAGGTCCGTGTTCTCATCGGCATCACTGAGTGACTGGTAAGCCTGTGCAAACAACTCCATCTTGGAGTACTCCTCACGCGACAGGTCCTTTACCAGTGACTGTGAAACAAACAGTGACAGGACTGCAATTATTATGGCTACGATTATAAGGACGGTCCTTATACGCTTGAATTCCCTGAATTTCCTCATCTAAAAAAATGCCGCTCCTTATTGAGGCGACATTAAATAAACGGATTATCGGCGCTTATATTGTACCGATGCCTCAAAGACCGAAAAGACGGCATGCATTGGCCGATGTCACCTGGGCAATCTCATCGGCACTGACACCGTACACCTGGGCCATCACGGCGGCGGTGTTGACTATGTATGAGGGTTCGTTACGCTTTCCGCGGAAAGGTACCGGCGACAGATAGGGACAGTCAGTCTCAAGTACCACCCTGTCCATGGGAATCAGCGGCAGGACTGACGGAAGGGTTGATTTCTTATAGGTGAGCACGCCTCCTATGCCGAACATGAATCCGCTGAACTCCATCAGGGCACGAGCCTCATCGGCACTGCCCGAGAAGCAGTGGAATATACCCCTGGGCTCCTTGTCCCTGTAGTCAGACATGACCTCATAGAGTTGGGTAAAGGAATCCCTTGAATGAATGACAATGGGAAGGTCATACTGCAAGGCCCACTCAATCTGCTCCCGGAACGCTACTATCTGTTCATCCAGGCGACTCTTGTCCCAGTAGAGGTCCAGGCCAATCTCGCCTATTCCTATATAACGGTGCGCCCCGCCCTCCTTTTGGTCATTGTCAAGGATGGCCTTTAGTCCTGAAAGCTGGCTGCCGGGATCATCCGACAGATCCTCGGGGTGCAGTCCTATCATGGGACAGCACAAATCAGGCCATGTATCACATACACGGAGCAGGTCATCCAGAGTATCGGGATTTATATTGGGCAGAAGCAGACGGCCCACGCCTGCCGCAACCGCTCTTTCCATGACTTGGGGCAGATCCTCAACGAAAGCCCCGTCGTAGACGTGGCAGTGAGTGTCAATCAGTTTTCTCACTCGTGCGGTAATAGTATATGAGACCGTATTCGCGGCAGGTCTTGAGTTTCTTCTCGCCCGTAAGGTCCGAGAAATAATTCTCTACCGAGTTCCAGACGTCAAGTATCACCTCATCAATCTGGGGACGCATGAGTGAAACCACCATCAGCGCCTCATCGGTAAGCTGACGCAGTTCACACTGCTTGTCATAGAGTTCCTTGAACAGTTCATAGTGAACAGCCACCTTGGCGATGGTGGGATTATAAATAGGTATACCGCCTTTCTCAGTCCTCTCCTTCTCACCCTTTATGGTGTTCTGACAGCAGCGTATTACCGCAATATCACTTGACATGTCGGGCAGTTCACCCGAGTTCTCCGATATGGAGTAGTAGTTTCTGTCCTTTACCTTCATCTCACCGCGCTTGACGCACATGTTGAATACAGTCAGGAAATGCGATACATACATCTTGGCGTTCTTGAGTTTGTTCTGATAAGCCTCTGACTTGGAATAGCTTACCTGGGTTTCAAGCGCCTTTGTATATCTTTCGACCGCCTCGTTGAACCGGCTCAGTTTCTTCTCGGCTTTGGAGAGGAGTTCCGGTGAGAGTACGGGTGCATAGTAATCACTGTTGCGGATCTTTGCAATCGCGGTTTCCAGAGAACGGATTCTGGCTTTGTCAGTGTTGGGTAATCTTCTGTAAGGCATAGTAATTAAGGACTTATTAAAGGACTCTGTTCAAAAGACTGCCGGCATATTCCCTCAGGAGACACTTGCGGTCAGCAGGCAGGTTAACCTGATCAAGTTTGGTCATAGCCTCATCAAAATATGAATTGATGAGTTTCTCGGAGAGTGCCTTGACACCCACCGCATCGTAGATGGCACGCACGCCGGCTATCTTTGAATCGGGATCGTTTCCCTCATAGACAGCCCAGCGGTCCAGTTCACTCTTCTGCCTGTCGTCTGCCAGACGGTACGCATTTATATAAAGGTAAGTCTTCTTGTTGCAAAGTATGTCTCCGCCTATCTTCTTGCCGAACACGGCCGGATCACCGTATACGTCAAGCAGGTCATCCTGGAGTTGGAACGCCAGGCCAATCTTCTCACCGAACTCATAAAGCAGAGCCGAATCAGAGTCCGATGCACCTCCCAGCATAGCGCCCATCTGGACGCAGGCAGCCAGCAGCACCGATGTCTTGAGGCGTATCATCTCAATGTACTCCTCTTCACGGACATCATCACGGGTCTCAAACTCCATGTCATACTGCTGTCCTTCCATGATACCGGTAAAGGTCTCATTGGCCAGATCAAGCACCTTCTTAAGGTTCGGGGCCGATGTCTCCGCCAGATACCTGTATGCCAGCACCAGCATGCCGTCGCCTGAAAGGATGGCTGTGTTGTCGTTCCATTTCTTATGGACAGTGGCCTTGCCGCGTCGCATATCGGCCCTGTCCATCAGGTCATCATGCAGAAGTGTGAAATTGTGGAATATCTCCATTCCGGCAGCCGTACTGAACACACTTTCAATGTCATCGGCATACATGTTGTAGGCCATTATGAGGAATGTGGGACGTATGCGCTTGCCTCCAAGTGAAAGGACATATCTTATGGGAGCGTACAGTTCATCGGGCTGACGTGAATAATCCAGTCCCTGAAGGTAGCTCTCAAAACACTCTTGTATCTGCTTTGCTGATTTCATAGCACGCAAATATACTATAAGCCTGGCGAATAAAAAAGCGAAGAGACCAAAAATTGGTCTCTTCGCAATATAACCTTTTATCCGTTAATTAGTTAAGACGGAAGTTTACAGGTACTGTGTACTTAACACGTACGGGTTTGCCACGCTGTGAACCGGGCTTCCAGTTAGGCATCTGTGAGATAACTCGGAGAGCCTCCTTGTCAAGAGACGGGTTAACGCTCTTTACGACCTCAGGTTCTACGATTGCACCGTCCTTGTTAACAATGAATGTTACAAGTACACGACCCTGGATGTTGTTCTCGCGGCAGATTGCGGGATACTTGATGTTCTTACGGAGATACTCCAGAAGAGCTGCAGTACCGCCGGGGAACTCAGGCTGGTCCTCAACCACCATGAAAATCTCCTCTTCCTCAGGCTCGGGCTCAACGGTTACGACATCGTACTCATCAATGTCAACCCATTCAACGTTATCCTCAGTAGAGGCCATGATATCCTCCTCGATATCGGCATCGTCCTCAACGATCTCGATGATCTCAGCCTTGGTTACGGCTGCAGGGGGAGGCGGAACGGTCTTTTTCTCAGGGAGTGTGATAGGAATCATCTCCTCGTTCAGAGATACATCCCTTGCTGTGTAGAGTTCTGAGTTGTCCTCTACCTCTCTCTGGGTCCACTCAAGTGCTACGAACATTACGCCGAGAGCAATCACGAATCCGATCAGGAGTGAAGTGCCTTTACCCTTTTCAAGGTCAGCGCGTTCTGACTTTTTGATTTCCATAATTTATAAATAGTTTAGTTTTTTGTCACCTTTGATAACTTCCGGCAAAAATAGTACACTTTTTGTCAATCTGAAAAGTCAAAGGCCTTTTTTGTTATTTTTTAATACTTAAATCAGTTCAAACGGAAGTTTACAGGCACGCTGTATCTTACCTTGACGGGCTTTCCGCGCTGCTTGCCGGGCTTCCAGGAAGGCATCTGCGAGATAACCCTGAGAGCCTCCTTGTCAAGTGACGGGTTGATGCCCTTGGCCACCTCGGGATTCACTATGTTACCGTCCTTGTTTACCACGAATGTGACAATCACCCTACCCTGGATATTGTTCTCACGGCAGATTGACGGATACCTGATGTTCTTGCGCAGATACTCCAACAGAGCCGCAGTACCGCCCGGAAACTCAGGCTGGTCCTCAACGACCAGGAACTCGGTGTCATCCTCAATCTCAGGCTCCGGCTCAACCACAGTGACCGTATTGATGTCAATCCAGGGAGAGTTATCTTCCTGGGAAATGATGACATCCTCATCTATCGGAGCGTCGTCCTCAATAATCTCTATGATATCGGAAGTTTTGACGGCTGCAGGCGGAGGTGGTACGGTCTTCTTCTCAGGCAATGTGATAGGTGCCATCTCCTCAGTGAACGAGATGTCCGAAACCCTGTACATGTCAGAGTCGTCACGTACATCCCTCTGTGTCCATTCAAGACTTACGAACATAACAGCGAGAGCTATTACAAATCCTAACATCAGGGAAGTACCTTTGGTCTTCTCCAGATCCGCGTTTACATTTTTCTTGATTTCCATAACTCTTGTTTTTAGTCGTTTCTATTCCCTAAACGCGGTGTTTTTGGCATTACGTCCTTTAACAGGAATAAAAAACCTTACCGAAGGTTAACAAATACTTTCAGCCGGTTTGTATCGTTTCGGCAATTAAAAACGTTATAAATAATGGTATGTTCAACGCGATTTAATTAAATTTGTTCCCCGATGAAGATAAATCACCTGACAATAGCGGTAGCCGCATTTCTGATTGGAGCCGGCACTGTCCGGGCACAGAGCCTGGAGAGTTCTTTCGAGTTCCTGCGCCTGCCCGTATCGGCCCACAACTCTTCTCTGGGCGGTAAGGTGGTTTCGGCTTTTGACCCCAGTCCGGTGCTGTTCATTTCAAATCCCGCCATTCTATCGGCAAATGACACCCGTCTGCTGGGTCTGAACGCCATGACATGGTTCTCCGGGACGACGGTTGCCGGAGCACAGTTCTGCAACAGCTTTGACGAACGTTCGCATTACGCCTTCAACGCCCGTTACGTGAGTTACGGCCGGATGAAGGAGACTACGGCCGACGGCACGGTGACCGGAACCTTCTCGGCCAAGGACATGGCCGTGGGAGCCACCTGGTCCTATATGCTGACCGATAACCTGAGCGGAGGCGCCACAGGTAACATCATAACCTCCAGATACGGTTCCATGAGTTCGGTCGCAATAGGCGTTGACCTGGGCCTGTTATGGATGAACGATGACGGTAACATATCCGCGGGATTTGCCGCCACCAACCTGGGCGGACAGATCAAGGCCTTTGAAAATACGTTCCAGAAACTGCCGTTTGACGTATGCGCCGGCATCTCATGGAGTCCCGAGCACGCCCCCTTAAGGTTCACGTTGTCCATGGACAACCTGACCAGATGGAGTTCCGATCATTTCTATTTCGCCGACGGTGAGAGCAGAGGATTCGGAGAGATATTTAAGCGTCACATATCCCTGGGAGCCGATATCAACCTCTCGGAACGCCTCTATGTGGCTTTGGGCTGCAACCTGCGCACCCGCGCCGAGATGGCAGGAAAGGGCAACAAGGGGTTTACCGGTATGTCAATCGGTACCGGGCTAAGATTAGGAAAGGTTATGTTTGACCTCTCTTACGGCAAATATCAGGTATCGGAATCTTCACTAATCTGTAATTTCGCATTCAACATATGAAAAAGATCATCATAGCTATGGACGGCCATTCATCGTGCGGTAAGAGCACCATGGCCAAGGCACTCGCAAAAACCATCGGATACACCTACATAGATACCGGAGCCATGTACCGTGCAGTGACACTGTACGCCATGCGCCGCGGTTTCATCGGCAAGGACGGCATCGATGAGGAGGCACTGCGCAACGAGATGCCCCGGATAAAGATATCATTCGGCCATGAGAACGGCCAGCAGTACACCATCCTGAACGGTGAGAACGTGGAGCGTCAGATACGCGGCATGGAGGTATCGGGCAATGTAAGCCCCATATCGGCCATAGGATTCGTAAGGGAGGCTATGGTAAAACTGCAGAGAGAGATGGGCAAGACCGGAGCCATCATCATGGACGGCCGTGACATAGGCACAACCGTATTCCCCAACGCCCAGCTTAAGATATTCGTAACGGCAAGTGACGAGATCCGCGCCCGCCGCCGTTTTGACGAACTGGAGATGAAAGGAGAGCATCCCGTATATGAAGAGGTGCTCAAGAATGTGCGTGAGCGTGACTACATTGATTCACACCGTGCCGTTTCACCCCTCCGTAAGGCCGATGACGCCATAGTGCTGGACAACAGCAACATGACCATCCAGGAGCAGGACAAATGGCTGATGGAACAGTACCTTAAAGCAGCAGCCGATTGAATCATGAGGGTGGAGATAGACCTGGAGTCCGGATTCTGTTTCGGAGTGCTTTCAGCCATAGGCAAGGCCGAAGAGGAGTTGCGCAGCGGCGACGAACTCTATTGCCTGGGTGACATAGTGCACAACGGAATAGAGTGTGAAAGACTCCAGGACATGGGTCTCAAGACCATCAACCATGAGCAGTTCAGATCACTTCACGGAGCCAAGGTGCTGTTACGTGCACACGGTGAACCCCCATCCACATATCAGACCGCACACAAGAACGGAATAACCCTGATTGACGCAACCTGCCCTGTGGTGCTCAAACTGCAGCAGCGCATACACCGTCAGTATCAGGAACTTGATCCCTCAACCGGACAGATAATCATATTCGGACAGAAGGGACATGCCGAGGTATTGGGTCTCGTAGGACAGACTGACGGCACCGCCACGGTCATTGAATCCGCCGATGAAATGGACCGGATTGACTTCAACAAGGACATTTTCCTTTACTCGCAGACAACCAAGTCGGCATCGGGCTACAACCAGCTGATAGAAAAGATAGCCGAGAGGGTCCCCGAAGGACGCAGATTCATACATAACAACACCGTTTGCGGGCAGGTGTCACACCGCCGCGAGAACATACGTGAATTTGCCAGCAGGCATGACGTGATCCTGTTCGTATCGGGCCGCAAGAGTTCAAACGGAAAGGTGCTGTTCAACGAATGCCTTAACGTGAACCCCAGGTCCTATATGATAGAGAGCCGTGAGGACCTGGACTTCAAGACGTTGGAGGGGGCGCAGTCCGTAGGAATATGCGGAGCCACCTCTACCCCAAAATGGCTGATGGAGGAGTGCCGCGATTCCATTTTAGCCCATTTCAACGAATAATTACAACCTAATCACATACCAACTATGAGTTTAAAGTATAACGAGATCGGCAAGACCGGAATGAAGGTGGCAAGGCTGGCCTTCGGTGCATCATCCCTGGGCGGAGTATTCCACGACATCAATGAAAAGGAGGCAATAAACGCCGTTTTCACCGCAGTTGAAGGCGGACTGAACTTTATAGACGTCTCCCCCTACTACGGTCACTACAAAGCCGAGACGGTGCTGGGCAAGGCTCTTA
>JAZMZT010000246.1:0-1667 GCA_045586125.1 Bacteroidaceae bacterium | reverse complement strand
ATTTATAGTCAAGTTGTTATTCAATAATGCTGAAGCACAGGTAACTAAGGACGGAGAGCTTGGAAAGATCCGTAACGGTATCCCCGACTGGGCCTACGAGGAGGAGTTCGGCCTCACCCGCGCCTATGAGTTCAGCGCCGACAGCCGCATGCTGGCATGGATCCGCTTTGACGAATCAAACGTGGACAGTTACAACCTGCCCTTCTTCCGGACCGCCCCTGAACGCGACGCGTACTCTCAGGAACTGGTTTCTTACCGCCCGCAGCAGTACCCCACCGCCGGAGCCGCCAACTCAAAGGTATCGGTCCACTCATTTGACATAAAGAGTTCGGTAATACGTGATATGGACCTCAAACTTGACAGCACCACCTACATCCCGCGCATCAAGTTTGTGGAGAATGAAGACAACGACCTCTTCATATTCACCCTTAACCGCCTTCAGAACAAACTTGAGATATATTCGGCCAATCCCCGCTCAACCGTCTGCACTCTCACACTTCGTGAGCAGGACGAGCGTTACATTGACGAATTCACCTACATGCAGACACAGTTCTTCGGCAACCAGTTCATCATGCGCAGTGAGCGTGACGGTCACAGCCACCTCTATCTGTACGATCTGAAAGGTCAGCTGAAGCGTCAGATCACCAAAGGCGATTTTGACGTTCTGGCACTCCACGGCTTTGATCCCAAGAGCGGTACCGCCTACTATGAGAGCAATGAGACGGGCATATACAACAGCGCCGTATGGAAGATTGACGGCAAGGGCAAGAAGACCATCCTCACTTCAAAGGACGGCACCAGCCACGCCCGTTTCAGCACCGGCTGCAAGTACTTCATCAACTCGTGGTCCGATATGAACACCCCGTACGTGGTAACCCGTATGAATGCCCGTGGAGATATCCTGGGCGTCATTGAGGACAACGCTGAGGTCAGACAGTCCGTAGCAGAGTACGGCCTTCCCAAGAAGGAGTCTTTCTCATTTGAGACTGTCGACGGCACTACCTTATACGGCTGGATGGTTAAACCCGCCGGAGCCGATGAGTCTCACCCCTGCCCTGTCATTCTCTATCAGTACAGCGGCCCGGGCTCAAACGAGATTCTTAACGAATGGTCTTCAGGTTTCTATGCCGGAGGTGCTCTTGAGGCTCTCTTCTGCCAGCATGGCTATGCTGTAGCTGTTGTTGACGGTCGCGGTACCGGACGTCGGGGCGCAGACTTCAAGAAACAGACTTATAAGCACATGGGTGTCCTGGAAAGCCAGGATCAGGTTGCAGCAGCCCAGTATCTGGGCTCCCTGCCCTACATCGATGCTGACCGCATAGCCATCTGGGGCTGGAGCTACGGCGGCTACAACACCCTGATGTCCATGAGTGAGGGCACTCCCGTGTTCAAATGCGGCGTTGCAGTTGCTCCTGTAACTGATTGGCGCTACTACGACGCCCCCTACACCGAACGTTTCATGCAGGAGCCCAAGCAGAATGCCGACGGCTATCACGAGGCATCGGCCATTGACCGCATCAACCGCCTGCACGGCCGCCTGCTGATAGTTCACGGCCTTGACGATGACAACGTATTCTTCAGCAACACCGCCTCCTACATCGAGGCTCTCATAAACGCAGGAGTGGATTTTGACATGCAGGTCTATCCCGGCAAGGAGCACAGCATCA
>JAZMZT010000245.1:0-3995 GCA_045586125.1 Bacteroidaceae bacterium | reverse complement strand
GATTGCGGACAGGTGCTTGATTCGCTTCTGCAGGTACGTACCGGCGTGGGGCCTCTCAAGTATCTCAAGACTGAGCATACGGAGTTTCCTGTAGGTGAGGTCAAGCTGTCCGATGAGGAGATGGAGCACCTTATGGGTATTGCTCCGGGTACTCCCACAACCCGTACGGCACTGATGGGAATGATTGCCCTGCATGAGGCTCTGGGACAGGCCGGACTGAACCGTGATGACCTTAAGGAGTGCGGTTTCGTGAACGGTACTACCGTTGGCGGTATGGACCGCAGTGAGCAGTACTACCTGGATTTCATTGAGAATGACAGCCGTAACGCTTACATCAGCACCCATGACTGCGGTTCGTGCTCCGAGATGATTGCCGACCGTTTTGGCCGCTTCAAGATGATAACAACCATATCCACAGCCTGCTCATCGGCCGCAAACGCCATTGAGATGGCTGCCGATATGATTCGTCTGGGTGAGGCCGATATAGTTGTGGCGGGAGGTTCGGAGTGCATAACCAAGTTCCACCTGAACGGTTTCAACTCACTGATGATACTGGACCACAGCCAGTGCCGTCCGTTCGATGCTAATCGTGCGGGACTGAATCTGGGTGAGGGTGCAGCCTTTGTGGTGCTTGAGGAGGCCGGTCATGCGGCAGCCAGAAATGCCAGGGCCCTGGCACGTCTGTCTGGTTACGGCAATGCCTGCGACGCTTTCCACCAGACCGCTTCATCGCCTGATGGAGAAGGTGCATATCTTGCTATGAGCAAGGCACTTAAGGAGGCAGGCTTAAAGCCGTCTGACATAGATTACGTGAACGCTCACGGTACGGGAACTCCCAATAACGACGAGAGCGAGAGCCAGGCTATGATGCGTGTTTTCGGCCAGGATCTGCCGCCGGTGTCATCGACCAAGTCCATGACAGGTCATACAACCAGCGCATCGGGCGCAATTGAGACGGTTATTTGCATTCTGGCGCTCAGGAACGGGTTCATACCCGTGAACTATGCATTTGAGCATCCTATGGAGAACGGAATCGTGCCTAACATGGATCTGCATAAGGGTTGCAGGTTGCGTCATGTGCTCTGCAACTCGTTCGGATTCGGCGGAAATGATTCGTCATTGGTATTGTCGGCAGTGGAATGATTATGGAAAACAAGTCTGTCAAGATTCTGTCTGCCAAGCAGATATCAATCCAGAATCCTCTCACCGAGGAGTGGATGGAGAATTCTCTGGGTTACACTGAGGATTACGTGCGTGCCGTCGATCCTGATTTCAAGCAGTTCATATCGGCCGGTGACGCCCGCCGTATGGGCAAACTGCTTAAGCGTGCGCTTGCAACATCATTGTCGGCACTGCAGGAGGGTGGTATAGAGAATCCTGACGCCATCATTACCGGTACGGGATTCGGCAGCATTGAGAACACTGAACTGTTCCTGGACGCACTGGTACGTGAGGGTGAGCAGCTGCTCAAACCCACTCAGTTCATGCAGTCCACGCACAATACCGCATCGTCACTGATTGGCATACACACCCATTGCCACGGGTACAATTCAACATACTCACAGAAGGGATTCTCATTTGACAGCGCCCTGTACGATGCCTGGATGCAGTTCCGCATAGGCAGGATAGCATCGGCCCTGGTGGGCAGCCATGATGAGATGTCGCCTGTGTTCTCCGGTTTTGTACGCAAGGCAGGACATGTAAAGGAGGGTGAGATATGCAGCGAGGCTGCCGTATCGGTACTCATGGCAGAGAGCGGTGACAACGCTTACTGCACGCTGGATGGCGTAAAACTGCTGGACAGCCCCTCTGAGGATACCCTCAGACAGGTTTTGGCCGATATGACCGCGGGCGGTATTGACGCCGTCATGACGGGCAAGAGCGGCAACGCTGAAAACGATTCATGGTACGGATTCCTGGATGCAATGCTCCCGGGCATTCCGCAACTCAGATACAAGCCCCTGTTCGGGGTGAACTTCTCGTCATCGGCCACAGGATTCTACGCCTCGGCATGCTGCCTTAAGAAGGGTAGTGTACCGGCTGTACTTTCTGCATCGGGCAAGGCCATAGAGTGCTCCAAGGGCATTCTTGTGGTGAATGTGGTTGAGGGACGTCATTATTCATTCGCACTGTTGAAACCGGTATGTGGAAGATAATACCATACTCATTGCTGCAGAGCCTTCTGTTGGCTGCAGGTCAGTTGATGATGAAACTGGCCCTGAACCACATGAGCCCGTATCAGGGTTTCTGGCGCTTCATAGGCAAGGAACTTACCAACTGGTGGTGGCTGGGCTGCGGCCTCTCAATGGGCGGCGCTACGGTATTGTGGTTCTACATTATGAAGAATTTCCCGCTGAGCGTGGCATATCCCCTGAGTTGCCTGAGTTTTGTGTTCGGAATGCTTGGTGCTATGGCATTCCTGGGCGAGCAGATCCCCGTTGGCCGCTGGATTGGCATCGGCCTCATACTGGTAGGTGCGGCATTAATAAGCAGATGATATGAAAAGGATATTTGTTATAGTAACCGGTCTGGTTCTTCTCGCAGCAGTGGGAGTGGGTGCTGTAACTTTGACCGCTCAACAGACTGAAGATGAGATGATTGAGAGCATTGTTAAGGCAAGCTCAGAGATCAGCTCCATGAAGTGTGACATTGCCCAGACAAGGCGTGTGCCGCTTATGGACGAGCCTCAGAAATCATCCGGTACAATGATCTATATCAAGCCTTCAAGGTTCTGCCTGGACTACACTGAGCCCTTTGCGTGGAAACTCAAGGTTGACGGTGACAATATCATGATGGGTACGGAGAGTGCCGACGGTGAGGCCGGACGACTCTTTAAGGGTATCTCAAGTATGATTCTAGGCTGTATGTCGGGCGAAATGCTCAAGGACAAACGCACCTTCAGGGTTACCGTGACCGATGAGGGAGGCCAGTGGAAGGCGCTGCTCATACCGATGCGCCGTGACATGAAGAAGATGTTTGGTCAGATTGAACTTGGTTTTGATCCCGCTACAAGGCTGCTCAGGCGGCTCCTGATGGAGGATGCAGGCGGAGGCAGCACCGAGATAGTGATAAGCAACGTGAAACTGAACGGAGACTATGAGGCTGAATGGTGATTTGTTCAAGGTAGAGTCCCGTATGGAGGGCCTGCCTCAGGGACAGTCAGGGTTCAACATAATACTGAATCCTGACCATCTTATTTATAAGGCACACTTTCCCGCACAGCCTGTAACACCCGGCGTATGCATACTTCAGATGCTGCAGGAGTTACTTTCAATCCAAGTAGGTAAACAATTGTTTATCAAGAACATAAAGAATGCGAAATTTATCAGCATGATGTCTCCTGTAACTGATGCTCGCGTATCGGTCCTGTTCAGTTCCGTAACCCCTGAGGAGGGCGGAATCAAGGCGCAGGGCGTGGTTGCCCGCAGGGATGACATAGACCAGCTGTTCCTTAAGTTTTCAATATTCCTTACCGATGAGTCCTTGTGAAACATACTTAAGATACTGTGTCATAATACCGACATACAACAACAGCGGTACCGTTGCCGATGTCGTGGAGCGTGCGCTCAAGGTGTGCCCTGACGTGATTGTGGTCAATGACGGCAGCACTGACAACACATCGGCCGTACTGTGCGGACTGGATGTGGTTACCCTGAGCCATGAGCATAACATGGGTAAGGGTGAGGCACTCAAGACAGGACTCTACTATGCAGAAGACAACGGCTTTACGCATGCCATTACGATAGATTCTGACGGACAGCACTTCCCTGAGGACATTCCTGATATGATAAAGGCCTCAAAGGAGCATCCCGACCGTCTGATTGTGGGCTGCCGTAACCTCACGAGCGAGAACATGCCGCGCAAGAGCACGTTTGCCAACCGTTTCTCAAACTTCTGGTTCCGCCTGCAGACGGCCCAGAAACTCAGTGACACGCAGTCCGGATTCCGCATCTATCCGCTTGAATCACTGCATGGTATGCGTCTGATAACATCCA
>JAZMZT010000244.1:0-12223 GCA_045586125.1 Bacteroidaceae bacterium | reverse complement strand
TGCAATAAATCAGAAAAGATTACATTTGCCCCAATTTTTATAAATGAAATACAGCACGACATATCAGATTACATCGGCCCAAATGGATGGCCGATACAGACTTACCGTGGACGGAATCCTTACATTCCATGAGAATACGATAGCTCGGTATCTCACCTCTCTTGGGCTGGCTGCATTTGACCTGCAGAAACAGGACCGCACGTGGGTGATATCGGAAATAAACCTTGAAATGCCCGCACCACCCACCATGTGGACCGAGGACATTGAGGTCCAGGTGTGGGTAAGCGAGATGTCATCACTCCGCATCTGGATGGAATTTACAATGAAGGAGGTTCATTCCGGCGTTCTGGCGGCACGCGGCAACAGCTGCTGGTCTGTCATTTCCATGTCCGAAAGGAAACTGCTGTCATGTGAACGCCTTATTCCTGATACAGAAATCATCCCTGAACTTGCCGCCGGACCGCACAAGAAACGCGCTGTCATGAAATTTCAGAATGAGCCCATAAGCACGCTGCAGCATTCAGTAAACCTTATCGACCTGGATTTTAACGGGCACACCACCAATCGCAGATATGTCCAGCTGGCTCTGGTCTGCTTTGAGCCGTCATTCCTTGAGGCTTACAGGCCTGACTCGCTTAATATCCGCTTCATTCATGAGTCCCGTATGGGCGATGAACTGGCTTGCCAGACACATCCTGCCGATGCCCCACAAACATTCGTAGGCAGAATCATCAACGGTTGCGGGCAGGAGATTTGCAGAGTAAGCAGCCACTGGGTAAAAAGGGAGCCCCTACCCGACATCGCATCGGCCAACCTTATCCGTCATCCCCAAAAGTGACGCAAAGGGAAACGACCCCTTTGCGTCATTTTTCAACCCTTAAAGGTAAAACCGGCCTTCTCAACTGCCGCACGGACAGCGGATTCATCGGCCACGCCTGTAACGGTCAGGGTCTTGGCCGATGCGCTGGCTTTTGCCGACGTTATACCCTCTATGGATTTGACGGAGCTCTCAACAGAGGCCTCGCAGTGGCTACAGTGCATTCCTTCTACACGATAGACGGTGGCGCCGGCCGGAACAGTTTCTTTACGGAAAATCTTGCTGAACAGTTTCATAGACAGAGCAAATAGGATTATAAGAGTTAACAGTACGGTGCAGATAAGCCTGAATGTTCCCGGCATGACTGAGTCCGATGTACAGCAGGCTTCGCCCATGACAGGCAGTACATCCATACCGGATGCGTTGATAATCAGCCCGAACAGAACTGAGAATACTATGATTGTGGAGAGGTAAATCCAAGTAAAACGGCTACCCAATGCCTTGCGCACCACCAGAATGGAGGCTATGTTGACCGCAGGACCGGCCATGAGCATGACAAGCGCCGCACCCGGTGAGAGACCTTTCATTATAAGTGCCGCCGCTACCGGGATGCTGCCTGTAGAGCAGATATACATGGGGATAGCCACAATCAGGATTATGAGCATCTGCAGCAACGGCGATGAGCCCAGATTGAGGAAAAACTCATCGGGCACAACCACATCGATAAGGGCAGCCAGAATGAGTCCGATAAGCAGACGCAGACCTATATCCTGCATCATGTCATAGTAGGAATACCTGAGCACTCTCCATAACCTGTTACCGCGTTCCACCCTGCACGATGACTCAACCGCCGGGTCATGGTCATTATCTTTTACAAAACGGTTTACCAGCAGACCGCCGCATACACCGGTAATCAGTGCCGCCGCCGGGCGTATTATGGCAAAACCCAGACCCAGCACGGAGAATGTAGCCAGAATGGAGTCTATACCTGTTTGCGGGGTGGCTATCAGGAACGATGCCACAGCCCCCTTTGATGCACGCTCATTCCTGAGCCCAATGGCCGTGGGTATTACTCCGCACGAGCATAGCGGCAACGGAACGCCTATCAGGGCAGCATAGAGCACCGACAGCCTGTTGCTGCGGGAAAGGTATCGGGAGTAAAACCTGCCTGGAACAAAGACGTGCAGTATGCCTGCTATCAGGAAACCCAGCAGCAGGAACGGACTCATTTGGGCCGTCACTGTCAATAATGACCGGAAAAACTCATTCATATAACGCCAACAAAAGTACTCTACACTTCAAAGATACAAAATCACCAATAGTGAGGATTAAAAAAATGACGCAAAGTTATACGACCCCTTTGCGTCACTTTTTCACCAAGGTCTACCGCCCGGACCGCCGGGACCGCCACCGCCGGGGCCAAAGCCGCCGCCATTGCCGCCTGTGTAGGATGACAATGAAACCTGGGAGCCTCCGCTTACTGATGCGTCCGTAATTATCATGCCCTCCATTATCGCCGTGCCGTCTGTAGCGGTCACACCGGTCATAAGAACGGGGGCCGACGCGCCCGATACCACCAGGGGTGTACCGCCGCTTGACGGAGTCCTGAATGCAATCACATCAGAGCCTATCTTAAGCGAATATAATGTGTTTCCGGTCCATGAAGATGCCTGATAGCAATTCTGAGAAAGGCTTGCGCCAGATTCCAGCCCTCCGATGGCAATCAGTGTACCGCCCATGACATAAAGCTTGTATCCGCCTTCAGTATTGGCATCTATTGCAACTTCAGGCTGTGTAGTGCCTATGGCATATACCGTACCGCCTTTGATATAGAAGTTGCCGTTGGCGTCAAGACCGTCGTTCCTTACCGCATATCCGCATACATATCCGCCCTGAATGGTGAATGTACCGGCAGAATTCATGGCGTCATCGGCGGCCGAATAACTGTAAACAACACCGTCAGTTACGGTAATGTTGCCCTTTGACTCAATGCCCTCATGCGCAGCGCAGTTTACAATAACCGTTCCGCCGTTAAAGAACAGGTTGCCGTCAAATTTTATGCCTTTGGCCGATACGCTGTTTGATGAGCTGCTTCCGTAACGGTTTGATGAGGATTGCCCGTAATTGGAACCTTTAGTCACCACCTTTACGTAGCCCCCGTTGAAACTGCCTGTCATATCCCCGCTTATGCCTTTACCTCCTGTTCCTGTGTTGGTTACGTAAAGAGAGCCTGCGTTAATCTCAAACAGACAGTCCGCCTTGATACCGGCTGTTCCTTTGTATTCGGCATCCTCAGTGTCATAAGCCGCTGAACCTGACACATTTATCGTCGTCGAGCCGCCGTTTATACATACCAGCGAATCGGACGTAATACCTTTTTTCATATCGGCCGATACACTGACGCTGACAGTGCCGTCCGATATATATACCGCATCCTTGCCGCGTATGCCGTGTCCTGCACCGGAAGTCACGTTAACGACCTGTGATTCCATAAAGTGTACGTAATCATCGCTGGTTATTCCGGATTTGCCCTGCGCAGTCACTGTCAGCGTTCCGTCACCGCTGAAAATCAGTTGCCCCTCGCTGAAAAAGGCCGCTTTCTCATCCTCATCGGCCGGAGTTGAAGTGTATGACACCGCGTCTTTAAGGGCATTTGTTCCTTTAACAACAACGAAACACTTTTTCTTACACTGGTTGTTTATGGCAGCTCCTCTGGTACTGGTCAGATCAAGGCCGTCAAGAACCAGAGCCTGTTTTTTGGTACTGTACAGTTTGACCGATCCGTCCTTAGCGGTGCCCTTCAGTTCATAAATCACCTTCTCATCGGTAGTATTATTTACCGTCACATGATTGCCGTCCACGGTTACGGTACTGTTTATATCGCCTGTAACCTGTGCACCGCCATCGGCAAATACAATCTGTATGGTCCTGTCAAATGTAGTGCCCGATATGCTGTCAGCGGCCAGGACAGATTCATCAAACTTTGGTGCCACGGTAGTGGTGTCATTACCGCCGGTCTGTGTCTCTGTGTCCTGAGTAAAATCAAGACTGTTAACCAGGCTGCCAGGTGTGCAGCTTCCGCATCCCAGCAACAATATCATCAGTGCAAAACATCCTTTTTTCATAATGCATATGTGTTTTAAAATCCTGCCGCTAAAGTAGAAACGGTATGCGCCATTTACAAAAAAAAATAAACAAACGCCCTATTTTCCTAAACAAAACGGCTTTATCCAAAAGATAAAACCCGTAAATTTGTCACTATGGTTATGGCTCAGACAGAACTATTAAACAACATTTGGCAGATTGTTCTACAGATTATGCCCTTTCTGCTGCTCTTACTTCTGCACCATTTTCTGCTGGCTCCCCTGTTTTTCCGCAAGAAACTGATTGCTTACATTCCGGTTACTCTGGCTCTGATTACCGCATTCGGCTTTTACTGTTTCAATGTTGGCAATCCGCCCGATTCAGGCAGGCAGCCCGGACAGTTTCAGGGCCCACCGCCAATGATGCAGGAAGGTCCTATGCCCCCTCCTATGCCGATGGAAGGTATGCGTCCGCCTATGATGCCCGATGACGGACATCGGCCCCTGCGTCCTGAAACCATGAAACTGCTCATGGCAATTCTGCTTATAGGTGTTGACCTGGGTGCGATGGCCTATATCCGCAGCCTGCACACCGAGAAAAAGGTACAGCATCTTGAAGCTCAGAACCGTCAGCATCAGGACCGGCTGGAAGAATTGAGCCATGTAGCAGATAATAAGCGAAAAGCAGAAAGTGACCTCACATTCAAGACGGATTACAAACAGGTACGAGTCAAACCGGACAACATACTCTACATTGAGGGCATGGGAGAATACCTCAAGATATACCATCTTGATGCCACCACACCATTGGTTGTACTAATGAGTATGAAACGCATCCTGGAACAATTGCCCGATGACCGTTTCGCGCGTGTCCACAAGTCATACATAGTGAACCTGAACCGTATCATCAACAACAGCCGCACACAGATTACCATGGAGAATACCACAGTCATCCCCATCGGAGAATCCTACCGTGTAGCTATCTCCAATCGGCTCAAAGCCAATTAAAGTGACGCAAATGGAAACGACCCCTTTGCGTCATTTTTGTTATTAAGATTATGTTACAATTGCCCTCCGACCTTTTGATAACTGAGAAAATCACAATATTTTTGTAGTGAAATCAAAAGATAAAGATGTTAATTGTATTGAAGCTTTTAGGGTCCATCGCCCTGCTCATTTACGGAATGAAGGTCATGAGCGAGGCATTGCAGAAGATGGCGGGCCCTCAACTGCGTCACATGTTGGGCGCAATGACCACAAACCGGTTCTCAGGAGTAGCAACAGGAGCACTTGTAACGGTGGCAGTCCAGTCCTCGGCAGCAACGACGGTAATGACCGTATCATTCGTGAACGCCGCACTACTCACATTAAGTCAGGCCATATCGGTCATCATGGGCGCCAACATAGGAACCACACTGAGCGCCTGGATCATGTCGGCCGGATTCTCATTCAACATAGCAAATCTTGTTTGGCCGGCATTCCTGATAGGAATCATACTGATACAGATAGGTAAGCACCGTTATATAGGCGATTTCCTTTTCGGCATAAGTTTCCTGCTGTTTGCGCTGGGTATGCTTAACCAGACAGGACGCGAGATGGACCTGGCCAGCAACCCCGAAGTAGTTGATTTCTTTGCGTCATTTGACTCAGGCAGTTACGGTACCATCCTGCTGTTCCTGCTCATAGGCGCCATCCTGACGTGCATCGCGCAGTCATCGGCCGCACTTATGGCCATCACCATGGTTCTCTGTTCAACAGGTGCCATTTCAATATTCCAGGGTATTGCGCTGGTTATGGGTGAGAACATCGGCACCACACTGACCGCAAATCTGGCAGCCATGTCGGCCAATACACAGGCACGTCGCGCAGCTATGGCTCACCTGCTGTTCAACGTATTCGGTGTAATCTGGGTGCTGATACTCTTCTTCCCGTTTGTAAAGATGGTATGCCGCATAGTTGGAATTGATGTAACGGCCGATTCAGTAGACCCCGCCAGACTCACATTCGCCCTGGCAACGTTCCATACGGCATTCAACGTAATAAACACATCGCTGCTGATAGGTTTCATACCGCAGTTGGAGAAACTTGTCTGCTACATAATCAAACCCGGCAAGACCGAAGAAGAGGACGAGTTCCGCCTGCAGTTCATTCGCGGCGGTATCATGAAGACCCCGGAAATCTCGGTCCTGCAGGCTCAGAAGGAGATTGTGATCTTTGGTGAGAAGATGCAGCACATGCTGCACATGGTAAAGGACCTCTACTCCACTACCGATGACCAGGAGTTCCAGAAACTGTTTGAGCGTATAGAGAAAACTGAGGACGTGAGCGACCGCATGGAACAGGAGATTGGCAAGTACCTGGGTGATGTAGGCGAAGCCCACCTGTCAGATGACACCAAGGAGAAGATCCGCGCCATGCTGCGTCAGATTGGCGAGTTGGAGTCAATCGGTGACAGTTGCTTTGGTCTGGCCCGCATAATCCGCCGCAAGCGTGACAACAAAATTACGTTCAACGATGAGCAGCAGGCCGGAGTTAATCAGATGTTCACTCTGATTGACCAGGCTCTGACACGTATGAACGAACTTTTGGCCGGACGCCGTGAGGACTATGACCTCACCCCCTCCGAGGAACTTGAGAACAGCATCAACGCCTGCCGTAACCGCCTTAAGCAGTGGAATATAAGCAATCTTGACCAACATGTCTACAGTTATGATAACGGCACAGTATTCTCCGACCTTATCAACGAGTTCGAGAAGAATGGCGACTATATAATCAACGTGGTAGAATCACGTCTGCGCGCCACACGCAACGGTATACGTTTCAAGGGCATTTACATAGACACTGACAGCAAGACCGTATCGGTTGACGGACAGTCGGTTTCATTCACCAAGACCGAATATGAGCTGCTCAAGATGTTCATGATGAACCGCGGTATGGTGTTCTCACGTGAGGATCTGCTCCAGGCCATCTGGCCGGATGATGTGGTTGTTAACGCCCGCACGGTGGATGTCAACATTACCCGCATCCGCAAGAAGATAGAGCCTTACGCTGATTACCTTACCACTCGCGCCGGTTTTGGTTACTCATTCCAGGAATAACAGATTATTTGCGTAAATATAATTACAACCTCATTATGAAGAAATTATTCTCATTGGTGGTGCTTGCAGCACTTACCGTTATGTCCGTATCGGCTCAGACTAAGAAAGTTTCAATTCTTGGAGATTCATACTCAACTTTCCAGGGCGTAAACCCGGAGGGATACAATCCGTTCTACCCCAACGATCGCAATGATGTCAAGGAGGTTTCACAGACCTGGTGGGACCTGTACATCAAGGCTAAGGGTTATGAACTTGATAAGAATGACTCATGGGGCGGCTCCACCATCTGCGGTACCGGCTACGGCCGCATGGACGCTTCACGCAACAACTTCATATCACGCGTTGAAAAGTTGGGTAATCCCGATATCATATTCATTTTTGGCGGCACCAACGATGCATGGGCAAGAGTTCCCATGGGTGAATACCAGTACTCAGACTGGACCAAGGATGACTGCAAAAACTTCCGTCCTGCCCTGGCCTGCCTGCTGGATATGCTCAAGAAACAGTATCCCAAAGCAGAGTTATACTCAATCCTGAATTCTGAACTCAACGAGGATGTCAACGAGTCAATGCGCCAGGTCTGCAAACATTATGACGTTCAACTTATTGAACTGCATGACATTGACAAGCAGAACGGCCATCCGTCAATCAGCGGAATGAAAGCCATCTGCGACCAGCTTCTGGAATCAATCAAATAAATATGGTAAAGCATATCATTCTTTGGACATTGAATCCGGAGTTGTCCGATGATCAGAAAAAGGCCGTAAAGGCAGGTATCAAAGAGGGGCTGGAGGGCCTTGTAGGCAAGGTCCCCGGACTCATTGACGTAAAGGTACAGATTGACGGCCGCCTGGCTTCATCTAACGCCGACGTCATGCTGGACAGCACCCTTGAGAGCGAGGAGGCACTCAAAGCCTACGCCAAGCATCCCGCGCACGTAGCAGTGGCCGATACTAAAGTCCGCCCCTACACCATTCAGCGTTCCTGCCTGGACTTTGAAATATCAAGTTTATAGTAGATACAGTCTGAATCCCGATAGAACTCGGTGGCGCCCCAACGCTGCCAGTATGCATGGGTTTTAAGCCGATGCATGACCGGTATGAACAGAAAGTCGTAGCAGGACCTGAGTTCGGGCATGACGGACATAAGCATATCGTAATTCAGGCGTGTGCCACGGTATTCCTCAGCCACTATAAATGAGAATACTGCTGTATAGCGTTGGGCATTCAGGCTGGCCAGAAGTTCGGAGGCATCGGTCAGGATCTGCTCAGTCTCCTCCTCTATTCTGTAATCACTCATATTCAGTAGGCCTATAACCTTCCCTGCCTCATCTACAGCCTTTACGCTGAGTGGCCAGTTGAAGTGAAGGTCACGCACCCAGGTCTCAACCTCAGCGCGGTCAAAACCGTATTGTCTCACCATCCAATCCACGGTAACGGGAGCATCGGCCGGTGTCATTCTTTGCAATGTATACGGCATTGAAATGTGTACCACATTGAAACTCAACAGTATTTCGGGGTGATAAGAGAGTTTTGCCTTTCTCAGGCCGGGAATACCCATATCCTCTTCACGGTTCACGTAGATGTATTGCTCGGGCAGATGAGCGGCAAACTGCTGGTTGATTATGGCAAATGCGCCCTCAATGTTGCGGTCAGCCTTCTCTACGCAGATATCAAATGTGTCATGGTTAACGGCAGCGCCATAACAGAATGCAACCATACGGCCGTTTACGAATATGCTGCCGCCCATCATTCCCAATGATTCCCAGTTGCTGAAAATGGTTTCCATAACCAGCCTTTCGGCATCTATGGAATCACTGGCATCTTTCTCCCCCTGCCATATCCCGGTAAGACGGCGGCATTCGTCAAATAGTTCAGGTGTGAGCGGGCGGTATTCAAAATCGGGATTATCGGCCCTGAAACGGTTTACATGATTGCGCTTGGCTTGAAGATGTCCTCCCTGAAGTAAAGCCAGATCCGTGCGGCGGTAGATATAATCAAACTGATCGCGAACAGGCTCTGCGTCAATCTTAAATGATGAGAGAGCCGATACCTGCGAGTCCTCAAGACCAAAAACCGTCAGTTTTCCGCAACTGTCCGAGAGCAGTGCTCTGACCAGTTCCTGAGACAGTTTATTATCGGCCGTACATACCATATAGGCACGCTTCCCTTCATAACTGAAGCGCAGAACCACAGCATCCTGCAGCACACAAACCTCAGTTTTATACAGGAACTGCCAGCCTATAAGGTTTGCAAAGGTATAATTACAGTTGCGGCGCCCGGAATTGAGTGTCAAAGCCTGCATGGCCTCCCGGTCAGATAGTGTCAGAGAATGGAAATCCATATATTCTTTAATCACAGTAGTTGTGATCTATGACGATGGAGATTTGCAGGTCCTTAAGGATGGGTTTGAGTTTCTCTGTCAGTAAGTCGATGAAAGCCTGGTCATCGGTAATGGTCATATCCGGAACTACATCGACCGATACGAAGTTCTCTGTCTCGTAATAATAGAAAGCATGTACCTGGAGTACGTGCTCCTGTTGTGAAAGGGTCTGTACCACCTCTTTCTGCAGTTCTGCGTGACGGTTGTTTCCGGTTGCAATGGCATAGATTCCTACCGTCATGACTATTCCGTGACGCTCCATCATCATTTCAGATATCTTTCTGGTCAGTCCGTGAATCCGGTGCGCATCCATGGTGTCAGGTACGCTGATATGCAGCGAACCGATGCTGAGATTGGGGCCGTAACCGTGCACAATGATGTCATATACACCCTGCACGCCCTCCTGTTCCAGGATTTCACTCTTGATCTGACGGGTGAGTTCGGCCGATACGCTTGCGCCCAGCAATTGGGTTATCGGTGATGACAGCATCTCAATACCGGCCTTGATGATAACGGCCGATATAATTACGCCCAGATAACCGTCCAAAGAGACGTTCCAGATAAGCATGATTCCGGCCGATATCAGAGTAGCCAGTGTGATGACCGCATCAAACAGAGCATCAGAACCGGAGGCTATCAGCGCATCGCTCTCCAGTTTCCGGCCCTGCTTGCGGACATACCAGCCCAGCACCAGTTTGGTCACTATGGCGGCAATGATTACAATCAGTGTAATTGTTGTGTAATCAGGCTGGGTTGGATTAATGATCTTCTTGACAGATTCCACCAGCGATGTGATACCTGTGGTAAGCACAATGGCCGATATGATTATGGCCGTAAAGTACTCCACTCGGCCATATCCGAACGGATGCTCCTTATCTGCAGGACGTACCGACAGTTTGGTGCCAATTATTGTAATGACACTTGAGAGAGCATCGCTCAGGTTGTTTACAGCATCAAGTACAATGGCAACCGAATGTGCCAGCAGACCTACCAGAGCCTTGAATCCGGCCAGCAGGACGTTGGTGATGATACCTACTACGCTGGTGCGTATAATCTGTCTGGATCTAGTCATTTTTCAATTTGGATATAATATCATTGAGCATCTTATATAATGTGGGAGCTGTCTCCGGTGTAACGCTGTCGCAGAGGACGGCACCACCCACCTTAAAGGGGACATCAGCCAGTTTATTCTGCAAGTCCCATCCCTTTCTGGTGAGTGACACTATCATCTGGCGGGCATCCTTTTGGCCGCGCTGACGGATCAGGATTCCCTCCTTCTCCATGCGCTGCAGCAGCGGCGTAACCGTATTGGTCTCCAGATAGAGTTTGTGCGCTATGTCATTTACCGGCTGTGCATCGGCCTCCCAGAGTACAAGCAGCACGAGATACTGCGGATACGTGAGTCCGTGCTCTGACAGCAACGGATGATAGGCCTGCGTCATGAGTCGTGACGCGGTGTACAGCCTGAAACAGAGCTGATTGTCTAATTTGAACTCTTCTTTCATTTAAGTAATTCCTGAATGTCCTTTTCCATCTGCTCGGGAGTTGTTGTAGGAGCAAAGCGCTTAATAACAGTACCATCGCGACTGATTACAAATTTAGTGAAATTCCACTTGATGTCACTCTCTTTTTCTACACTCTTGCTGATGTTCTTAAAGAGTTTCTGAGCAGCCTTTGCCTTAAGGCCCTTGTACTCCTCGGTGGGTGCCTGGCTCTTGAGGTACTCGAATACGGGATGCGCCTGGGCTCCGTTTACATCAATCTTCTTCATGAGCTGGAAGGTCACGCCGTGGTTAAGGCGGCAGAACTCCTCAATCTCGGCATCGGTGCCGGGCTCCTGATGAGCGAACTGGTCGCACGGGAAACCGATGATAGTGAATCCTTGATCCTTATATTTCTGATAAAGTGCCTCCAGACCGTCATACTGAGGGGTGAAACCGCACTTTGAAGCGGTGTTTACTATCATGAGGACCTTGCCCTCAAACTCATTGAAACTCAGTTCTGCACCCTTTCCTGTCAGTGCCTTGAAATCATAAATCCTTTCCATATCTATTGTTGTTTTATATCGTTTGCGATACAAAAGTACAGCATTATTTTATATCGCTTGCGATATTTTTCTTAAATAATGCTAAAGGAAGGATTTAATTTAGGAAAATCACTTCTTGTTAGGTGTCAGACGGTACATGGCTACATCATGACCGGGAACCGTAACCTTGAGAGCCTTCTTGGTATTACCCACCTTGGCCTTCTTGGCGTTGGGTTCCCAAAGATTCTCAATGTTATAGGTAATGGCATCGAAAGATGTCGACAGGTGGCTTACCTCGTCATCGGTCAGGTTGTAATCCTGCCAGTTGATGTTGCACTCTACAGGCTCGGTTGAGCGGTTCAGCAGGCAGAATGCCCAATCACCGTTCTCAAGCGGCTTAAACCAGTACTCTATCTCGTTCTCCGTTTTGTAGCGCAGTCCCTGAACGCCCAGTTTGTCCTGGTCAATGGCTATCACCTTCTTGTTCAGGATTATGGCGCGGGTCTCATCGGTCATCTTGGAAAGGTCGTTTCCAAGTATAAGCGGAGCGGCCATCATGCACCACATGCTGAAATGGGCGCGGTCCTCGTTCACGCTCATGCCGTTACCCACCTCAAGCATATCGGGATCGTTCCAGTGGCCCGGACCTGCATACTTGCGCAAGGGAGCGTTCTGGTCAATGATGCTCAGTACGGTCTGTCCCCAGCCGCGCTGACGCGGGTTGCCTGCAAAACGGGCGGTGATATCTCCTGTGGTACGCCAGGAATGGCCTATGTTCTCGGCCCATTCCCAAGGCTTGTTGCTGCCCCACTCGCAC
>JAZMZT010000243.1:0-6944 GCA_045586125.1 Bacteroidaceae bacterium | reverse complement strand
AGTTTGACGTAAGCGAGGGAGCCGTAAAGAAACAGAACCGCCTCTACAAGAGCGTCATCAAACTGGACAAGAACTTCCACATCTACGTGCACGGCAGCCGCAAGCTGATAGAGCAGGGTGAGGACGAGCACGGCAAGTTCTACAAGCTTTACTTTAACGAGGAGTCCTAGCACAGGGATCTGATCCTATTGTGCTATAGTTTGTCCAGCACTCTTTTGAATGCAATCAGATCGTTTGGGCTGGCCTGGACATCCAGGAGGGCTCCGTGGCGATTGACCAGTCTGTATGCTGGGAATGCTGTCACTTTAAGGTAACTCTCTATAGCTGCCTGCTGCGGGCGGGGCAGGTTGTAGTGGACAATATTGTCGCCAGACAGCCCATACTCTGCTATGATATTCTTCATAGCTTCATCAGTGGTCTCGTTGGCAAGATACAGATAGACTATATCATAGTCTTTCAGTGCTTCCCGTACTTGGGCGGCATGTGACAGGTTTTCCAGACAAGGATGACACCATGATCCCCAGATGTCTATCCACACAATCTTTCCATTATACGGCTTTACTATCTCCTGCAGGAGTTTCTCTCCGTCGCTGATTCCCGCCAGATCCTTGGCGTCACGGATACTGCCCAGGGTTGCCAGGTCTATCTGTTCCAACGCCAGATACTTGTCGTGCATGGCATGGACGGTATTGACGGCGGCCTCCATATTTACTTTGCTGTCAAATATCTCCTTTACCTGAGCTGAAAGCGAGTGCTTGTTCATGTCCATGATCTCCATACAGCTTTTGGTGACTGCAACCTGCCTGACCAAAGGATCACCTCCAAGAGAATCTATAATTCCAATCCTGGTCTTGAACTGTTCAACAGACAGCTCATTGTTGTACTCATCCAGGAAAGCCTGGAATTCATTCTGATGTTCTGAAAGAATAGTAGTGCCTCTCTCAATTATATCCTTATACTTCTCTGTCAGACTCTGACTCAATTCATTAAGCTTTTCCATGGGCGTATTGTCAGCCTTACGTATGGAATCAAACTCAATTGATATTCTGGAAGCGGTATTCAAATACAGTGACAGTTCATCCATCTCTCTATCGGTAACAGAGATTTTGCCCCGTTCCTTTGCCAGTTTTATTATGTCTGATAAAGTCAGGTTGGGGGAATCGTCCTTTTCCATCTCGATAGCCTGGATATAATCCCTCATAAAATGGGAAATATTGAACAGGGGGAGAGGAATCCTGATAGGATTGGAATTCCAGATCTCCTTATGAATGTATTCTGACAACACCTTTGGCATGACAGGCTTCTCGCCATCGTTATTGAATGAGAATCTTGATTGTCCCAAGTCACCGGCCATCTCCCATTTCATGAACACCTTATCCAGGACCCTGAACTTATCGGAAAGAGTGGGGTGCCGGGCGGAAATGCTGTCAAGAATCCTGTCTCCCTCCTTGATTCTGGATTTGATGTAATTTAGATATGACTCGGGATCAATTGCTGAAAGGCTCTTCATTTCACTGGCATCCTCAAACCTGATATAATGGCCGTATGAGAGATACTCGTTTACAACCCTTGCCTTATCGCCCATAACCATCTGCTGGCCGCGACTGCGGTCGTAATAGATGAAATACTCCTGCTCCGGTTCTACCGGAATGTCAAATGTGCAGCCGCGTCCTCTCATGTTTCCTTCAACCATCAGGCGAATTGACTGGCTGTTCCTGACCGGGAATTTGATGTGGAACGTTCCGTCAGGATTGGCTTTTCCTTCAAATTCGGGATAGCCTGATGAACCGAAAACATCATCATACAGTACTCTGCATATACTGACATCTGAATTCAGTATTATACCGTTTATGGTTACGCTGTCACCGTCACGGTATCCGTTGTCATAGAACCGGCTGCGATCTTTCTTGGGATAATCAGGAAATTTCTCAGTATCAAAGCGGACGCATTTATAGCTCTTTTGGCCTACCTTTATCTTACGGGAGCCGTTACGGATGGGACTCACCTCAACCTCAAGCTGCTCTCCGTCACGCGTAAGGCTTATTGTGCCGCTGGTTCCGTTTGGCTTAGATACATATTGCCATACCTTATTATCTGCTATTGCAAAGTCATCGTGGAAACTGATTATCCAGTCACCGCTTTTGGAGTCACGCCAATGTGACTTGAACAGTATATCTGAATCATGGTCAAAATCATGTATTCCGTATACGTTCCAGTCGTTTGGATTGTCACCTTCAATCAAATCAAACTGCCTGGTATCCAATGGCATTGGCTTGAAATGGAATACCAGATGCTTCTCCTCGGTATCGGCCGGAGTCTTTATCCATTCTCCCGGTTTCATACCGTCAATGCTCTCAAGAGCATATACGGCATCACCGGATTTAAGATGTAGGCTGGGTTGGAAGGTAAAACGGCTGCGATCATCGCTGAAGCCATATACTGTCAGGTTTATTACGGTCTCCCTATTGTTCAGTTCTACGCGGTTCAGACGTAGCTCAGGGTCCCAGAAACTGTTATGCGCGTTTTCCATTACAATGGGAGTGTTCCATACAATTGCTGTATTATCACTCTTGCGGCAGCTGTTCAGGAACAAGACTGTCAGTGACAAGAAAATGAAACGCATTATACTCTTCATAATTATTGGTTGATTAAAGGATTGTAAATCAATTGATAGGTATTAATCTGCTCCTTATGTCTCTGTTGTAGCCTGATTCACGGGAAGGCTTTACTTCAAATGATACCTTGCGGAACGCATTGATGATGAGTGCCGGGTCATTCCAGGGGATATACTGCTTTATAAGCTCCACTACTTCATCGGTAATCCATTTGTTGTTCTCCTGATCCACGAAAATCTGGACATAGGTGAGCGGATCATTCTCGCGTATCTCCTGGCTTATTCCAAGTATATTTGACAGATTCTTCAGTTCAGAGAGAGGGTGCTCCTGCCCGTTGATAACGGTCATTATCAGTCCGTTCAGATTTGAAAAATGTACTCTGACATTCTGTCCGCTTCTTAGTTCAGCAACCTCCGTAATGCCTTTCCCGAATCTTCTTTCGGCTTGAGAGTTCCTCAAAACCAGGGGATAACGCCAGTTCCTGAGTTTATAGTAATCCTTGAATTCTTCAAGACTGACCAGACGTCCGTCAACGGCAAAGTTCCGGGTGATGGCTATGTTGTACTCGTCCTGGCAGATAAAATAGTTTCCGTGAATGCCGAAACCGCTGGGTTCAATAACCTCCGGGATATCAGCTTCCGGGCTGTTTATCATGGCCGGATAGTTATAATTGGTGGTAAATTCCAGGCTTTGGCCGGTTATGGCATATACAACTGACGGGATAACGTTACGTTTGGACTCAGGCCTGTAATACACTATGGCAAGATAATCCTCCGGCTTGAGTTTCCTGAATTCATCAACACTACTGATTTCAGTTCCTATTACTACAATAGTCTTGTCATCGACCCATTTGAGTTCTTTCGATGACGGGAAATCAGCACACCTGTAACCGTTTATGCAGATCAGGGTGGGGAATGACTCCATTCCGGGGCGCTCCAGAATCTCCAAACCTCTTTTTGTCATACCGAATGCATCGAGCTGTTCCTCAAAAAAGGTTCTCTTTTCAGGCTCGTTTCCTTTGGCGGCATAAATAAGGTCATTCACGCTGAAGAACAACCTGTCTTCCTTGCTCAGGTATTCACGGTACAGGCCTTCGGTTTTCATGAAATCGGGATAACCCGGAATCTCCCTGTAATCGTCGTTAGTCAATTTCTGTTCTATCACAGCCTTGCATCCGAAACATAAGAACAGGGCCAATGTAACGGCAACCGACATTATGGTTACAGCCGGAGTATGGCCGGTTGACTCCTTCTGGTTCATTCTGAGCAGTCTCTTTCTGGTAAAGGATGTGCCCATGCCGGTTGTGGTAAGCGGGCTCATGCCTAACAGCATACGTATAACAGTGTCACGGTAATCATCAACATCGTAGCCGTCCGATGACAGTGCATCGTTATCGGCCTGCCATTCCTGCACCTCCTCAAGGCTCTTCTCGGCCATCCAGATAAAGGGGTTGAACCAGAACACGGAGCGGATTACAGACATGATGAGTTTTTCGGAAGAATGATGGTGCTGCACATGACTGGTTTCGTGACTCAATATCTGGCTGCGCACGCTGTCGCTGTACCCACGTCCCATAAAAATGGTGTTCAGGAATGAGAAAGGTGATTTGACTTCGGCATTCTCTGCCAGCGTATAGCCTTGCTTTGCTGTAATGACAGACCTGTTCCTGATTCTTGAGATATAGATTATACTCCTTAGAATCAATCCGAGAGATATAAGAACGCCAATCAGATAGACTGCAAAAACGGCAAGTCTCCATTTAATGAACCCCGGAATCTTAAGGCTGTTGTTCCGGTTCAGTACAGGCTCAGGCGTGGCATCGGCACTTGCAGCGGCAGACTCTGTATTTGAGACTGCGGTGATGGCATTTCCTGTTGTCTGAACGGGAGCCGAAGACTCCGGCAACGGTAAACTTTCAATTGGCTTATAGACCATTTGAGGCGTAGGCTCCACCATAACATACTTGTGGTAAAGGGGTACGTTGAGTGTCGGAATGACAACCGACAGCAACATTGCCGCCATAAGGTACCTGCGGCAGAATGTATAGCCGGCCTTACGTGACACGAAAAGGTGATAGAGCAGCATGAAAACTCCGCTGCATACAATTACTGAAAAGGAATAGAAAACAAAGGAAGACATAGTTTATTAAGGTTTTGTTGTTATTTCTTGCTTAGCATTTTGAGTATCTCATCGGCCTCCTGTACTGAAAGGTTCTTGTTGTCTGAGAAGAAGGTGACCAAACGGCTTACAGAGCCTTCAAAGAAAGAGTTCAGCACTCCTTGCATAAAACGTCCGGTATAGTCGTCCTTGCTAACGGCCGCCTTATATATATTGGTGTGGCCGTATGTCTTGTGGGTGAGGAATCCTTTGGTGTCCAGTATGCGGACCATGGTGGATACGGTGTTGTAAGCCGGCTTGGGTTCCGGCATCATGTCATGCACGTCACGTACTATAAACTCCTTGCCTATCTTCCAGATAATCTGCATTATCTCAAGCTCAGCCCTGGTGAGTTCCTGCATCTTTTGCTTACTGCTGTCCATTGTATTTTCAAATTAACGGTGCAAATATAAAACTAAATTCTTAGTTTGCAAACTAAATTCAATATTTTTATCTGTAAAGAAAAAACTGCGGAAGAGTATCCGCAGTTTTCAAGAAAAAGGTACACTTTTGTACTATTTTAGCGCAGCGGCCGGATGGTTATTGTGCGTTGGTATGTTTCCGGAATAACGCGGTAATCACGGAATATGCCTTGGCAGGTGCAGCCTACACCTGATGTTGCATAGTCAAGGTTCAGGGTGATATCGCCTCCACGCTGCAGCTGGTACTGATAGATGGCCTTGGTCAGGTTATCGGTAGTGCAGTCGTATGCGTTGAAGTTGAAGTGCTGATCCATTGAGAACTCCAGACCCTTGCCGGTGTTGTCGGTCAGGCGAACCCAGCGGTTATCAGTCCTCAGACCGTAATCCTGCGGTATGAGGTAGGGCTCATACATATCATTTACGGTGGTATTATAAATGCCTACTCGGTATCCGGTCTTGCGGTCAGGATATGAGGCCTGAGGTCCGCGTCCGTACCATTCAACCTTGCTCAGTGACTTGTCCAGACTCATGGTTACACCTATTCTGGGCAGCCACTGCGGCATCTTGCCCATGGGTTTCACCTTATGATGTACTGTGACGGTTCCGTCAGAATTTACAACCCAGTGCCAGTCATTCTCGAAGCGGTTATCGGCACCGTTGGTGGAGAGTGAGTTCTCTTTTACGTCAATCACTACAAGATCAGCACCCTTAAAGGCCTTGACCGATACGGGAACAAGGTTTCTCTTGTCTAATGAGGCTGCATAGTAATGGCTGGCAAGAACCGTATTGGCGCCGATGTTACCATAACCCTGAATGGAGGGCTGGCCGGCACCGCTGCCGTTCCATCCGTCAATCTCATTGGCCACGGGAGCACGCCATACATTCAGTGTTACGGGAGACTTGAGCATCTCCTTGCCGTCAACGTTCATTGATTCAAGAGCGCCGCTCTGAGCGTTGAAACGGTAGCTGAATCCCTGTCCGCTTACAACTATGCCGTTGCTGCCCTGAGTAAGTGTTATATTGCGTTTTATTGCAGGACCGGCAAGGGCAGGTTTGTTCCAGGACTTGAGCTCAAACTGATCCCAAGCAACCTCATGACCTGCCTTGGCCCAAACCTCATCCTTCTTAAGTGATGAACTTATCTCCAGGCGGTACTCCTTGCCGGGCTCAATACGGGCGGGCTTGTGGAACGGTATTCTAACCATCTTTCTGGTCAGCGGCTCCACATCCAGATTCAGTGTGCCGGATTCTATAACCTTGTCATCGGCCATGAGTGACCACTTGGTGTTATAGATTGAGGCGTTGGTAAAGTGGTTGCGGTTCCAGACCTCAACATGCCCCAGGGCAAGGTCAACCAGTGTGAATGAGAGCGGCTGGACGGTTTTCTTCATCTGCCACATCTCGGGCTGGGGTACGCGATTAGGCCAGATTGAGCCGTAGGTGCGGGCTCCCTGTCCGTATGTGTAGAATGTGCCCTGGTTCTGCTCCTCCTCAAAGTCAAGCCACAGGGCTGCTTTGGCGGGATCAAAGCTGCCGGGAAGGACCGCATCGGCAAATACGCCTACGTTATCGATCATTGCGTCGCAGATGTAGGGGTTGGCATCCTGACCGCAAGATTGCTCGTCACGTCCTATGCAGAGTGACAGGGGCAGATTGCGGATATTGCCCGATGCAGCCTGTGATGCAACCTGTGTACCGTCAATGAATATCTTCATCTCACTGCCGTCATAGACAGCTGTCACGTTATGCC
>JAZMZT010000242.1:0-14569 GCA_045586125.1 Bacteroidaceae bacterium | reverse complement strand
TATTGCCGCCACCTGCCTGCACTACGGTCAGGAGGCATTTGAGGGTCTGAAGGCCTTCCGCGGCAAGGATGGTAAGGTACGAGTGTTCCGTATGGAGGCCAATGCAGAGCGTATGCAGAGCACCTGTCGTGCTACCATGATGCCTGAGCTTCCTACCGAGACATTCTGCAAGATGGTAAAGCGCGTGATAGAGCTCAACAAGGAGTTCATTCCTCCTTATGAGAGCGGCGCATCACTTTACATCCGCCCGCTTCTGGTGGGTACAGGCGCAGAGATTGGTGTAAAACCGGCCAAAGAGTATATGTTCCTGATTTTCGTTATGCCTGTAGGTCCGTACTTCAAGGGCGGTTTTGCAGCTAACGCATACGCACTGGTACGTTCTTACGACCGTTCAGCTCCTCTGGGTATGGGTAAGTACAAGGTAGGCGGTAACTACGCTGCCAGTCTGTACGCTCACAACATCGCCCATGAGAAGGGTTACGGAAGTGAGTTCTATCTGGATGCCAAGGAGAAGAAGTATATCGATGAGTGCGGTGCCGCCAACTTCATCGGCATCAAGGGTAACAGTTACATCACTCCCAAGTCAGAGTCAATACTGCCCTCTATCACCAACAAGAGCCTTCAGCAGTTGGCTAAGGACAACGGCATGACTGTAGAGTGCCGTCCTGTACCTCTTGAGGAACTCAATGAGATGAGTGAGGCCGGTGCCTGCGGTACTGCTGCCGTTATTTCACCTATCTCACGTATTGATGACATTGAACTTGGCAAGTCATACGTTATTGGTGACGGTAAACCGGGTCCTGTGCTGACAGGTCTGTACCATCAGTTGCGTGCCATCCAGTATGGCGACGCTCCCGATACTCACGGCTGGGTAACCGTTCTGGATATCTGATATATGGGTAAGGGTAAACTGGCCAAGTTTGCCGATATGCGGACCTATCCGCACGTGTTTGAGCCTGCCGGCTCATTCCGTGAGGATGTCCCGTTTGAAATGAGGGGCTGCTGGAACAGCTCCTTCTTTCATAATGACGGGCCTATTGTCCTGGAGTTGGGCTGCGGACACGGTGAGTATACCGTGGGGCTGGCCGGGTTGTTTCCGGATAAGAACTTCATAGGGGTCGATATCAAGGGCGCGCGCATGTGGACCGGTGCCAAGCAGTCGTTTGAGGCCGGCATGAAGAATGTGGCGTTTCTGCGCACCGTGATTGAGTTGATTGACAGGTTCTTTGCTCCGGGTGAGGTGAGTGAGATCTGGATTACTTTCCCTGATCCTCAGATGAAGAAGGCTACCAAGCGTCTTACATCGACCTATTTTATGGAGCGCTACCGCAGGATATTGAAACCGGGCGGCAAGATCCACCTTAAGACTGACAGCAACTTCCTCTTTACTTACACGTGCGCCATGGTTGATCACAACCGCCTGCCGGTGGAGTTCCGGACCGATGACCTCTACGCCAGCGGGGATGCGGACCATACCCTCTCCATCAAGACGCACTATGAGCAGCAGTGGTTGGAGCGGGGCAAGAGCATCAAGTACATTGTCTTCAATCTTCCGGCCGACGGGGCGCTTTCAGAGCCGGACATTGAGATAGAACTTGACGACTACCGCAGCTACGGCCGCACCAAGCGGAGCACTCTGCAGACAGGCAAATGATACAATTGGGGTCAGGCCCCAATTGCACGTTTTAGAATATTTGCACTACTGTTTGATGGGTGATTAGAATGATTTTCTTGTTTTTGGGTTTTTCTTGTTGACTGTTTCCGTTGGTGGTAATTTTGCATCGGAAACAGAAAACAAACACAAAACTTAGATATTATGGCAATTTACAATTCCATCACTGAACTTATCGGTAAGACTCCGACAGTCAGTCTTAAGACTTTCACGGCTAACCGTGGTATCAAATCCAACATTGTTGCAAAGGTTGAGTTCTTCAATCCGGGCGGATCGGTCAAGGACCGTATCGCTCTGGCTATGATTGAGGATGCTGAGAAGAAGGGTATCCTTAAGAAAGGTGGTACAATCATAGAGCCTACTTCGGGCAATACAGGCGTTGGTCTGTCACTTGTAGGCGCAGTTAAGGGTTACAAGGTAATCCTGACCATGCCCGAGACCATGAGCATTGAGCGCCGCAAACTGGCTGCCGCTTATGGCACTGAGATTGTTCTTACTCCGGGTGCAAACGGCATGAAGGGTGCTATTGCAAAGGCTGAGGAACTGCGTGACGCTACTCCCGGCGCAGTAATCCTGCAGCAGTTCAATAACCCTAGCAACCCCGAGATTCATGCAAAGACCACCGGTAAGGAGATTGTGGCCGATGCAAAGGAAGCCGGTATAACAGTAGACGCATTCATCGCAGGCGTTGGTACAGGCGGTACCGTCAGCGGATCTGCTATCGCCATCAAGGAGGCATTCCCCAACGCACGTATCATAGCAGTTGAGCCCGAGTCATCGGCCGTACTGAGCGGTAACCCCAGTGGTCCCCATAAGATCCAGGGTATCGGTGCCGGTTTTGTTCCCAACAACTTCAATCGCGATATTGTAGATGAGATCCTGCCCGTAAACAATGACAATGCTTTTGAGACCGCTCGTGCTCTTGCCAAGGAGGAGGGCCTGCTGGTAGGTATATCAAGCGGAGCTGCAGCATACGCCGCAAGCGTAGTGGCATCACGTCCCGAGTTTGCCGGCAAGAACGTATTCGTGCTGCTGCCCGATACGGGTGAACGCTACCTCTCAACTGCACTCTTCTCGGCTGAATAAGCAAAAAAAGCAGTGTTATAAAAAATGACACAGAAGGAATTGCCCCTTTTGTGTCATTTTTTGTACATTTACGGCATTATGAAAGGACTGTTGAGAATAATCCTGTTGCTGGTGGCGGTTTCATCGGCCATAAAGACGTTTGCCCAGAATAATCCTTATGGGATTGATGATGAATGCTATGCGCTGTTCCAGAAGGCTGAGAATCTGGCGGGGGTCGTATCCGACGAGGAGTTCAACCTTGTGAATGACTCGTTGCTGCAGACCGCTTTGGCCAAGGGAGACAACAAGGCAGAGGTGATACATTATGTGGAGCGTCTTAAACATTTAAAGAGCGGTCCGTTCAGTAATGAGGAACGGGTCCTCAAGGCTTTTGAGGAACTTAAGGCAATAGCTCTTTCTTACGGCTACAGGCAGTATTTCTACTACGCTTACGAGTTGGTCCAGAACTTTTATTACAACAATGGAAGGCCTAACACCTCAATTGAGTTGCTGCAGGAGATGCAGGCATACGCCATTGAGCAGAATGATGCGTACGGGATGTGGTACAGCTCCCGATATATGGTTTCGCTGTATACAGCCATGAACGATTACGTAACGGCCAAGAAATATATCCTGGAGGGCATCAGGGTCTATAATGAGACCGATGATCCTACGGTAAGACGCCAGTCTATATCCAATGCATACTGTGACCTGGCCAATACATATCCTGTCTTGAGCGATTCCATGAGGATAAATATAGACAAGGCTTATGAAGTATCAATGAACCATAATGATACTCTACGCTGTATCTTTTATATGGCAGTCATAGCGGCGTTGGATAAGGATGTCAGCAGGTATACTGCATTAAGGGACCGTTGTCTGACCGATGGACAGTTGCACCGGATTTCTGCAACAGCAAAAAATATGTTCCATCTCATTGATGAGATTATAGAGGGTACAATCAACAACGAGGATTTGGATGATATTGAAGCCCTTTCCAAAATACGTGAGATGAAGTTCGTTGTCAATATTGCCGAACTTTACGGATATGAAAACGCCGCTTTTCGCCTGGAGAAGCGCCTGATGGAACTGATGGAACTTAATTTTGCCAGGTCCAACCAGCTTAATATGGCTGAACTCGACGCAAAAATGGGTAACAAAGTGCTGACAGCGGATTTGGAAAAAAAATCACAGCAACTGGACCGGACGACGCTGATACTTACAATACTTGTGACGGCGGTGCTGCTTGGCCTTCTGGCATTCTCATACAGTCAGGTGATAGGTCTGAGACGCCGCAGGATACGTGACCAGAAAATGATCAACGAACTGACCGCCGCCAATCGCAAGGCTGAGATTGCCAATGCTGCCAAGACCCGCTTTGTGCAGAACATGAGTCATGAGGTGCGCACCCCGCTCAATGCGATTGTAGGTTTCTCGCAGTTGCTGTCACTTCCGGACGATTCGCTCACCCCTGAGGAGAAACAGGAGTTCTCAAACCACATCATGAACAACACCAAGATTCTGATAATGCTGCTTGAGGATATCCTGAACACCACCGATATGGATAACGGCCAATACAAGATAACTTACGATGAGGGCGAGGTTCATTTTATGTGCCGCGCAGCCATAACAAGTTCCGAGCACCGTCTGCATTCTGGCGTGGAGATGTTCTACGAGCCGGAGTCAGAGGAGCCGTTCACCTTCCGTACAGACCCGCAGCGTGTCCAGCAGATTCTGATAAACCTTCTGACCAATGCCTGCAAGCATACCTCAAAAGGCAAGATCGTGCTGGCCAGTTCACTTACGGCCAAGCCCGGTTTCGTGACATTCAGCGTCACCGATACCGGTCCCGGCGTGCCTGCTGATCAGGCTGAGGCCATATTTGACAGGTTCACCAAACTGAACAGTTTTGTTCAGGGTACAGGACTGGGCCTGAGCATCTGCCGTGAGATAGCCGCACTGATGGGTGCCAATGTCTATCTTGACACTGCATACACCGGTGGAGGAGCCAGATTTGTGTTTGAGGTTCCTGTAGTTCCACCGGAATGATACCAATGGGGACGGTTCCGTTTGGTACCGTTTTGCTAAATAAGAAACAGCGGCTTAATTGTAAGTCGCTGTTCTTTTTGTAGTTGGATATAAAACGGTACCAAACGGAACCGTCCCCAATGGTATCATTTGCTTGTGCTTACTGCCTTTGTGGGCGGTTGCTGATGGTTGCGGGCATCGGTTGCGATGGCTACTGACTGCGCAAGGTCGCGGAATGCCAGACCGGTTATGGTATCGGGGTTCAGGGCAACGGGGGTTCCGTTGTCACCGCCTTCACAGATGCTCTGTACGATTGGAATCTGTCCCAGCAGAGGAACTTTCAGCTCTTCGGCCAGACGTTTGCATCCCTCCTTACCGAACAGATAGTATTTGTTCTGTGGGAGTTCAGCGGGGGTAAACCAGGCCATATTCTCTACTAATCCAAGTACAGGTACGTTCACCTTCTCGTTGCGGAACATATCAATTCCCTTGCGGGCATCGGCCAAAGCAACCTCCTGCGGGGTGCTTACAACTACGGCGCCGGTTATGCCCAGTGTCTGTACCAGAGTAAGGTGAATATCGCTTGTGCCGGGAGGCATGTCTATGATGAAGTAGTCCAGCTCGCCCCAGTCAGCATCGGCAATTAGTTGCTTGAGGGCGTTGCTGGCCATGGCTCCGCGCCACAGGACAGCCTGCTCGGGGTCAACAAAGTAACCTATTGAGAGGAGTTTGATGCCGTACTGCTCAACGGGGATTATCAGGTCACGGCCGCCTTTGTTCTCGGCGTAGGGGCGTGCGCCCTCGGTGTTGAACATCTTGGGCATTGACGGGCCGAAAATATCGGCATCCAACAGTCCTACCTTGTAGCCTAAGCCGGCCAGTGCCACTGCCAGGTTTGCGGCAACAGTTGATTTGCCTACGCCGCCCTTGCCGGATGCTACGGCTATGATGTTCTTGACATCGGGCAAAAGTTCCGGACCCTCCGGACGGGGTGCCTGGCGGGTCTTTACCTTTACCTCTACCTGTACGTCATCGCCGGCCTTGAGTTTTATTGCGGTCTCGGCCGACTTTACTATCGATTTGATGAACGGATCGGTGGGTTTCTCAAAAATGAGTGAGAACGATACTGAGTTACCGTCTATGCGGATATCGTCCTCAAGCATCTCCATTGAGATGATGTCCTTGCCGGTACCCGGATATCGGACCGTCTGCAAGGCTTCTTTTATCAGATTGGGATATAGTGTCATAGTGACTGCAAAGTTAGCAAAAAGATGCGATGAATTGGGCGGCGGATTCGGCGCAACGTTCTCCGTCAATTGCAGAAGATACGATTCCGCCGGCATATCCGGCACCTTCGCCGCAGGGGAACAGGCCTTCAAGGCCGATGTGCTGGAGGGTCTCGTTGTCGCGGACTATGCGCACGGGCGATGATGTGCGGGTCTCGACGGCAATCATTACGGCGTCGTTGGTCAGGAATCCGTGAGAACTTTTGCCGAACTGCAGGAATCCCTGCTTGAGGCGCTCCGTTACGAACTTGGGCATCCAGAAATGGAGCGGGGATGATATGAGGCCGGGCGAGTAGGATGATTCCGGGAGGTCGTAACTCAGACGGCCGTTCACGAAATCGGCCATTCGCTGGGCGGGTGCGGTCTGGCGCATGTTGCCGGCCTGCCAGCAGTCATGCTCCAACTGTTCCTGGAAGCGCATCATTACCAGCGGGTCGTTCATATCTGCATCTGACTGCGCGATATCCTCTATACGGGTCTCTACTACCATTCCGGAGTTGCTCCAGCGGGAGCCTCGGTTGGAGGGTGACATGCCGTTCACCACAATCTGCTGGGGGCCCGATGCGGCCGGAACTACGAATCCGCCGGGGCACATGCAGAAACTGTAAACTCCGCGTCCGTTAACCTGAGTGACGAAACTGTACTCGGCGGCGGGCAGATACTTGCCTCGTCCTGCGCGGTTGTGGTATTGTATGGAGTCTATCAGTTGCGAAGGATGTTCCAGACGGCAGCCTACAGCCAACGCCTTCGCCTCAATTGCGAATTTCTGGGCCGCCATGTAGCGATATACATCGCGGGCGCTGTGACCTGTAGCCAGTATTACCGGTCCCATGAATGTGCACTGCTGGCCGCCATGTGTGGCGTTTACACCTATCACGCGGTCATTTTGCAGTATGAAACCGGTCATCAGGGTCTCAAAGTGGACCTCACCGCCGCAGCTTATTATGGTGTTGCGGATGTTTTCAATCACGCGCGGCAGGCGGTCCGTACCTATGTGGGGATGGGCATCGGACAATATCGTGGGGCTTGCGCCGTGCTGGCAGAATATGTTCAGGATGCGGTCTGTGCTGCCGCGTTTCTTGCTGCGGGTGTAGAGTTTGCCGTCGGAATAGGCTCCTGCACCGCCCTCACCGAAACTGTAGTTGGATTCGGGGTCAATCTTGTGGGTGCGGCTGATTGCGGCTATGTCAACCTTGCGGTCGTGCACGTTCTTGCCGCGCTCCAGTACAATCGGCCGTAATCCTAATTCAATCAGGTGGAGTGCTGCAAAGAGTCCGCCGGGACCGGCGCCAACCACTACGACGGTGGGCTTGCCGTCAACGGGCTTGTACTCTATTCGTGTGAATTCATCCTTGGGAGGCTGCTCGTTTATGAATACTCTCAGAGTCAGGTTTATAAAATTGGTGCGCTGGCGGGCGTCGATGCTCTTCTTGAGTGTGCGCACGGCCGTGATGGTGCGCACGTCAAGCCCGCACTGCCGTGAGACCGTCTCCTTGAGCACCTGCTCGTTATATGCAAACTGCGGCTCTACCCTGAGTTGTAATTCCTTAATCATATCTGCTTGTGTATGAATCAGATGCTCAGCGAGTGCAACCTGAATGAATAGTAGCCTTTGTGGTCCAGATATCTTATGGCATCGTCAAGAATGGCTTTCCTGCGCGCCTGGTCTATATCGGAATGGAACAGGATATCGGCCATAAGTTCCAGGCTTTTGTCGCTTATGTTTTTCTGCTCCATCATGTAGATTACGGGATTATCCTTGGAGAGTATTTCATCAATGTCAAACGGCAGTTCCGCCTTGCCGAATTCGGCCTTGACATCGGCTACGGTACATTGGGGCTCACCATCCTTGAACAGTCCCAAACGAATGGCAATCTGCAGCAGCAGTTCCCCTATGCGGTCTATCTCTCTTAGAATAAAGTCTTCCATATAAACTGATTTCCGGGTGCAAAGATAATACAAAGCGCGGACACTGCGACACGGTATCGCGCGGACGCTACGACACGGAATCAGCCCCATAGCGTATTTGGTCTGTCATAGCGTCAGCCTAAATGGGGAATACCGTCATTTTGCGGACACTTGGACACCAAAACGGTCTTGCAGCGTATTCCGGCGGTTAAAGCGTCCGGACAAAAAAAAGTTTTTGGCGGATTGGAAGGAATGGGGTGCTTCTTTTTTTGTATTTTTAGGGTCTTAATTGAGAATACTTATGAAAGAGATACTGGATTTCTTGAGGAGGCTCAGTTGTAACAATGAGCGCGGCTGGTTCATGGAGCATAAGGAGGAGTACAAGCGGGTAAAGGAGCGGTTCGATGCTTTTGCGCTTGAGTTGTTGGCCGATATCCGCAAGTTTGACCCGGCTATCGGTGACTTGCAGCTGAACGACATCACATATCGCATTTACCGCGACGTAAGGTTTTCGGCCGATAAGTCCCCGTACAAGACGCACATGGGCGTGTATATCTGCCCGGGCGGCAAGAAGTCTCCTTACAGCGGATACTATTTCCAGGTGAGTGCATCGGCCAGTGACAGTTGGGAGGGTACCCACATGCTGGCTGCCGGTGACTACTGGTGTGACCCCAAGGTGCTGGCCATTCTGCGTGAGGATATTGAGATGAGTGACGGCGGGTTCCGCAAGATCCTCTCTGAGGCTGCTCCCGGATTTGAACTGGACATGGAGGGCGCGCTTAAGAAAGTGCCCGCCGGATTCCCCGTCGATACCCCTGACTCCGATTTTTACCGCCTCAAGCGTTTCTGCATAACCTACACGCCCGATGACGATTTCATTCTGGCGCCTGGGCTGGCCGAGCGAGTATCGGCCCTATTCAAAACCACAAAACCCTTCCTGGATTTCATTAACCGCGCCGTTACCTGGTCCAAGGAGAATAATGATTAATTTTGCAGACATGAGTAAAAAGATAGAGATACCGCGTTTCACGTGGTGGGATTGGTTCCTGATACTGGGATTCATGACGGTTAGTGTGGCGGTTAGTGTGCTGAACGGGAATTTCAGTGTGCTTAGTTTTATTGCGGGAACCTGCAGCGTGCTTTGCGTGATATTCGGCGTCAAGGGCAGCGTGCTGAACTTCCTTTTTGGATTCCTGGGATCATGCATTCAGGGATATATGGCTCTGCGTAGCGGACTTTATGCCAATGCGGCGCTGTTCCTGCTTTATAATGTGCCGATGCAGTTCGTGGGCTGGGCCCAGTGGCGCAAACGTGCGCTGGGCGGCGGCAGCGAGGGCATCAAGACCCGCTGGATGAGCTGGCCTCAGAGAGTGCTGCTGATTGTGCTGAGTGCTGCTGCAGTCTGGGGTATAAGCAGATTGCTCCTTAAGACCGATGACCCTCAGCCCGTGTCCGATGCACTTGCCATGACCGTAGCCGTGGGCGCACAGTTCCTGCTCACCTTTGCATTCATAGAGCAGTGGTTCATGTGGATTGTGGTGAACGGCGCCAACCTGGTTATGTGGGCTATTGCAGCCACCCGCGGCGTACAGTTTGCACCTATCATGGTGGTACAGTACGTATTCTACATGATGAACTCCATCTACGGAATAGTGTGGTGGAGCAAAATGTCAAAAAAGTCATAGCGTATGGCATCGATCAAGGATAAGACCGTTTTTGTATGCTCCGAGTGCGGCTTTGACTCGCCCAAGTGGAGCGGCAAGTGTCCGTCGTGCGGTATGTGGAACACCATGAAGGAGATGACCGTCAAGGCTCCTACCGCGCAGACCGTAACCGCCGCCGCACGCAAGAGTGCTACAGGTAAGGCCGATGAGAGCCGCCCGCATACCCTGAGCGAGATTGACAGCACCATGGAGCCTCGCATCGATATGCACGATGAGGAGCTGAACCGCGTGCTGGGAGGCGGACTTGTCCAGGGATCCATCGTGCTGCTGGGCGGTGAGCCCGGAATAGGCAAGTCCACCCTGACGCTGCAGACCGTGATGCGCCTGCAGGACCTCAAGGTGCTGTACGTATCGGGCGAGGAGAGTGCCCGCCAGATCAAGATGCGCGCCCAACGTCTGGCTGCTGCGAACGGCGGCAACCGGTTAAGTGACAGCCTGCTTATTCTTTGCGAGACATCACTTGAAAAGATCTATGAACAGATAAAAGCCGTCCAGCCTCAACTGTTGGTGATAGACTCCATCCAGACCATAAGCAGCGAGTACGTGGATTCATCGGCCGGAAGCATAACGCAGGTGCGTGAGTGTGCCGCATCGCTGCTCAAGTTTGCCAAGGAGAGCGGTACTCCGGTGCTGCTCATCGGCCATATCACCAAGGACGGATTGATTGCCGGCCCCAAGATTCTGGAGCATATCGTTGATGCGGTGCTGCAGTTTGAGGGTGACCAGCATTATCTGTACCGCATACTCAGGCCCATTAAGAATAGGTTTGGCAGCACAGCCGAACTGGGTATCTATGAGATGCTGGAGACCGGCCTGAGACAGGTGAGCAACCCCAGCGAGCTGTTGCTTACCGACAGCCATCAGGGCATGAGCGGCGTATCGATTGCCTGCACCATTGAGGGCGTGCGTCCGTTCCTGATTGAGGTTCAGGCGCTGGCAAGCACCGCCGTTTACGGAACGCCTCAGCGCAGTGCCATTGGCTTTGATGTAAGGCGCATGAACATGCTGCTGGCTGTTCTTGAGAAACGTGTGGGCTTTAAGCTGGGCCAGAAGGATGTGTTCCTGAACATTGCCGGCGGACTCAAGGTTAGTGACCCCGCCATTGACCTGGCAGTAATCAGCGCCATCCTTTCCAGCAGTCTGGACATTGCCGTTGACCGCACCGTCTGCATGACTGGTGAGGTGGGCCTGTCGGGCGAGATCCGTCCGGTAAGCCGCATAGAGCAGCGCATATCCGAGGCTGCCAAGCTGGGATTTGAGCGCATCATCATCCCCAAGAGCAACATGCACGGCCTGGAGAACCGCCAGCTGGGCATCGGCCTCATTCCCGTCACCAAGGTTGAGGAGGCTTTCAAGCACCTGTTTGGATAATGTGCAAAAGGGGCCTGACCCCAATTGCACAATTGCACATTTTGCTATATTTGCGAATAAATTACTAACCTAATTGATATGAAAAGAATTGCCGTTTGGGCCGTATTGGCTTTTATTCCATTTGCACAGAGTTTTGCCGATGCTTTCAAGATAGGAGAGCGCGGATATTTTGAGAAGGCCGGTGTTAACATCATGGCGTTCCAGGATACCTATCCCGAGGGACATCAGGCCGGCGTTTGCGTCATTATGAATGGTGTACGTATTGCAACCAACGGAGATCTGCGCCTGGAGGCTACCCCGGGTCAGTGGCAGCCGCTTCCCAAGCAGGGCCGACGCACGGTTGACGGCAACAGCATAACCACACGCCTGAGTTATCCCGATTCATCCAAGCACGAGACTGGATTCAATCCCATGCTCTATCCCGACCTGCAACTGCGTTACTCCGTTCGTGTGGAGGGCGTTGAGGACGGCGTTCTGGTGACGGTAGATCTGGATCAGCCTGTTCCAAAGGAGTTTCTGGGCAAGGTGGGATTCAACTTTGAGTTCTTTCCGGGCATTCTCTTTGGCAAGCCGTGGATAATGGACGGCAAGTCCGGAATCTATCCGCAGCAGCCCAACGGTCCGGTGGATACCCCCGTCAGCAATCTGGATTATACCGGCGATTTCTATATGGGACGCGGATCCAGAGTGGACCGTGAGCATCTGTTGGGAGACCCCAAGGTGTTCAACCCCATCCGTGCCGATGATATCATATCCACTCCTTACGCTGTGGGCCGCAAGTTCACATCACGTCCCGATGACAACCTGTGCCGCCTTACTGTGGAGAGTCTGGGCAGCACTGAACTTAAACTGTATGACGGCCGCATGAACCACAATAACGGCTGGTTCGTACTGCGTTCAGAGGTTCCCGCCGGTGCAACCAAGGGTGCAATCAAGTGGCTCATCAAGCCCGCGGTTACCGAGGACTGGATGTACAAGCCCGTGATTCAGACATCGCAGGTGGGTTATCTGCCCGCCCAGCCCAAAGTGGCTGTGATTGAGCTCGATGCGCGCGCCAAGGATGCCGCCGGCAAGACCTGCACGCTGTATCGCATATCGGACCAGGGACCGGTCAAGGTTAAGGATATCAAGCCGGCGGAGTGGGGCGCATTCCTGCGTTACAACTATCTGCATGTGGATTTCAGTGATGTAAAGGAGGAGGGCCTGTATCAGCTCAGGTATGACGGCAGTGAATCACCCGTCTTTGGGATATCGGCCGATATTTTTGACCGCGGAGTCTGGCAGCCGGTGATTGAGTATTTCCTTCCAGTGCAGATGTGCCACATGCGTGTTAATGAGAAATACCGTGTATGGCACGATGCCTGCCACATGGACGATGCACTTATGGCGCCCCCTTACAGCCATATTGACGGTTATGACCAGCGTCCCGGCCTGTCCAAGTATGAGCCGTTGCAGAAGGTCAGCGGCGTGAACATTGGCGGCTGGCATGATGCGGGCGATTTTGACCTGCGCATAGAATCGCAGGCCGGTGAATCATATATTCTGGCATTGGCCTATGAGGCATTCCATCCCGATATTGACGTGACATCGATAGATCAGGTAAAGCGAATCTGTGAGATTCATCAGCCCGACGGCAAGAACGATATCCTGCAGCAGGTTGAGAACGGCGCCTTGACCGTGATCAACTCATGGCTGGCTTTGGGCCGCCCGTACCGCGGAATCATCTGTAACAGCCTTCGCCAATACGCAATGCTGGGTGATGCGGCCGCTATGACCGACGGCGTTATCGGCAATGATGATGACCGATGGATATTTACCGAGCAGAACCCCGGCCGTGCTGTATCGGCTGCTGCAGGAATGGCAGCGTCATACCGTGTGCTCAAGGGCATGAACGATACTCTGGCCACCCATTGTCTGGATTTTGCACAGGCAATCTACAACGAGATTGCAGAGCAGACACAACAGCCTATGGGCCGCGGAATGCGAGCCACCGATATGACTCAGCTTGCAGCCGAACTCTATCTGGCCACCGGTAAGAAAGTGTATCGTGACTATCTGATAGGACGTAAGGATAACATTGTCCGCGGTATCCAGAATAACGCCTGGTACCTGTGCCGTGTTGCCAAGCAGTTCGGCACGCTCAAAAATGATCAGGAGGCCGCCGATTGGAAGGATGCCTTTGAGCAGGCCCTCAAGAACGTGCCCGCCGGCATTCAGCGTCAGGCTCAGGCCACACCTTACGGCGTTCCTTACCAGCCCTCCATCTGGGGTGCAGGATGGGATATCCAGTCATTCGGCTACCGTCAGTACTTCCTGGTATCGGCCTATCCCGAGATATTCGATATCAAGCCCATGCTCAGTGCCCTGAACTTTGTGCTGGGATGCCATCCCGGCAGCAATCAGGCATCGTTTGCATCGGGAGTGGGAGCACAGTCGGCCACAGTGGGCTACGGCCTGAACCGCGCAGACTGGAGTTACATCCCCGGCGGAGTGATATCGGGCACCGCAATGATCCGTCCCGATTTCCCGGAACTGCTCACCTGGCCCTTCCTGTGGCAGCAGACCGAGTACGTGCTGGGCGGCGGCTCATCGCACTACATGTTCCTGGTGCTTGCGGCGCAGCAACTCTGCAAGTGACTTTCCAGGCGGGGTGAGCGTGCGGGAAGCGTAAAAATGTGCAATAAGAGGTACGTGCGTTGGGAGTTTTGCGGGAAAAGGAGTATTTTTGCAGTTTGAAAAAAACGTTGCTACTGTGAAAGTACTTAAATTCGGTGGCTCGTCCGTGGGGTCCAAGGAGAGCATCACCAACCTTAAACAGATCGTAGAGTCACAACAGGATGATGTGATAGTAGTGGTTTCGGCTCTGGGCGGAATTACTGACAAGCTTATTGCTACGGCCAAAATGGCGGCCCGCGGTGAGCGTCAGTATGAGGCTGAGACCGAGGCTATGCTGGCACGTCATGAGCAGATGATACATGATGTGGTGGCGCCCGAGCGTCGCCGCAAGGCATTCAATCAGGTGCGCAAGCTCTTTGGCGAGCTCAAGGAGATAATGCAGGGCCTGTACCTGCTGCACGACCTGTCGGACAAGACCATGGATACCATAGTAAGTTACGGCGAGCGCCTGTCATCACAGATTGTGGCACAGCTCATAGATGACATCAAGCTCTATGACTCGCGTGAATTCATCAAGACCGAGCACAACGGCCACAACCATTCCATAGACAGCGACCTTACCTACCGCCTTATCCGCGAGACATTCAAGGATATGCCCCACAAGGCTCTGGCACCCGGATTCATATCGGCCGATGCCCAGACGGGTGAGATAACCAACCTGGGCCGGGGAGGATCTGACTACACCGCATCACTTCTTGCCGCCGCTCTGGATGCCAGCGTGCTGGAGATATGGACCGATGTGGACGGATTCATGACGGCCGATCCCCGCGTGATATCCACAGCATACACCATTGATGAGCTGAGTTACGTGGAGGCGATGGAGTTGTGCAACTTTGGCG
>JAZMZT010000241.1:0-4937 GCA_045586125.1 Bacteroidaceae bacterium | reverse complement strand
ACCGCTTGGCCTCCGACTTGGTTTATCCATGCGTGCAGTTCCATGCATCGGGCGTGACACTCATCTATCATGAACTGCAGCGGGTCCCAATCCTCATCGGGAGCCTCGCCCTGGAATCCGGTCAGATAGGCGCTCCAGGGTTCCAGGTCTGATTTGTACAGGGCATCGGCCTCAACGCGTACCTGGAACAGTATGGCGTTGATTCCGCATGATGCCAGTGAGTCCAACTGGCGGCTGAGTTCAGCCTTGAGCTCGGCTGTGGGAATACCTTCAAACTGATGGTTGACTGCCTGTATCCACGCTCCGCGGAACTCACGCTTGGGTGCCGCAGCGAATGTGAACGCTACGGTAGCAAGTGCAAGCAGCAGGGTGGCCAGACGCTTCATTACTTCTTGGGCAGACTGTTGTACTCTTCAAGGGCCTCGGCCAGCAACTTGAGTGCCTCCTTGAGGTCCTCCACGTTAAGCACGTATGCCAGACGAACCTGATCGTGTCCGTACTGCGGATCTGAGTAGAAACCTGTTCCGGGGGCCATCATGATGGTCTTGCCGTCGCGGCGGAAATCGGTCAGACACCACTTGCAGAACTTCTCGCAGTCATCGATGGGCAGTTTGGCTGTGGTGTAGAATGCACCCATGGGGATGGGAGAATATACTCCCGGTATCTTGTTCAGTCCGTCAATCAGGAACTTACGGCGTGTAATGAACTCTTCATAAGTGTTGTTCATATACTCACGCGGGGCCGATATGGATGCCTCGGCAATTACCTGGCCTATGAGAGGCGGGCACAGGCGAGCCTGGCAGAACTTCATCACGGCGTTGCGAACCTCCTGGTTCTTGGTGGCGATGGCGCCAATGCGGATACCGCACTCCGAGTAACGCTTTGAAACGGAGTCAATCAGGATTACGTGGTCCTCAATACCCTCCAGGTGGCAGGCTGATATGTAGGGTGAGCCTGTGTAGATGAACTCGCGGTAAACTTCATCGGAGAACAGGTACAGGTCATATTTCTTGACCAGGTCACGCAGTTGGAGCATCTCCTTACGGGTGTACAGGTAACCGGTGGGGTTGTTGGGGTTGCATATCAGGATACCCTTGGTGCGCTCGGTGATGAGCTCCTCAAACTTCTCGACCGGGGGCAGGGCGAATCCGTCCTCAATTGTTGACACGATGGGCTTGATTACGGCACCGGCAGATACTGCGAATGCCATGTAGTTGGCGTAGGCGGGCTCCGGAACAATGATCTCATCACCAGGGTTAAGGCAGGTCATAAACGCAAACAGAACCGCCTCAGATCCTCCGTTGGTAACGATGATGTCATCGGGTTCAAACTTGATCTGATACTGCTCGTAATAGTCGCACAGTTTCTTGCGGAGGCTCAGGAATCCCTGTGAGGGGGTGTACTCCAGCACCTTGCGGTCAATCTTCTTGAGCGCGTCAAGGCCAATCTGCGGTGACGGCAGGTCGGGCTGACCGATGTTAAGATGATAGACCTTGATGCCTTCGGCCTCAATTTTCTGTGCAATGCCTGACAGCTTGCGGATAGGCGAACTGGGCATTATCTCAGCGCGATTGGAGATTTTCATTTCTTAAAAAAGTTCTGTTTGCTATTTAAAACGCAAAAATACAACAAACCGCGGGCTTAACACCCACGGTTTGCGTATTATTTTATTATAAGAGGTGGATTAATGTATCCTCTTGCCCAGTTTCAGGTTGTCGCCCGATGCATCAACAGTCCAGATTTCGGGCTTGCGGCCGGTGCCGCCGTCGTGGTGAACCGAGTAGAGCAACTGGCCCTCGAAAGTCTTGAACAGCATGCCGTGACCGGAGTTGTCGCCCTTGAATGAAACCTCCTCCTGAATCCACGGACCCTTGATGCTGCCGCTCTCTGACCATGCTATACCGTTGGCATAGCGGTTCTCACCCCAGCTTGACCAGAGCATACCCAGACGACCGGTCTCGGTGCGGAACATCTGCGGGCCATCAGTTACCCAACCCGGCATCTTCATGCCGAATGTGGCCTCGCCGATAGAGTTCATCTCCTTTGACCATGCAGCCTCCGATGCGCGGAATATAGTGGTAGGCTCGGCCAGACGGTGAGTCAGGTCCTTTGACAGAGGCATGTAAGCCATGGTGCCGTCAATGAGCTGTGTCCACTCGTGTACGAATACCATATAAACAGTGTCGTTCTCCTCATAAAGAGTTCCGTCGATGATATCCCATGTTGTGGGGCCAAGGCAGAAGAGTGAGTCCTTTACAAGAGGCAGATAGGGACCGTCAACCTTGTCCGATACCAGCAGCTGAGTCTGGTTCAGAGGTACGTTGTAACGGCGCGGAACCTGCTCAATGCATACGCTGTGGTTGTTCCATGTACCTGCATAGTAGAACTTGTCACCGAACTTGTGGATCTCGGCGGCAGCTACAAAGTTGCCCTGCATCCATGTGCCTGACAGGTCAATTACGTTGTATGGACCGGTCCACATCTCAAGGTCTGTGCTCTTGTAGAGAGAACCTCCGGTACCGGTCAGCCAGTATGTCTTGGTCTCGGGATCGGGATAGATGAACGGGTCGCTCATGGAGAGTTCCTTAAGAGATACGGTGCGAACCTGCGGTGCGGGACGCTGGCCGGCGGGGCGCTGCATGTTCATAGGAGGACGGGGAGCCTGAGCCTGTCCCTGTCCCTGCGGACGGGGACGGATCATGCCGCCAAAATTACGCTGTCCGGGATTGGCGGGAGGAGCCTGCTCACCGCGCGGAACGCTTATTATTACATTGTCTCTGTTGCAGCTGGCCTGGCAGTTATCGCAGCAGGTGCAGCCGTCTTTACACTGGCACTCTTCTGAGCAGCAGTCGTTCTTGCTTTTGCACGAAACGGTCAGCAGAGCGCAGACCGCTAAAGTCAAAAAAAGACGGATTGTTTTCATATTACATTTATTGGTTTGAAGTATAATCGGTAATGACAGGCAAATGTAACGAAAAAGGGTGTATTTTTGCAACAGGAAACAAGAATATCATCAAAACCGTTTATATGCTTAAGAAATTATTCATTGCAGTTGCATTGTTTGCAACCGTAGCATGCGGTTCCCAGAACGGGGCCAAGACAACTCAGAAGCCGGACAAGAATTTCTACATCTACCTGGCATTCGGCCAGTCCAACATGGAGGGTAACGCCCGTATTGAGGATCAGGACCGCGAAGGTATCAGTGACCGTTGGCAGATGATGGCTGCCGTAGATTTCCCCAAGATGGAACGCAAACAGGGTGAGTGGTATAAGGCTGTTCCGCCTTTGTGTCGTGAGTCAAACGGTCTTACTCCGGTTGACTATTTCGGTCGTACCATGGTTGAGAATCTGCCCGAAAAGGTTCGCGTAGGTGTTATCTGCGTGGCCGTGGGAGGCTGTAAGATAGAGGCTTTCATGAAGGACCGCGCCCAGGAGTACGGTGACAACGCCGCCATGTGGATGAAGAACTGGATTGCTCCTTATGACAACAACTGCTACAAGCGTCTGGTTGATCTGGCCAAGGAGGCTCAGAAGGTTGGCGTCATCAAGGGATTCCTTATGCATCAGGGTGAGTCCAATATCAATGAAGAGGATTGGCCAGAGAAAGTAAAGTATGTATACGAGACTCTGATTGAGGATTTGAACCTTGATCCCAAGAAGACTCCGCTGCTGGCAGGTGAGGTTGTAAATGCCGATGTCCAGGGCCGAAGCGCATCGATGAATGAGATCATCGCAAAGCTCCCCGAAGTGCTGCCGAATTCATACGTGATTTCATCGGCCGGAGCCACAACAGGCTTCGATCATCTGCATTTTGATGCCGCCGGTTACCGCGAAATGGGTCGCCGATATGCATACAAAACGCTTGAATTGATGGGTATAACCCCTAAGAAATAATAAATAGCGGGTGATAAGTGCTTAATAACCTAATAATCAATCAATTAATGCTTGAAGAATTGGTTAACTTTGTTTTGGTTGCTTTTAAATATTTTAAGCAACAACGTATCAAAAAAGTACCGACCTTTGCGGTCGAAAACAAAGGATAATTCTCATAAGCATTAATTGGTTAGTAATTAGGTTAGTAATTAGGTTCGGGCCCGAGAATTTGTGAAAATTGCAAGGCTCACTCCAAGGGGAAAAGGTCCCTGCGGAGGAAATTGAAAAAATTGAGTTCACGCGAGTGAATTCATTTTTTTTTTGTGTCATATAGGAGGGCGCTCAGTATCACGTTATACTCGCTTGCTGGATTTAATTAGCGGCCGTAAGCTTGGATCAACATTTTCTCTATACATATCAACCATTTTTGAATGCACATAAATATGTTTAAGGTTAATACATCCTTTGAAAGGGTTCTTATAAAAGGTCGTGTTCAAGCCAAGGATATGTACTTCGCTAAGGTTCTCACACCAACGGAAAGCATCTGTGTTTATTAACCTTACAGATTCAGGAATAACGATACTGGTAAGGCTTTTGCATCTTGTGAATAGTCCGTGGCGTATCTCTGTTAAGTTTCGTGGTAAGACTATTCTGGAAAGGCTGTAACAATGATGAAAAGCACCCATACCAAGACTGGTTACAGAGTCAGGTATGTTGATTTCTGATAGTTCACGACAACTGGAAAATGCAAATTCTCCAATGACTGTCACGGAATCAGGAATTGTTATCTTTTTAATCTGAGAACAGCAGAAAAATGCCTCATTTCCAATAGCTTTAATTGAATCTGGTATTATTGTATTGTGACATCCTTTAATTAGGGTGTTGCTGGCGGTTTCAATAATTGCATTACAATTGCATCTGGAATCAAAAACCGTGTTCTCTCCAGAAACGACTATTTTATCCAAATATCTCAGTTTGTAGAGCGGTTCTGTATTAATTGTTGTAACTGATTTGGAGATGATAAGAGAAGTTACATCGTTATCACCTCGTTTATTGACAATCAT
>JAZMZT010000240.1:0-7255 GCA_045586125.1 Bacteroidaceae bacterium | reverse complement strand
ACCGCTTGGCCTCCGACTTATACATCGAGGCTCTGATTAACGCAGGAGTGGATTTTGATATGCAGGTCTATCCCGGCAAGGAGCACAGCATCACCGGCTACGCCCACCGCAAGCACCTCTTTACCCGCATCCTCCGCTTCTTTGACGACAACCTATAATTATTTGTAGATTAGGAAGATACAGGGTATCTTTTCAAGTTGGGGCAGATGGCCTCCCCACTCCTTTACGGTGCGGGTTTTGATGTATTCTTCTTTGGTGGTTAGGCCGGCTGCTATGCAGAGATGGGTTTGTGGGCGGCAGGCTTTCAGGATATCGGCCATCATTTTGGCGTTACGGTATGGAGTTTCGATGAAGAGTTGGGTCTGGTTCTCGGTGTAAGCTCGTTGCTCCAGTTTCTTCAACATCTTTATTCTTTCATCGGGCTCTATTGGCAGGTAGCCGTTGAAGGCGAAACTTTGGCCGTTGAATCCGGAGCCCATTACGGCCAGGATTATGCTGGAGGGACCTACCAGGGGCACCACTTGCAGGCCTTTGCGCTGGGCTATTGCTACCACATCGGCCCCGGGATCGGCTACGGCGGGACAGCCGGCCTCGGATATTACTCCCATGGGACTACCCTCCTCCAGCGGACGGAGCATGCTGGCAACCTCATCTGGGTTGGTATGCTTGTTCAGTGTGTAGAATGTTAGTTGGTCTATGTCCATTGAGCGGTCCACAAGCTTGAGGAAACGGCGGGCGGTGCGTACGTCCTCCACTATGAAATGGCGTATACCCAGGATTAAGTCGCGGTTGTAGGGCGGCAGCACCTGATCTGTGGGAGTATCGCCCAGCAGGTTGGGAATAAGATATAATGCGGGATTCATGGTGCGAAGGTAGTGCATTTTACACTAACTTTGCAGCCATAAGACGCATAAAGTGGATAATAACGATTTTACCATAAGGATAGAGAACGGTCTGGCCTGCGATGCACGTTACAGAATGGCCGCACCCGTCAACATTTGCATCCGTGACGGCTGGCAGACTGCCATAGTTGGCCCCAACGGTGCAGGTAAAACATTGCTGATTAACACCTTATTGCGTCAGTATCCGCTTTTGGACCACCGCGAGGTTGAGTATGGTTGCGGTATATGCGGGGCCGATATCCGCAACATCACATTCCGTGACAGTTACGGCAGTGCCGACAGCACCTATTTCTACCAGCAGCGCTGGAACATGACCGAGATGGGCGAATCGGCCATAGTACGCGATGCTTTCCCCGACATAAAGGATCCCGTCTGGAAGGAGCGTCTGTTTACGCTGTTTGACATACCGTTTATCTGGGACAAGCAGCTCGTGACACTCTCCAGCGGCGAGATGCGCAAGTACCAGCTGGCCCGTTCGCTGGCCGTACGCCCCCGCATGGTCATCATTGACAGTCCGTTCATAGGGCTCGATGCACAAACCCGCGATATGCTCTGCCGTCTGCTTGAGAACCTGGTTACGGAGTGGAAGATGCAGATTATCCTTGTGGTATCACGCCGCGAGGATATTCCATCATTCATAACGCATGTAATAGAGGTTCATGACCGCCGCTGCAGCACCGTAATGCCCGTCCAGGACTATATGGCCGAGCCCGAAGAATCGCTTCCAGAGCCACTCCTACCCCAGAATCTGGTCGATCTCATGCATAACCTGCCCGAGAACGGTATGGATTCTGATGAGATAGTACGCTGCAATAAAGTTATACTCCAGTATGAAAGCCGTCGCATCCTGAATGAGCTAGACTGGACTGTGCGCAAAGGTGAGCATTGGGCGCTCCTGGGCCCCAACGGAAGCGGCAAATCCGCCCTTCTTAGCATGGTCTATGCCGACAACCCTCAATCCTACGCCTGCGATATAGCACTCTTTGGCCGTCCGCGCGGTACAGGCGAGAGCATCTGGGAGATAAAAAAGCACATCGGTTACGTATCGCCCGAGATGCACCGCTCCTACTGCCGCCGCTACCCCGCCATAGACATAGTGGCATCGGGCCTGCACGACACCATCGGTTTGTATAAAAAAATTACCGCCGATGAACGTGACCGCTGCCGCATCTGGATGAACATATTCCAGATATCTGATCTGGAGGACCGCGATTTCCTGGAACTCTCCAGCGGAGAGCAGCGAATGATCCTGCTGGCACGCGCATTCGTAAAGAACCCTTCCCTACTCATCCTTGACGAACCCCTTCACGGACTGGACCGCCGGCGCCGCACCCTTGTAATGGAAATAATAAAGGCCTTCTGCCTAAATCCGCAGAAGACCCTCATCATAGTAACCCATTACCCCGAGGAACTCCCCTCCACCATCGACCACACCCTGACGTTAGTCCGCACACAATAGGGACGGTTCTATCTGTGTGAGTCGAAAAATATTCTTACAAATCAATCCAGCTGGAACAAATCGTTCACGCTCTTGCCGAAGTAGGCTGAGAGCTTGAGGGCGAGTTCTGTGGATGGGATGAACTTGCCGTTCTCAATGGCGAATATCGTCTGGCGTGAAACTCCAATGGCGTTTGCCAGATCCTGCTGCGAAATCCGGAGGATTGCCCTCTCCACACGTATATTATTCTTCATTGCTACTCTCCTTTAAGTTGTTTGACAATACCTTTCTCAACACCAGTGCATATACTACAGCTGCAAAAGGTAGCCATGAAGCCAATCTCAAAATTAACAATGGAATCGCCCCAATATATGAAATTGTCTTCATTGAACGCATCAAATATACCTGATACATATTTTCTGATAAAGAATGAACATACCCGATTATCAGATATATAATCACGAAATATATCAGCGTACGCACCCTTATGTGACGTATAAACTCATCTTCCTGCTTTTCCTTACTCAAACAGATCAGTATTATCGCAATATATGGAAGTAATATAATCATTCTGAATAATGCAGTATTTGCCTCATATACATCCCAGAACGATTTACCTCCATTCCAAAAACCGGCATCTCCACGTTTGTACCATATAACAAATACAAAGACGATCAAAGCCGGTATCATAATCATAGAAACTGCAAGTGTATACCAACCTACCTTTTTGTAACTATAGGGTAATAACAGGGAACCGTAACTGTTTCCGCCACCTGTACGTTTCAGTATCTTAAGCAACAGGAGATAGCATAACATCATGATATTTGAGTTACACAGATATCTTAATACCCGATATATCTTTCCTAGTATAGGAGCTTCAATTATTGACCTTAAAACTGTACTCTGATAATTAATGGTAGGGCTGAATACAAGATTGTGAATAGGACCGTATATCATCTCAACAATGGCTCTTACAATAAAAAGCACAAATAGCGATATAGTAAGGGCACGGTAACGTACCGACGTGACATACTCATCCTCAAACTCTTCTTTTGACAGGCATGCTATCATCAGAGCCACACTGACAAAAACATGTTCGATTCCCAAAAGATATAAATGTATTGTGGCATCCTTAACTGTCATTCCTGTTTTACTGATGAAGAAGAACAGCACCCAATAAACCACAGCCAGAACACCGGCTGCAAACAAGGCCCATGCCTGCCATTTGTGCGGCAAAAGCGTAAGATGTTTCTTATAATCTCTCATAATTGTAAAGTTTAACGCAACAAAAGTAAAGCGCGCTTTACAATTATCCAAGCAAAATTTACACTTTAACAAAAATTATGACGCAAAGGGGTCGTTTCCCTTTGCGTCATTTTTTCTCATTATTCAAATTTGATGCGGTCACCGAAACGGCGCTTCAGCTGTTTCTTTTGGTCAGCCGATACCTTGCCGTTAATTATCAAATGGTCTATTTCAAGGCTGTCCATCCAATCGGGTATCTCAACCTTATCGGTAAAACGCAGTTCCAGCATATCATAGTGCTTGACTGCAAGGAGTTCCTCGGGAACCTTATCCACACGCAGGGTTAACCAACTTGCCATCTGTTTGATCTTTCTCACATTCTCTTCGGCTTCCGACTCGTCAACAGCCCAACCCAGCTGGAATGACACGCAGTCGTTCTCATCGGCCATATATCCTACTATGCCGCCGCTGAGTTCCAACGGGATAGTTCTTAGCGGTTTTCCGGTTAAGGTATCCACTTCAATGTACTTGACCGGGACCGATGCCATCTGTTTGGGGAATTTATTATAATTATGAGGTACCTTCTTAGGTGTAGGCTTGCCGTCCTTGTCATAAGGCAGGAACTTGAGGAACCAGCCGTCAAGTTCAGTGGGAACCTCCATTGAACAGGCCCCTCCACGCAGTCTGTCCGGGGTATCCTTCATTACTATATCCTGCCAGAAAGCCCTATCCGGATTACCCTGGGCCGCCTGTACAAACTGTTTGAGTATGGGTTGGAGGTCCGATGCCCAACTGCCGGCGCCCAGTTCCTGCAAACGTGCGGTCTTATCTGCAATAGCCTGCCAGTCATCTACAGTTCCGGTAAGGGTTATTGACGGAAAGCCGCAACCTGCATACATTATTATGAATTCAAAGAAAGACTTGGTGGTCTCCATCAGCACAATCTCCGATGCCATACGCTCAACAGTTCCGGTGGTTGAGAAATCGGCCGTAATGAGTCTGGCAACATCGTTTTTGGTATTGGCATCAATCTGCTGAGCAAATCCGTCAACGATTGAAGTCCAGTCAAAATCAGGATGATAGAGCGGATATTCAGCCTGTACAATCAGGTCCATCTTTCCTTCAAAATCCACAAACTTGTCACGGAACTTTTCCGGGTTGGCATTTACGTCATGTGAGAATGCCTGGCTTATAAGCATCCAGATCACATCGGGCGAAAGAGTGATGGGCCGATGATCGGCAAAGGCACGAACCATTCCCGTAAAGAAAGGTGTATCATCAAGCATCACCGGTGTGTCCCAAAAACTTGCGGCGATATAACTGTTATCAGTATTATAATAGCTGGAACTGCCTATTCTCTTCAACCTTTCAGCCTGAGAAATCCCGTTAAAGTACGGATCCTTGGGCTTGGGAAGATTCAAATCCACCCTAAAGGTTATGCTGCCCGGCTTCTGTTCCAGGATAAGTGCCTTTTCGGCAGTAGCGGTTGTGGCTGCACAGAACAGCAACATTACCAGCATGTATGCTTTTAATCGTCTCATATATAACCCTTTTATCTACATTATACCGTCCTGGCCTGATAGTTAATCCCTTTCATAACCATATTACTGTAAGACATGTTTAATATTCTTAAACTTGCCCCATGCGGAACCAATCTTTGCGGCTTTTTTCTGTTTCCAGCCTTTGGGAACAATCAATACGGCGTTTTCATAGACCGTCTCATCAAAAGCATTAACCGGACAGGCAATCGGGTTCACGGAAGCCAATTTTACTGAATCCAGTTCACAGTACCGGAATGCCCGTTCACCTATCGATGTTATACTGCTTGGAATTGAGACTGATGTAACGCCAGTGCAATTTTCTAACGCTCCATCCGCAATCATAGTAACCGGCCATATCTTGCGTTCCACTGTGATGCTGGGTTCTATGACCAGGTTGCCAGACGGCAGACTGCCGCTACGTTCCACAACAGCCTGATCGGTTTCCACATCATAACGATATCTCAATTTGTTCTCATTTGATGTCATAGCACGTCCGTCATCATAGAAACTGGGGTACGTAATATGCGTTCCGTCAGGATAATCATAACTACCAATCCACTTGCTCTCAACCTGTTTGAACCCCAAATCCTTGCCAAACTGATGATACAGTCTGTTCCATACCCTGTCCGGTATCTCTTCACGCCAAATGACGGCCGTTTTGCCGGGCATTACGGCATATACATTACTTCCTTCGTGGAGATGAACAACTACGATACCATTATCCTCCTGGAACTGCTCCCCTGGAGCCCTGTCTATAACCAGTTCAACTGATCCGGACAGTCTTTCTGCCAATTTATCATCAATGCGTATGGTATCGGCACAACCTCCGCCACAGTAATGGAGCACCACCATATAGCCTATATCATCTTTATGCAGGAACACGCCGTACCAACTCCATTGTTCTGAGTAATTGATAGGTTGCACCGCATATCCGCAAATAAAATCTTTGGGGATAACGGGCTGGCGCAAAACATAATTGTTATCCGCTTTAATGAAATTTCCGCCTGCACCATCAGCCGGGACCATTTTGCCGGATTTGGGGCGTTCCGGCTCCAGTTTGATCTCCATATGAGTCTTAATTGGTATAATATCCAACTCCTCATAAAGAAAAGAGAACACCGTAAACCTGTGCTCCGGATTGTCCACTTGCATTGAAAAGCGCCCTAAAGAATCAGCAACTTCAATATTCACAAGATAACCGTCATCACCATATTCCCTTATATTGGCACCGGCTATCGGGCCAAAACGCCCAGTAACAGTTCCGGTAAACACATCGCCGGCATTCATATCGCTCTGGGACTTTTGAGCACAAACAGGGCTTACAAACAATATCATTACAAGATATGACACAACTGACACCCAGATTCTGATTCTTCTTGTTTTCATAACAATATTGCGCTTGGTTTACCGCAAAAATAGTTACCAGATTTACAAATGTCAAGGATTACGCGTTGCAATCCCGTTGCAATCTCGCCAAAGTGTCCCACAATCACCCCGCCCAGAGTACGTTCTGACGCAGATGAGTGTGGGACACGAGCCTCAGAAGCGGGTATGTAACACAATGAGACCCGCTACAGAGCTTATAACGGGTATTGTTGTGGGACACTTTGGCGACAGGAGGGCCGATGAGCAGAAACTGACGGTAAACTACCCTATAAGTGCCGAGTAGGTTTTCTGACGTTTGATGTGGTAGCGCCAGAGCAGGCTGAAGTTTACGCGCTCGTGGATGGTGTCGGTCGATGCCTCCTCCAGATTCTCGCGGCGACTGTCAGCAAACTCGGGCTTGAGGCGGCGGAACTCGCGGCGGGCACGCAGCACGGCCTTGAAATCACCCCAGTGGAACTTGGCAAGAAACATTAGAGCAGCCAGACCGTCCAGCCAGAAACGCACGCGCATAACCTTACTTAACTCACTCTCCGGCAGGTTCTTGTAGAGCATGAGCAGGTTGTTGCGGAAATTGAGGAATGTCTTGTAAGGATTTGATTTATTGAGTGTTGCGCCACCCACGTGATAGACTACGCTCTCGGGAATGCAAACGATACCACGGTTGCGGCTGCGCATACGCCAGCACAGGTCTATCTCCTCCTGATGCGCAAAGAAACGGTCATCCAGTCCGCCGGCAGCCCAGT
>JAZMZT010000239.1:0-1962 GCA_045586125.1 Bacteroidaceae bacterium | reverse complement strand
GTCAACCTGCTCCTCAGTGAACTTGAACGGTCCCTGCTCATTAAAAATCTCATTGGTCTTGGCGTTGAGTTCCTCCTGCAATTTCATTATACCGTCGTTATCACCGGCCATCTGCATTTTCATAATTGAATCCATGTTCTGGGCAACCAGCCTGTCAAAGATACCCTGACCCTGCTTCTGACGAAGCTGCTTCTCCATATCCTGAAGTTCATACTTGTTATAGGTCTTACCGGTTACGATATAGAACTGTGAACCTGATGACTTACGCTCAGGATTAACCTGGTCAGCCTGACGGGCTGCACTCAGAGCTCCACGCTTATGGAAGTACTTGGGATAAACAAACTCGGCAGGAATGGTATATCCGGGGCCGCCGGCACCCAACTGGGCACCCTTCTCGGCATCCTTGGACTCGGGGTCACCGGCCTGTACCATAAAGTCCTTAATGACGCGATGGAACAGAATGCTGTCATAGTAATGCTCCTCAACAAGCTTAATGAAATTATCCCTGTGCTGGGGTGTCTCATTATAAAGTTTAATGGTGATATCACCAACTGTGGTCTTGATGAGAACTTTAGTTTCGTCCTGGGCTGTCTGAGCCTTTGCGTTCTGTGCGGATCCACTACCGCATGAATTGATTGTTGCTGCCATCAGAATGATTGCTAATAATTTGTATTTCATTGTTAGGGTTAATCTGTGTTCAAGGACAAAGGTATCTTATTTTTCTTACCTTTGCAAGGTAACTAATCAATAAGGGGATTATGAAGATAGCAGTAGCGGGAACAGGATATGTAGGACTTTCACTGGCCACTTTGCTGGCTCAGCACAATAAGGTAACCGCAGTTGATGTAATCAAGGAGAAGGTTGATATGATCAACAACCGTAAATCTCCTATTCAGGATGACTATATCGAGCAGTATCTGGCAGAGAAGGAACTTGACCTGACTGCCACAATGGACGGTGAAAAGGCATATTCCGATGCCGATTTCGTTGTGATAGCCGCTCCTACAAACTATGACAGCAAGAAGAATTTCTTTGACACCAGTCATGTTGAGGAGGTGATAGACCTGGTACTCAAGGTCAACCCTGATGCCATAATGGTAATCAAGTCTACCATTCCCGTAGGCTATACCGAAAGTGTTCGTGAGAAGTTCTCATACCGTGAGCGCCTGCAGGACGGTACCATGAAGGTGGTTGTTCCCAACATCATATTTGCTCCGGAGTTTCTGCGAGAGAGCAAGGCTCTTTACGACAACCTCTATCCTTCAAGAATTATCGTTGGATTCGATAAAAAAGTACCGCGTCTGGAGGAGGCCGCCCATACCTTTGCACGCTTACTGCAGGAGGGAGCCATCAAGGAGAATATTGATACCCTCTATATGGGAACTACCGAGGCTGAGGCCGTCAAGCTGTTTGCCAACACCTATCTTGCACTGCGCGTAAGTTTCTTCAACGAGCTTGATACATATGCTGAGATGAAGGGTCTTGATACGCGCGCCATCATTGACGGCGTGGGCCTGGATCCGCGTATCGGCAACCACTACAACAACCCGTCGTTCGGTTACGGAGGCTACTGCCTGCCTAAGGACACAAAACAGCTTCTGGCCAATTATAATGATGTTCCAGAGAACCTTATTCAGGCTATCGTGGACAGCAACCGCACCCGTAAGGATTTCGTGGCGGAGCGGGTGCTGGCCATGGCAGGCTGCGATGACGAGCTGTCCGCTGCCCCGGAGGGCACGGTGGTGGGTATCTACCGGCTGACCATGAAGGCAAATTCCGACAATTTCCGCCAAAGCTCCATTCAGGGTGTGATGAAGCGCATCAAGGCCCGGGGTGTGGAAATGGTCATTTACGAGCCCACCCTGTCCGATGGGGAGCTGTTCTTCGGCAACCGGGTGGTCAATGATCTGGAAGCCTTCAAAGCCATGTGCAGCTGCATCATCGCCAACCGCTACGATGCCG
>JAZMZT010000238.1:0-7258 GCA_045586125.1 Bacteroidaceae bacterium | reverse complement strand
GTGGAACTGCATCTCGGTACCCTCGGAGCGGCCTATCCAGTTGCGCTGGGTCTCCTTGATGGAATCGGACCAGTCTATCTTGTCCAGGCCGTCAAGCAGGCGCTGTGCATAGGCTGATACACGCAGACACCACTGGCGCATCTTTTTCTGCTCTACGGGGAATCCGCCGCGTACCGATACGCCCTCAACCACCTCATCGTTGGCAAGTACGGTGCCCAGTCCGGCGCACCAGTTTACCATTGTCTCGCCCAAGTAGGCTATGCGGTAGTTCATCAGGACGTCTGATTTCTGCTTTTCGTCCATGGCTTTCCACTCTGCGGCGGTAAAGCTGAGCTCCTCGCTCTGGGCTACGTCCAGATTTGCAGAGCCTTCTTTTTCAAAATGCTCAATGAGTTTCTCTATTGGCTGGGCACTCTGGCACTTGTTGCAGTAGAATGAGCCGAACATCTTCTGGAATGCCCACTGAGTCCAGTGGTAGTAGCCGGGCTCGCAGGTGCGTACCTCGCGGTCCCAATCAAATGAGAATCCTATCTTGTCCAGCTGCTCGCGGTAGCGGTTTATGTTCTTTTCAGTGGTAATTGCGGGGTGCTGGCCGGTCTGTATGGCGTACTGCTCGGCGGGCAGGCCGTATGCATCGTAACCCATGGGGTTCAGCACGTTGAATCCGCACTGGCGCTTGTAGCGGGCGTAAATGTCCGATGCAATGTAGCCCAGGGGGTGTCCTACGTGCAGGCCGGCGCCTGAGGGGTAGGGGAACATGTTGAGTACGTAATACTTGGGTCTGGAGGCATCCTCAGTTACCTTATAAGTTCCCTCCTTGGCCCACTTTTCCTGCCATTTCTTTTCAATTGCTCTGAAATCGTATTCCATCTTGCATTATTTTGGTGCGCAAAATTACATATTTTCAGGCAAAAACACTATAGTGTTTCTTATTCCTGCTCACCTTAGGGAGAAAATAGGCCGTACCTGCGTTCTGCTTCCCCAAGGTGCGGGGGTAACGCAGGATCTGGCATTTTTCCTGCTCACCTTAGGGAGAGAATAGGCTGTACCTGCGTTCTGCTTCCCCAAGGTGAGGGGGTAACGCAGGTTCTGGCGTTTTTCCAGCTCACCTTAGGGAGAAAATAGGCTGTACCTGCGTTCTGCTTCCCCAAGGTGAGGTGGTAACGCAGGATCTGGCGTTTTTCCAGCTCACCTTAGGGATGAAAATGGCTCTACGTGCTTTGTAGTTCCCTAAGGTATGGGGGCCGCCCGCGATATTCCGTATTTCCTACTCACCTTAGGGATGAAAATGGCTCTACGTGCGTTACAGCTCCCTAAGGTTAGGTGTTGAAGATGCGGGTTGGGTGATGACGTTGGGATCGGGGCCGTATCTGTTGGGTCCTTCGGTTCCGGGCAGAGCACAGAAGGTTATAAGTATGATGAATCCTATAATGGAAAGAATCACTAGGAATGATATGATACCGGCTGTTCCGTAAATCAGTTTTTGCTCCCGTTTTACTTGTGGCATTTGGGATGTCTGGTTTATTGGACTGAACACACCTGGTTCAACAGCAATAGAATCTCCATTGGTCTTGTAATAGAAGAATCTCTTACCACTTAGCACTTGCTCCATATAGTCCGGATATATCCTAATAGTATCGCCGTCGGAATCAGTGTATTTGTTGTAGTATTCGGCCGGATTGAAAGAGGTTGCAGTTTCTGTCTCTGTTCTTTCTCCTAAAGACAAGTGGAACATTGAGTAAATGACAGATACCATGGCTATAATCATGGGTAACAGATATGCCAGCACCCATGCTCCTTTACGCTCCGAATCGTGAAGTCTGCGTACGGTTATGCTAACCAATGGTATTATCAGTATAAAGGCAATAAAGCCTACTATCATCAGACTGGCTTGAGGTGTGACAGGGATTTTTGCCTTTAACATGACAAATGGAGTAAGGAAAGATAGTACTATTCCCAGTGTATAGAACACTATGGCATAAAACAGTATAAAATACCAGAATTCAGTCCTTGATGCGCGACCCGTGAACTTGAACATGTTTCTGAAGCCTGATCTGATGGCCTCGCCGAATGTGATCTTTTTTGTTTCCATAACTTTTGCGTTTGATTGGTTTTGACGCAAAAGTATGTCGGTGTCATCGGCCCCTGAAATATGTTGCGTACCATTATCGTAACATTTCTGTGTTACGGTTTTTGTTACGGTTTCTATATCCGGAAATACCTGATCGGCCCAGAATGGAGTTAGTTTTTCCTTGATACGTTTTCTCCTCATTCTAAGGCTTTCTTTCGATATGGATATACAGTCAGAGATAACTTCCGGTTTAAAGCCCGCTGCAGCAAGCGCACAGAATATAAGGTCTGACTCTGAAAGGGATGGTGACTCGGCTCTCATGTCCAGAAATACCGGGGCAAAAGTCTTTTCTATACAACGCGTTACGGCCATTCTGTCATCAAAGGTCAGGCGGTTCTGGCGGCTGCGGTATTCTATCAGCATGCTTGCCTCGGGCATCTGGCGGAATTGTGCCAGGCAGGATTGCAGTTTCTCAATTCTTGAATCCATAATCAGTGTTGTTTGACGCAAAGATACGCCTTAAACCAGTAGCAAACCAGCAACAAACCGTAGCAAAAACGTAACATTCCAACGTTATTGACGGAAAAAGCACTATCTTCGCTTACAGAGAAATGTGCTTATGAAACAGTTTATTGCTTTTTGCGGATTGGATTGTGAGGGGTGTCAGGCCCGGTTGGCTACCGTTAATGATGACGATGAACTGCGCAGGAAAGTTGCTCTGGAATGGTCGGAACTTAATAAGGTTGAGATTACTCCCGATATGATCAATTGCACCGGATGCCGCATTGAAGGCGCCAAGACTCCATTCTGTGACTTGCTCTGTCCTATACGCAAGTGCGCCCGGGCTAAGGGTTTTGAGACCTGCGCTAACTGCAGCGATATGGAAAACTGCTCCAAGCTGGCTATGATTACCTCCAATAACAAGCAGGCCCTTTCCAACCTGAAACAAGCAAAATAGTACAAAAGGGGACTGTCCCCTTTTGTACTATTTTGTATCTTTGTGATGTTGATAAAGGTTTACAGTTATGAATATAAGAATTGAGCGTCCGGAGGACTATAGGGTGGTGGAGGAACTTACCCGTGAGGCGTTTTGGAATGTATATAAGCCGGGATGTTTGGAGCATTATGTACTTAATCAGTATAGGAACAATCCTGACTTTATTCCGGAGTTGGACTATGTGATGGAGGAGGACGGAAGGATTATAGGTCACGTGATGTTCTCCAAGGCGGAGCTGTTGTTGGCCGATGGCACACACAAGCCTTCCTGGACTTTCGGTCCTATCAGCATTCATCCGGATTACAAGCGTAAGGGATATGGGCTAAAGCTGCTGAATTATGCTCTTGACAAGGCGCGTGATATGGGTGTGGGCTTTCTCTGCATGGAAGGAAACATTGATTTCTACAAGCATGCGGGATTTGTCCTGGCCAGCAAGTTGGGCATTCATTATCATTCGGAGCCAAAGGATGCAGAGGTACCGTATTTCCTGGCTCAGGAGCTTATTCCCGGTTGGCTTGGCGGCATAGAGGCTACCTATTGTCCTCCGCAGGGTTACTTTGTGGCCGATGCTAATCCCGATGCGTTTGAGGCATACGATGCAACGTTCCCCAAGAAGGAAAAGGCTTTCCGTGAGGGGCAGCTGCCGCAGTTCTGCCAGAGTTGCGGAATGCCGCTTACCCGTGTGGAGGATTGCGGCACCAATGCCGACGGCAGCACCAACTTTGACTACTGCAAGTATTGCTATAAGGATGGGCATTTCCTTCAGGACATGACAATGGACCAGATGATAGAACACTGTGCCCAGTTTGTTGATGAGGTCAACAAGAATATGCCCAAGCCAATGACCCGTGAGGAGTACAAGCAGATGATGTACGGTTTCTTCCCGATGCTTAGAAGATGGCGGCGTTGACTGATGAAATGTTGAGGGCCGTGAAAGGCGAGCTTGATGCGCAGGCTGTTTACAGGGAGGTAAAGCAGGCGGGTGATTTTGCGGGCTTTGCGGGGCGGTTCATGCATAGTGATGACGGGCGTGTGGCTCGTAACGCTTTCTGGGTGCTTACCAAGGCCACGGACCAGGAGCTATCGCAGTTGCAGGGTATGCTTAATGAACTGATAGACCTGGCTCTCAAGACCGGACACTCGGCTGTGCGCAGGCTGTCACTCAATATCATAGAGCGCCTTAAGATGGAGGATGATGATTTGCGGACGGACTTTCTGGATTTCTGTCTGGAGCATATGGCCGATGCAGATGAACTGCCCGGCATACAGTCCATCAGCATGAAACTGGCATACCGCATGTGCAAGTTCTACCCGGAACTTATGGATGAGTTCAAGGTCACTCTGGAATCTATGGAGACCGAGTACTACAAACCGGCTGTGAACTGTGTCCGCAGCCGGATTCTAAGGGGAAAACTTAAATAATTGAGCCGCCGCTCAATCTTTCACTATCAGGTATTTACGGAGCAGTTCAATCTCATCTATGGTGAGAGGGTCCACTTTGTCGGAATGACGTGTTGTGGCCCACTTAACTGCAAGTTCATTGATGCTCATTTCCTGCGGATTGCCGAACTTGCGCAAATATGTGATGAGTTCGTACAGTATGTGGGTCTCGTCTTCGGTGGCTCTGTAATTCCTGAGTCGTGTGTTGGATGGCCCGAATGTGGTAAGTTCATAATCCTTAGACATATCGCTTTCCGATACTCCCAGCAGGGCTTCTATCAGGAAAGCCAGAGAACCGGTACGGTCGGCACCACCGGCGCAATGAAAATAGACGTTGCGGCCCTCGCCAAGCCAGCCAATTATTGAGCGGATGGCCTGCTGGTAGAGTTCCTGGGTATTTCCGGTGCCTCTTCCCAGGTTTTTCTCTACCGGGAGTTTCAGGTAATTGGCCCCTTCAATAACCGGTCCTGCATTTGCTTCACTGTCCTTGATTCCACGCAGGTCCAGGTCGATCGATATTCCCAGTTGGTTAAGGAAGATATCCTTTCCGCTATCTTTCATGCGAGATGAGAGTCGGGCACCTCTGTAAAGCCTGCCATAAGCGATATGGCCTCCGGGAACTTTCCAGCCGCCCAGGTCACGTACGTTATCGGCTACACCGTTGATCCAACGTAATGGTCCAACGGGTATCACGCATCCTGATTTGAGAACCTTGTTATTGTTGACTACAATGTAGTAATATTTCTGGCCGGGAATGAGATTGTAAATCCTGGCGGGCGATACGGAATCGTTCACAAATACAGCACCGTCCAAGTTGAGTGATGATTCATTGAATGAACCTGATGTGGACAGGTATAATCCTTGGGCAGGCCCGCCTTCCCAAGATATGGTTACAGGGAGAGGCTTGTCATTTGCACCATAGTTTTTCTTGTAATCCCGGGCATATGAGACGGTATAGGTGGTGTCGGTATAATTTACCTCATCCAAAAACTTCCTGGTTCCTTCATTTTCAATGTCACACTCCTGGGGTGTAACATTGTTCTGTGTTTTTATTGATCCGCATGAAACCGCAAAGAAGGCCAGAACGGCTATAGACTTAAACAAAAATATCCTTTTCATTAGTATTCCTGTTTTAATATTGTTTATTGTGCGAATTTACTTTTTGAAATGGATAATCATTACATTTGCATTCACAAATTAAGCGAAAAAAACCAGATATGCTCCACTTTGATTCAGATTATATGGAGGGTGCGCATCCTACAGTGATGCAGCGACTTGTAGAGACCAACCTTGAACAGACCGTAGGTTACGGTGAGGATGAATATACCCGTCGGGCGGCAGACCTGATACGTGAGGCTTGCGGCTGTCCCGATGCGCTGGTACGTTTCCTGGTGGGCGGAACCCAGGCCAATGCCACCATCATTGACGGACTGCTTCATCAGTATGAGGGAATCATGGCGGCCGAGACTGCCCATATCAACAATCTGGAGGCAGGTGCCGTGGAGTCATCTGGCCATAAGATTCTGATTGTGCCCAACCATCAGGGAAAAGTGGCAGCCTATGACGTGGAGCGTTATCTTACTGAGTTTTATGACAATGAGAATCATCAGCATATGGTTTCGCCCGGCGCGCTGTACCTTTCATTTCCTACAGAATGGGGTACACTCTATTCACTGGGTGAGCTGGAGGCCCTGAGCCGCGTCTGCCATAAGTACAATATTCCTCTTTATATGGACGGAGCACGTCTGGGTTATGGTCTGGCTGCGTCAAAGGATGTAACGCTTAAGGATATAGCCCGCCTGTGCGATGTGTTCTACATTGGCGGAACCAAGGTTGGTGCAATGTTCGGTGAGGCTGTGGTTACCGCTCATCCGGAACTGCTGCCCCGTTTCTTTACCTTTGTAAAGCAGCACGGCGCAATGCTGGCCAAGGGTCGTCTGCTTGGCGTTCAGTTCAGCACTCTGTTTACTGATAACCTTTACCTGGAGATATCTCAGAACGCAGTCGATCAGGCTCTGCGTCTCAAGAAAGCCATGATCAAGAAGGGCTTCTCGCCATACGTGGATTCACCCACCAACCAGCAGTTCTTCTGCCTGCCCAAGTCCGAGATAGAGCGCATCGGCAAGTTCGCATCATTCGAGATCTGGGCTCCCTGCGGTCCGCAGCAGAGCGTAGTCCGATTCGTGACCAGCTGGAACACATCGGATGAGATGATTGACGAGTTCATCAGCAAACTCTAAGACTCCTTCCGTCCCGCCAAAGTGTTCCACAACCACCCCCGCCACAAAGCCTGTGAGCGGGTTTGCTGTGTTAAACTTTGGCGGGCAAATAGTTAAAGCAGACAGATTGAGTTCAGCTCCTCTGTTAGAGATTGGACACCACGCTGAATTCTCTCTAACTGTCTCTTTCTGGGTTTGTGCAGACCTGCGGCGTAGTGCCACAACTGACGTTCGTTGATGCCTGTGATTCGGCTCAAGGCTGCTTTAGTAAAGATATTGCTGTAGTAATTAATAAACGTTGTTGCATCTATCACAAAAGACAATTCATATTCACCTTTTGTTAAAGAAGGAAGTGAAGTGGTTACAAAAAGTAACCGGTTGAAAATGATATTCCGGGAGATAAAATATTTTTAATTATTAATATATCTTTGCAATATGACTTTAAACAATCTATTTAATCATGAGTAAGAAAAGAAAAGACACACAGCAAGAGCAACCTTTTGCTGTTTCAGAGCCTATGATTTCATATGG
>JAZMZT010000237.1:0-9427 GCA_045586125.1 Bacteroidaceae bacterium | reverse complement strand
CAGATTGATGTTCTTTTTCTGGTCCTCGGGGATGCGGTCCACCAGACTGCGCAGATTACTCAGGTCAGATACTTTTGTATAGACCTGTTCCTGAGAATAAGGAATGTGCTTTACGCTGCTTTCTATCCTTTTCATCGTCTTATTTGCCCCATTCCGACGGATTCTGCCGCCATTCGTTAAGTGTCTGCAGATGCTCTACCTTGATGTAACCTGAGGTCACTGCCGTCTCCAGCATTGCGGGGTAGTCAGTAAGGGTTGAGAGTTTTACTCCTGCCTTCTGGAATGCCTCCTCGGCTACGGGGAAACCGTAGGTGAATGAGGCAACCATGCCTACAACCTCACAGCCTGCATTACGGATTGCATCCACTGCCTTGAGACTGCTCAGACCGGTTGATACCAGATCCTCCACAACCATTACGCGGCTGCCGGGCTCCAGATAACCCTCAATCAGGTTGGCCAGTCCGTGATCCTTTGGAGCAGAACGTACATATACGAAAGGCTTGCCCATGCGGTCGGCCACAAGGGCACCCTGTGCGATAGCGCCTGTAGCCACACCTGCTATAACGTCGAAATCAGGGAAGTCGCGGGTTATCACGTTGCATAGAGAGTCACGTACAAGAGTTCTCACTTCGGGGAATGAAAGTGCTTTGCGGTTATCACAGTAGAATGGTGAATGCCATCCTGAAGCCCATGTGAAGGGTGCATCAGGCTGTACCTTGACGGCTTCAATGCGCAGCAGCTCGCGGGCTACCTGAGTCTTGATGTTGTCCATAATATGTTGTTTGTTTTGAGATTTCTGAGCCGCGAAGTTACTAAATAATGGCCGATATGCCCAATCTTTAATATAAAACAACATTATTACACACGCCCCTAAGGATTTTGTTCTTAAATTTGCGCGGTAAAAATTATTTAAGATAGACGATGAGAGGCCGTTACATACTGATGCTTGCAGCGTTGTTATCCTGTGTTTCCTGTTTGAAAGATGACAATACGTACAAAACGCCGCAGGCCGCCATAACCTCGTTCACCATAGGCTACTATAATGTAAAGTTCCACGACATGAACATTCATGGAAGGGACACCCTTGTCAATATCCGTGAAGGAGGTGTTATGTATCCCATGTCCATAGACCAGGTGAACAACCGTATCTTCAATGTTGATTCCATGTCTTACGGTTCAGACCTCTCAGGAGTGACCACCACCGTCCACGGAAACGGCACGATAGGATACAGGTATATGGATGATCCCATGAAAAAGTACCTGTGGAGGTCTCAGGATTCAATAGACTTTACCCGTAAGGTGCAGTTTATTGCCCAGTCAACTGACGGATCCTATGAGAGGGTATATGACGTTCAGGTAAACATCCGCAAGGTATTCCCCGACTCCCTTATCTGGAGCGCCCCCGACACTGTGGGATTCCCCGTCCTTTCCGGTCTTTCATCGGCCGTAAGGAATGACTCGGTATTCTGCTTCGGCACTGACACACTAGGTGCCCCGACGGTATCATTCCGCTCTGTTACAGGCGGCAACTGGACCGGCGCCAACGCCATGACAGGCATAACCGGCACGGACTGGAGCCACAGGGTTACGGTTTGCAACGGCAAGTTCTATACCGTATCGGCCAACTCGCTTTACGCATCTTCAGATGCCTTAAACTGGAGTCAGGTAAAATCAGGAATAAAGAGTCTGATAGTTTCGGTTGATGATTACGGAATGCTTTGGGCTGTAAGTCAGGACAGCAATCTGGTCAAGTCATCCGATATGACCGATTGGACCACCGTTCAGCGTGTGCCGGAGAATTTCCCCGACTCGGCCGCATACATCATGACTTATCCCCTGGCCACCAACGCCTCTTTGACCAGAAGCGTGATTGCGGGCCTGGGCAGCGACAGCCTGAGCGCATCAGTCTGGACCATCCTCACGGGTGACACTGTCTGGACCAGGGTTGACGTTCCGGCCGATAAGAACCTGCGTCTGCCGGCATCGGCCAGTCTCTCTCTGATAAGGTATGACGGTGCCGTTTACGGTCTGGGACAGGGTCTTGACGGTTTCAGACAATCCAATGACAACGGTATCACCTGGTACTTGTGCAAGAGTTACGTTGAGGACTACTCATCGTGGAACCGATACATGCAACTACCCGCAGCGCTTAAGGGATATGCATCGGACTTTACCGTAACCACAGACAAAAGGGGTAACATCTGGATAATGACTGACAACGGATGCGCATGGCGCGGAGCCATTACCCGTCTGATAAATCTGATAAAGTGAAATGAAAAAAAGACTGACACTCCTGTCCATGGTTCTCCTGGCCTGCTGCACTTTTTCTGCTGCACAGGAGGAAGACGGCTATCTGATGGAGATGGGCCTTGGTGGAGGCGGCAGCTTTTATATGGGCGATGCAAACAGCAGGCTCTACAACAACACCAACGGTGTTTTTTCAGTGCTTGCACGATATAATGTGAATCCCAGGTTCTCGCTTAAGGCAAACCTGTCATCGGCCGGAATCTCCGGCAGCACGGAGAATGCATACGGTGTCATGCCGGGCGATGAACTCCTTTTCAGCCGCACTCTCTATGATTTCGGGGTGCAGATAGAGTGGGGTTTCTGCGGATACGGGATGGAAGGATGGAACGGCAACCACCGTCTGGCACCCTACGGCCTGTTGGGAATAGGAGCAACGTTCGCCCCCAAACCCGCGCAGAATGATTTTGCAGCGAATTTCCCGGTTGGACTGGGTCTGAGATACAAACTGTCTGAAAGGGTAAACATAGGTTTGGAGTGGACCATGAGGTTCTCCACATCTGACCGCCTTGACGTAACCCATACCGACGGCACGTCACTCCAGGATCCTTTTATGATAAAGGGAAAGGGAATCAAGAACAAGGACAGTTACAGTTTTACTATGCTGTATGTTACATTTGATGTTTTCAAACGTCCTTGTCATTGTAACGACCAAGAATAAAGAGACATGACATATCAGGAACAATTGGAAAAGAGCCGTATACCGCAGCACGTGGCCATCATAATGGACGGCAACGGCCGATGGGCCGAGCAGCGCGGCAAGCAGCGTACCGAGGGTCATATCCGCGGAGTCGAGGTGGTCCGTAAGATAATGGAGAATGCAGTGGAACTGGGAATCAAGTACCTTACGCTCTACACCTTCTCCACCGAGAACTGGAACCGTCCCGAGCAGGAGGTGACAGCGCTCATGGGGCTTCTGTTCAAGAACATTGAGGAGGATGTCTTCATAAAGAACCAGGTCCGTTTCCGCGTGATCGGTGACATTGAGAGACTTCCGGCTCCGATACAGGCCAAACTGAACGAGTGCATTGAGCACACCAGGGATTTTGACCGTTCCTGCATGGTGCTGGCATTGAGTTACTCCTCACGTTGGGAGATAACCCGCGCAGCCAGGATGCTGGCCCAGAAAGCCGCCAACGGAGAACTCAATCCTGCTGATATAGATGAGAAGACGGTTTCTGAAAGCATGACCACCAACTTCATGCCTGATCCCGACCTGCTCATACGTACCGGCGGCGAGATAAGACTCAGTAACTATCTGTTGTGGCAGTCAGCATACACCGAACTCTATTTCTGTGATACTTACTGGCCCGATTTCAATATGGAGGAACTCTGCAAGGCCATACTTGTATACCAGCAGCGTCAGCGCCGTTTCGGCAAGACCGGTGCTCAGGTGGTGGCAGAGACCTCAAACAAGAGTGAATGATGATGAAGTTTAGATTGAAACATATAATCGTACTGTCACTGCTGATGCTTGCAGGGCTGCCCGTTTCAGCCCAGACGGATGATTCTCAGGGTGAGGCTAATCCCGTAATTCTCTATTCAGGAACTTCCAAGAGATACGAGATTGCCGACATAACCGTGACAGGCATTGAGGAAAAGAACCATAAGACCCTGATTAAACTGTCAGGTTTGTCTGTGGGCCAGCGTCTGGCGGTACCCGGACCGGATATCACCCAGGCCATGAAACGCCTTTGGGCTACAGGTCTGTTTGCAAATGTCCAGATCAGGGCTCTCAAGATATCGGGTGACAAGATCTGGCTGGAGATGTTCATTGAGCAGAACCCCAAGATCAAGGAGGTTGTGTTCCATGGAGTACGCAAGGGAGAGGCATCGGAACTTGAGGACAAGATAGGTATGTTCCCCGGCAGCCAGATTACCCAGAACGGACTTAACCGCTCCGAGAAACTGATACGCAGATACTTTGACGAGAAGGGATTCAAGGATGCCGAAGTCCGCGTGCAGCAGCGTTCCGAACCCGATGAGGACGGTCTGGCTTACGTTGACGTCTACATAGACAAGAAGGATAAGGTAAAAGTCCGCACCATACATCTGGAAGGCAATGAGGCCTTTACTGACAAGCGCATCAAGCGCATCATGAAGAAAACCAATGAGAAGGGTAAACTGACTGAATTCTTCCGCACCAAGAAGTTTGTCAATGAGGAGTATGAGGGCGATAAGGACAAGATCCTTGAAAAATACGGTGAGTTGGGTTACCGCGATGCCGTCATAGTATTCGACAGCGTGGCTTCCAACCGTAATGACAATACAGTAGATGTATTTATGAAGATTGAGGAGGGTGACCAGTATTTCATCCGCTTTGTCAATTTTGTGGGTAACACGGTTTACACCAACGAGGAACTGTCTTCCATGCTGGGCATGAAGAGAGGTGATATCTACAACCAGAAGAAACTGGAAGGCCGTACCCGCACCGATGAGGACGCCATAAACAAGTTGTACTTCAACAACGGTTACGTAATGCTTACGCTCGATGTCGTTGAGTGCAATATAGTAGGTGACTCGGTTGACCTTGAGATCCGTCTGGCCGAAGGTCCGCAGGCAACCATCAACCGCGTTGATATTCACGGAAACGACCGAGTTTATGAGAACGTGGTAAGACGTGAACTCTACACCCGTCCGGGCGACATATTCTCATATGAGAACTTTGAGAACACATACCGTGTCCTGGCCAATATGGGTCATTTTGAGCAGACCACCATCAACTATGACATGCAGCCTGATCCCGCCAACGGAACGGTTGATCTGGACTGGCAGCTTGAAAGCAAGGGTAACGACCAGGTTGAACTCTCCATGGGTTGGGGTCAGACAGGTCTTATAGGAAGAATAGCACTCAAGTTCACCAACTTCTCAACGTACAATCTGTTCCACAGGAGTGACAACCGCCGTCTGCTGCTGCCTCAGGGTGACGGCCAGACCCTGTCATTCAGCGGTCAGACCAACGGTCAGTTCTACCATTCCTACAGCATATCATTCCTTGAGCCGTGGCTTGGAGGCAAACGCCCCAATTCTCTGTCGGTAAGCCTGTACTATTCAAAACAGACCGATATAAGCAGTAACTACTACAATTCAGCCTACTATCAGAACATGTACAACTACATGTACGGATACGGTAACTACTACGGAAACTACGGTAATTACGGCTACTATGACAACTATGAGTCATACTATGATCCTGACAAGTATATCACAATGCTGGGAGCCAGTGTAGGTTGGGGTAAGAGATTGCGCTGGCCGGATTACCATTTCACTTTCTACACTGAACTCTCTTACACCCGATACAAACTCAAGCAGTGGGATTACTTCCTGATCAACAACGGAACATGTAACAACATCAACCTTGGATTCACCCTGGGCCGCAGTACCATCAACCATCCGTACTTCCCCAGTTCAGGTTCTGAATTCTCATTCTCCGCATATTTCACACCTCCTTATTCACTGTGGGACGGTGTAGACTACGAACACCTGGCTGCAGACCGTACATCGGCCTCCTATCAGGATGAGTTGCGTCAGAAACACAAGTGGATTGAGTACAACAAGTGGAAGTTCCGCAGCCGTACCTACACAGCGCTCACACACGGTGTCAAGAGAAGACTTGTGCTCATGACCCGCTTTGACGTAGGTTTGCTGGGACACTACAACAAGTATAAGAAGTCTCCGTTTGAGACCTTCATGGTGGGTGGTGACGGTATGTCAGGAGGATCATACACCTATGCAACCGAGATTGTGGGTCTGCGCGGTTATGACAACGGTGCACTCACTCCTTACTCAGACGGTTACGCCTATACACGTATGGGTGCCGAACTCCGTTATCCGCTGTTGAACGAGAATTCAACCATCATCTATGGTCTGGCATTTGTCGAGGGCGGTAACGCCTGGAACAGCATAGGCAAGTTCAATCCGTTTGACCTGAAACGTTCAGCCGGTGCCGGCGTACGTATATTCCTGCCTATGATCGGTATGATGGGTATTGACTGGGCTTACGGCTTTGATCCTATCATGGGTTCAAGGAAGTACGGAGGCAGTCAGGTACACTTCGTCCTGGGTCAGGAATTTTAACCTGTACGGACAACCCGTTATATTATAAGTAGAACAACACTGAAAAAATACGCTTATGAAAAAGTCATTATCATTTGCAGCCATGTTGCTGCTTGTTTGCATCAGTGCCGGTGCACAGAAATTCGCATTGGTTGATATGGAGTATATCCTTAACAGGATTCCCGCATATGAGCGCGCTAACGAACAGCTCAATCAGTTCTCAAAACGCTGGCAGGCAGAGGTTGAGGCTTTGAACCTTGAGGCCCAGACCCTTTACAAGAACTACCAGAATGAGGCTCTCTTCCTCTCAGAGGAGCAGAAGGCCAAGAAAGAGGATGAGATTGTAGCCAAGGAGAAGCAGGCCAGTGACCTGAAGCGTCAGTATTTCGGCCCGGAGGGAGAACTCTACAAGAAGCAGGAGAGTCTGATGGCTCCCATACAGGATGAGATTTATGAGGCCATCAAGCAGATCAGCGAGGCAGAGGGCTATCAGGCTGTGATAGACCGTTCATCGGCCGCAAGCATGATTTACGCCTCACCCAAGATTGACATCAGCAATGAGGTACTCAAGAAACTGGGTTATTCAAACTAATTGCATATCTTTGCTATCCGTTATGCCTTAATCAGAAACAAAAACAACGCAATAATGAAAAAGACTATTATCATTGCCCTTATGGCAATTCTGCCGTTTGGCGCATTCGCACAGAAATTCGGACATATCAATTCTGCTGATATCATTCCTTTGATGACTGAGTATAAGACAGCCCAGGCAGAGCTTGAGGATCTTCAGAAACAGTACAGAGAAGAGCTCAACTATATGCAGACTGAGTATCAGAAGAAAGAGGATGATTATCTGACCAACCGCGAGTCTCTCCCCGAGAGCATCCGCACCCGCCGTGAGCAGGAACTTGGCGAAAGCCAGCAGAAGATAGCACAGTACTATCAGGATTGCCAGGTTAATCTGGAGCAGAAGCAGATGGAACTTCAGAACGGTATCAACACCAAACTTCAGAAGGCTATCCAGACAGTAGGTGAAGAGGGCGGTTATATCTGCATCTTTGACGTTGCCGGCGGCGGTGTTCCTTATGTAAGTTCTACTCTTACCACCGATGCTACCGAGGCCGTTAAAGGCAAGCTTGGAATAAAGTAATAATCTTTACACTATACAGTTAAGGGGAACCGGCTCTATGTCCGATTCCCCTTAATGGCTAAAAACTAACCCGATATTATGAAAGTCAGAATCCTTCTTGCCCTAACCATTGCAAATGCCTTCCTGACGCTCTCGGCACAGGAGGGTAAGTTCGGTTTTATTGATTTCAACGCCACATTGAGACGTATGCCGGACTATATAGAGGCCGAAGCCAATCTCCGCAATATACAATCAGTATATCAGGATGAACTGGACAGGTCCAAACGGGAATTTGAACGCCAGTACATAGAGTTCATGCTGGAGCAGGATCATCTGTCGGCATCAATCGTTGCCAAAAGACAGAAGGAGTTGCAACTGATGATGGACAACAACGTACAGTTCCGGGATGATGTCCAGATGGAACTGGAAGCAAAGCGTGACGAACTGCTCATTCCGCTCCAGAAGAAACTGCTTAACGCCGTACAGGAGGTAAGCACCGAACTGAACCTTGACTATGTGGTGGATACAGGAAAAGGAACCTATCTCTACATCAACCAGGAGAGAGGCGTGGATATATCCGATCAGGTAGGTTCACGGCTCGGTATAGAGAAGAAGGTTGAAAAGGTTGTCGAGGGTGGACAGCCGGTACTCAATTCAGAAGGAAACGACAATAAAAAAGAACAATGAGCAAGACCATTTTGTCCGAAAAGCCCGGTCCCATCGGTATTTTTGATTCAGGTTACGGTGGTTTGACCATTCTGAAGCATATCCAGAGTGCTATGCCGGAGTATGATTTCATGTATCTGGGAGACAATGCCCGTACCCCGTACGGCACCCGTTCCTTCCAGGTGGTGTATGAATTCACCCTTCAGTGCGTGACCAAGCTTTTCGAGATGGGATGCCATCTTGTGATACTGGCCTGCAATACGGCATCGGCCAAGGCCCTGAGAACAATACAGCAGATTGACCTGCCCCGTCTGGACGCTACCCGCAGAGTGCTCGGAATAATCCGTCCTACCGTCGAATCCATCGGTGAATTGACCCAGTCACGTCATGTGGGTTTGCTGGCAACACCCGGTACCGTCAAGTCCCTTTCCTATCCTCTTGAGATAAACAAACTCTTCCCTGACATTGTGGTGACAGGTGAGTCATGCCCCATCTGGGTTCCGCTGGTTGAATCCGGCGAGTCACAGTCAGACGGTGCTGATTTCTTTGTGAAGCAGCATATAGAGAACCTGCTCAGAAAGGACAGTGAGATAGACACCATAATCCTGGGATGCACCCATTATCCGCTGCTTCTGGACAAGATACGCAAGTATGTACCCCAGGGCATTAAGATCATCTCCCAGGGTGAGTATGTGGCTTCATCACTGAAACTCTACATGGAGAGACATCCCGAGATGGATGCCCGCTGCACCAAGGGTTCCACCTGCCGCTACTACACCACTGAGTCTCTGGATACGTTCCTTCCCAACGCATCCATCTTCCTGAATTCGGCCGTTGACGCCGATTCAATCACTCTCTGATTTGCGTATGAAACGTCGGGCAATGGGCCCGATGGGACGTACCGACAGGAAACTGACCACAAGAACTGTGACCAGCACCAGTATTATGTCCTGAATCTTGATGCTGACGGGATAGGCATCGACAATGAAATTGCCTGCCGTACCCAGCGATATGAATCCGTATTTCTGCTGCAGGAGCACCGCTATCACGCCAAGTACCAGACCTCCCACCGCTCCTATAAGTGAGATGAGCACTCCGTTGATGATGAATATCCTCTCAACGGTTTTCTGCTCGGCTCCCATGCTCTCCAACAGTCCTGCGTCTTTCTGCTTCTCGACCATGAGCATAATGAGCGAACCTATGATATTGAAGCATGAAATGAGCAGTATGAATGTCAGGAACAGGTAAGAGATGAACTTTTCCATCTTGAAC
>JAZMZT010000236.1:0-8023 GCA_045586125.1 Bacteroidaceae bacterium | reverse complement strand
GGAACGTCAGTTGTACTGTACGCGGCGACCTCAGACAATGCATGTCGTCCGTTGGGGATTCCGTTGGTCTTTGAGTAGTCATAGGCTATGGTCTGTGTCGTCAATCCTTCATCAAAAGGATAGTAAATAGCAAGACCGTCCTCGGTGCCTACCAACGGGTGGTTGTAGTTGCGCAGGATTTCTTTCTCAGTCAAAGCTTTGGTAAACAGACGGAACTCATCGATAAAGCCTCTGAAATTGTTCGCGATATCGTCTCCCCCGGCATTTCCTACGGCTATTTTCTTTGCTTTCAATGCATTACTGTCCCACTTGACTGCTTTGCCCGAAAGAATCGTGTCACTCATGATTGTGTCTTTAGTGGCGGCCCAAACGTATGTGAGTGAATCTTTATGTGAGTGTACGAATGTGAGCTGACTCCATTCGTCTGCGGGTATGTAAACATTGGATTTTTGATCACCGTCTACGAATGCGCTTAACTGATAAGCCTTCTTGTCCTGGTTATAGTAGAGTCTTATGGTAAATACACAATAGACATCAAAAGCCAGATAATCAGCACCATTCTGGTTTATCTCGTCCATCATGGGCTTGACGAACATCTGGACAGAGAAATCATCACTGAAGAGTTGCTGGATCTCTGTTGGTGTGGTCTCGTATACCATGGCGGCATCTCCATCCCTGAGTCGGAGTGAGTGCATGCCGGCCCTGCCCATGTCGCCTTCGTCATCCTGTTTCATCAGTTTGACCTTGACACCCTCAACTGCTGTACCGGTTCCGTATTTTACACGTCCGCTTATTACGCCAGTAGAGTATGAGAATCCATCGGTGGTCATGGATGAGAAAGTCCTGGCATTTCCTGAACCGTCAACGCCGGTAATTGATACACGGTATTCGTTATAGGTGCCGGGTAGTGCGGTTATGTCTTCATAACTGTAGCTGGAAGCTGTTCCGGATGTAGTATGAATGTTCACCCATCCTTCATCTTCTCCCTTAGTTCCCAAGGGACGGCGTGAAATTACAAAATTTGCATCGTCACCGCCTACTTGCTTGACATTCCATGAAAGCTTAACAACGTTGTTGTAATCTCCGCGTGTTGCCCTGAAACCTGTCAGTTGTGAACCTCCAAGTGTTATCGGGGCTGATATTGCAGTGAAATCCTTTTCCAGAAGGTTGATGCTCAGCATATAGTTGTAGGTGTAGTTGGAGTGGAGCTGATTGTCTTCATCCACATATTCACCTTTTGCTGTGCTTGAGCTGTTGATGTTGATGGTTTTTATGGGCGATCCCCATGTCTTTCCGTCATTATCTGAACGGTAAATGGATAGTGTATACGGATGGGTACCTGATGCATCGTTGATGACATTGTTGTTCCATGTAAGTTTGATATGGGCACCGTCATCAACAAGAGTGCATGCCATATTGGAGAAACCCCAGTTACGTGCAACGATGGCATTTTTGATGGTTATGGCAAGTTTGTCATTGTCATTGTCATTGTCTGCATTGGCACCGTCAGGTATGAAAGCCACCTTATATGTGTAATTCACATCATATTCCGGAACTTCGTTGTCCGTGTAGTTGCGGGTCGCATAGGACAGACCGTTGGGAGTAATCAGTTGGTTGTTGCGGTAAACATACCATTTTCCGTTCTTGTTGCGTGTCCCGCTCTCATCTACGCCCCAGTTGATCTTGATGGATTTTGACCACATGAAGGATTCAAAAGGAGTGGATGCCTGAACGGGCTTAACATAACCGGGAACAGAGGTAATGTACCATTGATACAGCGAAATGTCCGGTCTACGATCATTTGGGATCTCGTTGCAACCGCTCGGTTTTGAATATTTTGGGAACTGAATGATATATTCAACATATTTTGTATGGGTTCCGGTATAATCGGTGCGGTCATCACAGCCTATTACTGCATCCGTGAAACTCGGGGTTCCCATAATGAAAGACTGTGATGTGGTAAGACCATCGGTCCAGGACAATCCTGATTTTGTGGCTCCGTTGTATGTGCCGACAACTGTGGGACCGCATGAACTGCTGATCTTGCCGCTTATCTTCATTTTGTCAAAACCATACATGGTTGCAGATGGCGAACCGAAACCGAATGAGCCCAGGGCATTGAAATTCCATGTCCAGGATTCCTCTTTACCGCTTTTCTGGTCGCTGTTCATGCGCCACCAACCTTTAATGGTAACGCTATGCTTGTCGCCGACCTGCATCTTGTCTACGAACAGATAGCAAGTGTACATGAATACCTGACTGCCACCTCCTTTCTGACGCGGGTCATAGAACAATAAGGTGTAGTTCTTTCCATTGATTTTTCCACGGTATACTTTGCCGCTCCAGGAATTGTCTTTTGATGCAAGATCTGAAGCAGCGCCGTCATCTCCGTCACCGTTGGTAGCTGTAGAGCCGCCCGGGAAGGCCATTTCGGCTACGGGTGAGCAGAAATATACTCCGTCTATGAAAACGGCGGGACCTTCGGGGGCATTGCTGGGCACTCCACTCGGTCTGCGTTTCTGGAAGAATGAGTTGTTGCTTGATGTACGGTCATAGTACATCACCTGAAAGCTCATGTAGGGAGCTGTCATAGTAGGATTGTTAACCACAAAGTGGTCTTCAGTGTTGTTGAAGTGTCTGGCTTTTGCCGACAGCTTGCCGCTGCCCAAGATCAGACACAACAGAATTACCGGCAACAGCTTTAGCCATCGCCTCGGATAGTCTTTGTTTTCTCTCATTGTCTGTTGATTTATAGTAATTAAGAACTTATTGATCCTACGGGACATATTGAGTTGATGAATGGACTATTGTTTTGTCTTGCCATCACGACAAGAGAAATTTTATACGATGCAAAATTAATAAATATGTATGATAATCTGTTAAAGATAAGAAGGTTTTTATTAACAGATTCCCGGAAAGAATGATTATCTTCGTAACCATATAAAAGAGCATTTAATCATGGAGATAATAATCGGTATTCTTTGTGCTGTGATTGGCTTGCTGGCCGGTTTTCTGTTGGGTACGGGCAAGGCCAAGAAAGAGTGGCAGACACATACTCAGGAACTCGTCGATGCCCGTCAGAAGGCGTGTGATGACATGATAGCCGCACAGGACAAGCGTCATGCCGAGGCTTTTGCCGCACAGCAGGCCAAGTTTGACGAGACCATCGCCAAGGTATCGGCCCAGATGCGTGCCGATACAGCCGATATGCTCAAGAAACGCCAGGAGGAATTTGCCGCATCAAGCAATTCAAGCATCGGCCAGATTGTCAATCCGCTTAAGGAGACTATTGACAGAATGAAGGAGGCTATGAAGGAGAACACCATCAAGCAGACATCCATAAGCAGTGAGATAAAGACCCAGGCCGAGAACATGATGCGTCAGAGTGCCGCCGCCAAGGAGAGTGCCGATGAACTTACGCGTGTGTTCCGTCATGCCGGACGCGTGCAGGGTAACTGGGGTGAGATTATTCTTGATGAACTTCTTGAGTCGCAAGGCCTTACGCGCGGAGTCCACTATGATATCCAGTCGTCTATACGTGATGCCGCCGGCGATGTGGTACATAATGCCGATGACCATGGCATGCGTCCCGATGTCATCCTGCATCTGGATCAGAAACGTGACGTGATAATTGACTCCAAGGTATCTCTGACCGCATTTATGGATTATGTGAATGCTAAGGATGAGGCGGAACGCCAGAAGTATCTCAAGGCCCACGTGGAGAGCATACAGAAACACGTTAAGGAGCTGGCGGGTAAGGATTATTCATCGTATGTCAAGCCTCCCAAGGTCAGGATGGACTACGTGATAATGTTCGTGCCCAATACAGGCGCGTTGTGGGCTGCAGTGGGTGCCCAGCCCGACCTGTGGCGTAACGCAATGGAGAAGAACGTCTATATAGCCGATGAGCAGACCCTGTTTGCCGCCCTGCGTATCATCAACATGACATGGACTCAGATAGCACAGGCCCAGAACCATGAGAAGGTTTATGAACTGGCAAACGAGATGATGGACCGTGTGGGACAGTTCATGGACCGTTACAAGGCTATCGGTAAGGCGCTTGAAAATGCGGAGAAGGCATATGAGGCCGGCGGAAAAAAACTCGAGCCCAGCGGTCAGAGCATCATACAGACCTGTGCCAAACTGCAGAAACTGGGAGCAAAGCAGAGTTCCCGCAATCCTATCCCTCAATTGCATGATGCTGATATTGAGGCCGATGAGACTGAACTTCCGGAACCATCTCCGGCTGTAGAGTGAACAATAGGGTTTTCCCCCGGATCTTTTAGGGAAATTACCTTACACGGGTAAACTATCCTCTTTATCTTCGCATCGGAAATAAACCAAAACACTTATGAAGAAGTTGATGTTTCTGATGCTTGCCATCGTGTTGCCGTTTACAACAGTAGACGCTAAGAAGAATAAGCAGAATATGCTGGTGTGGGGTGAGGTAACCACAGCCGATGACGGAAACGGCTATCTAACCATGTACAAGAACTCACCAGCCGAAATTACCGCACAGTTCCATTTTATATATAAGGATAAGAGCAAGTCTGTGATGTATGACCTCTTCATGCCCGATACCGTTGCCGAATTGCATGATCCGGTTCCGGTAGAGAAACCTGTAAAGGAGGTTGTGGTTGACAATATTGTTTACAGCGCCCGCGATGCCGAGGGTAAGAAATACTCCACCAGCGATCCTGATGATCCCGTGCTGGCTATGCTGCTGGTTGACCTGTTTGATTTCTATCACGATCTGTTCTGGTTTGACGTGACCCACAGGGCACATTATTATGAAGGACGCCACTATGACAACTGGACTCCCTCCAATTCAAGCCGTTACAGCAAGACCCATTCAAGTCCCAAACGTACATCCTCGCCCAGTGTGGACCTCAAAGAGGTGGATGATGAAGCATTGCTGGTAGGCGCAGCAGCTGTGGCGGTTGCATCGGCCGGAATGATAATAGGTGTAGTAAAGAACTGGGATGTACCCGATGACAGGTTCCCGTACGTCTCACTTGCTCCTCAGATGCAGTTCTTTGCCCAAACCGGTAATATACGTGATGTCGTACAGATGAAAGTCCGCCTGGGCAACCGCGGTGGTGTGTCTCTGATGGGTGACCTTGGTTATACAACCGGCTCATTGTTTGAAACGGGCGTTTTTGAACCCGGATTTACCTGGAGCCTGGGTGCAGGACTGGATATAGGTGCCTTCTCACTATCATTTCACGCTAAGCCGGCTACAAGTCGCCATCATGAGAATTTCTTTACCTGTCAGTTGGGCTATGACATATTCCTGACCAAAAACGTGGCACTTGACCTTAGCGGTGGTGCGGGTGTTTTTGAGCACATGGAAGGTGATGTCAGCCAGTTATACTGGGACTTCCCGATATCTGTAGGAATCCTCTGGAAATTCTAATCAGAACTCTCCTTGTTCAGCCTTTGGCAGCGGTCGGCAGTTGTACTGTGAAGCCATAGCTTCGCCGTATGCGCCGGCAGACATGAGTGCTATCAGGTCACCGCGGTGAACCTCCGGTAGCACTTCATCTTTTCCGAATATGTCCGATGACTCGCAGATAGGACCTACCACATCATACTTCTGGACGGGGCCGTCTGATGTCAGGTTGACTATCTTATGGTGTGCGCCGTAAAGGGCGGGGCGTATCAGTTCGGTAAAACCGGCATCCACAATGGCGAACTTCTTTATTGTTCCCTGTTTTACGTAAAGAACCTTGGTGACAAGACGTCCGCACTGTGCAACTACGGCACGGCCCAACTCAAAGTGGAGCTGCTGTCCGGGACGCAGTTTGAGTTCGTTGCGGAATATGTCAAAGTACTCCCTGAAGTTGGGAACGGGATTCTGCTCCGGATTGACGTAATCAACACCCAGTCCGCCGCCTACGTTGATGCTGCTGAGTTTGATACCCTCAGACTCAAGCATATTCTGCAGGTCATTTGCCTTCTTGCAAAGCAGACGGAACGGCTCCATATCAAGTATCTGTGAGCCAATATGGAAATGCAGGCCCTCGAATTTGAAACAGGGGTTCTGCTGTGCCTTGCGGATGATAGGCAGGAGCATGGGGATCTCAATTCCGAACTTGTTCTCTGCCTTTCCGGTGGTTATGTTGGCGTGTGTGTGGGCATCGACATCAGGGTTGACGCGAAGTGCTATGTGTGCTGTCTTGTTCAATGCGGCGCAACGCTCGGCAATTACGTCCAGTTCAGCCTCTGACTCCACGTTGAAGCATGCAATGCCGGCATTCAGTGCCAGGTCAATCTCCCAATCGGCTTTGCCGACTCCGGCGAATACGATTGATGATGCGGGAAAACCGTTGTCAAGTGCTGTCTGGATCTCACCTCCGCTTACGCAGTCTATTCCCAAGCCGTACTCGTTGATGTGCTTTAACAGCAGGGGGTTGGCGTTTGCCTTGATGGCATAGTGAACGTGCCAGTCAGGATTACCTGCTGTACATTCCTCTATTGACTTGAGGGTATTTTGGAGTATCCCCAGGTCATACTGGTAGTATGGTGTGCGCATCTTTACTTGTTGTTGAAGAGTACGTCGCTCAAACGCTGCAGGGCAGCTTTCTTATCACTCTCCTTGATCAGGAATGAGATGTTGTAATTGCTTCCGCCGTATGAGATCATACGTACGGGGATATCGGCCAGGGCGTCCATGGCGCGTGATTCGAATCCCAGATTCTCCCATACCATGTCACCAACTACGCATACTATGCACATTCCGCTGTCAACGGTTACGGTGCCGTATTTCTTGAGTTCCGATACAATCTCCTCCAGGTGCTTGGTGTTGTCTATTGACATTGATACACCTACCTCTGATGTGCAGATCATATCGATTGATGTGCGGTAGGTCTCAAACACCTCGAATACCTTCTTGAGGAAACCGTGTGCCAGCAGCATTCGGCTTGACTTGATCTTGATTGCGGTGATCTTGTCCTTGGCTGCTACGGCTGCAATACGGCCGGGCTCCGAGCGGTTGTCAATCAGTGTGCCGGGAGCGCTGGGCTCCATGGTGTTGAGCAGACGTACGGGTATGTTTGCTGCCTTGGCAGGCTGAATGCAGGTGGGGTGGAGTATCTTGGCTCCGAAGTATGCCAACTCGGCTGCCTCCTCAAAGTGAAGGTGGCGTACGGGCTGGGTCTTGTCAACTACACGGGGATCGTTGTTGTGCATGCCGTCAATATCGGTCCATATCTGGATCTCATCGGCCTTGATGGCTGCACCCAGGATTGATGCGGTGTAGTCACTGCCTCCGCGCTGCAGGTTGTCGATATCACCCTGATAGTTACGGCAGATAAAGCCCTGGGTGATATAGATCTGCATGCCGGGAACTGCCTTGAGCTGTGCTTGTGCCTTCTCTGAGATGAACTGCATGTCGGGCTCGGCATCGGCGTTGGTCTTCATGAAGTCAAGTGCCGGCAGCAATGCGGCCTTGATGCCCTGCTCCTTGAGGTAGCAGGTTACCATATATGTTGAGATAAGCTCTCCCTGAGCAAGTATTATCTTCTCTTCCTTTTCTGAGAAACCGTCAATGTAGAATGACTGGAGATAGTTGAACTTCTCCTCAAGGAACTTCTGGAGCTCGTCCTGATTCTCCTTCTTGTCCAGGAGTTCGGGTACATGGGCGTAGTACTTGGCACGCAGGCGGTTGATTACATCGTCTGCACCTGTCTTGTTGCCTCCGTAGAGGTATTGGGCAATCTCTACCAGTGAGTTGGTTGTGCCTGACATGGCTGAAAGGACTACCAGTTTCTGCTGTCCGTCTTCGGTGACCAGGCGGCTCACTTCTTTCATTCGCTGCGGAGTTCCAACTGATGTTCCGCCGAATTTCAATACTTTCATGTTATTACTGTTTTTCTGAGTTTTCGTCTTCGTCCTGCTGAGATACAGTGGCATCTGCATCTACAAGCAGTTTGCGTCCCTCACATTTGAATACCCGTCCGGGGAACTCCTGGATCCATTGCAGGTTGTGGGTCATCATGAGGATGGTTGTGCCGCTCTGTCC
>JAZMZT010000235.1:0-5175 GCA_045586125.1 Bacteroidaceae bacterium | reverse complement strand
CTCTCTTGGGCCGATGAGCGTGGGACACACCCCCTAAAATGAGGGTATGTAACACAGAGAACCCCGCTACAGAGCTTGTGGCGGGGTTCGTTGTGGGACACTTTGGCAAGGGATTACCGGTGCTTCAGGAAAATCAGCATCAGAATGCCGGTCATGATCATTACAGTAAGCAAAACAGCCATGCCTTTATTCCTCTTGGGGAGATTCTCCACCTGAGCGGGCGTGATGTTATGCTCCTGATTGTACTTATCATATGCTGACCTGAGAATATCGTAGGTCTCCTCGGCATTCCTGATATTTGCACCCAGGTTGTAACACATAGGAGAGGATTGGTCGTCCTGCCATATCAGCAACTGGCCCGATTCCATGGCCATGTTCCTGATATCGGAATAGGTTATCTCATCGGTCTTATAGGAGACTGACGGCACCCTGACCACAAGACGGTCATTGTAAACCACAATTGACGGCTTCTTTCTGGTGATTAAGTCCAGAATCAGAATAAGCACCAATGGAACTGCAGTCAGGGCACATATGATTATCGATGTAACTGAAAAGTCATCATCTATCACTCTGGTTATCAAAGGTATTAATACCAGTATTCCTGCCACAATGCTGAGCCACGGTTTGCGATCGTAGTGTTCGTGTATTAATTTGGTCTGTCCCATAATCATGCTTTAGGTTTGCGGCCGGCGCGACGCAACGCATCGGCAATGATCCATTGCAGCTGGCCGTTCACGCTGCGGAACTCGCTGGCGGCCCATTCTTCAAGGGCCGTCATCGTTGCAGAGTCCACTCTCAGCAGAAAGCTTTTTGAATCAGCGTCTTTAGCCATCTGTAAGTCTGTTTAGTTGTAAAGAGTACCGGCGTTAACAACAGGTGATGCGGGCTCGTCACCGCACAGGACTACCAGCAGGTTGCTTACCATTGCGGCCTTGCGCTCCTCGTCCAGATCAACAACACCGTCTTTCTTAAGGTTGTCAAGAGCCATTTTAACCATCGATACTGCACCCTCTACTATCTTCTCGCGGGCGGCGATGATGGCATCGGCCTGCTGGCGGCGCAACATCACGGCTGCAATCTCGGGAGCGTATGCCAGGTAGTTGATGCGGGCCTCGACAGCCTCTATTCCGGCAATTGCCAGACGGTCGTTCAGGGTCTGCTTCAAGGCCTCGTTGATTTCATCGGCACCTGAGCGCAGGGTTACGTCATCGGCCGGGTTGCTGTTCTCATCGTAGTTGTATCGGCCGGCAACCTGACGCAGGGCTGCATCGGACTGGACCGAAACAAAGTTCTCAAACGCCCTCATTGTTGAATTAAGAGTTGTGACACCGCCGGCAGTCTGACCGATGGTCTGTGAATCAATCTCGAACAGAGCCTTGTAAACGTCCTTTATCTTCCAAACCATTACCAGACCGATCATGATGGGGTTACCGCTCTTGTCGTTAACCTTGATAGCCTCGGCATTCAGGTTGCGGGCACGCAGAGAGATTCTCTTCTTGGTGTAGAACGGATTCACAATCCACCAGAAACCGTTCTCGCGCAAGGTACCTTTATATTTACCAAAGAACACCATTGCGCGGGCCACGTTGGGCTCCAGCTGGACAAGTCCGCATGAGATAAGAATGATAGCCAGCAACAGAACAGGAGTGATGATTCCTGAATAAGAGAGGAGATAAATGTTTGTAAGAGCAATACCTGCAATACAAGCAAGAAGCAAAAGCAGTCCTATAAAACCGCTTACCTTAGTTCCATTGAATTCAAATTCCTTTGTTTCCATAATCGTTATTGTTTTAATGTTGTTTTGATATCATTTTGATATCGCAAATGTAAACACTGATTTTCAACCCGCCAAGCGTTTAGCGAATTTTAACAATTGACGCAAAGGGGTGACGCAAAGGGGTCGTTTAAGAATGCGTCACTTCAGTCCAGTCTGGCTGCTGTAAGTAAGGCGGAATCCGTCGCCCTCGGCCATCATGTCGTTGCCGCCGTTGTTACCGTCGCTCTTTACGCCCTGACGTTTGCCCGTAAGCAGGTCGTCGCACAGGTTCTTGATATCGGTAACACGCTTGGGGCTCTCCAGATTATCGCCGCTGTAGTGTCCGGGATACAGGAAACGTATATCGTTGTCTTTCATATACTTCTCAACCTTCTGGGCCGATGCCTTCACGTTCGATAAATAGGTAAATACCAGCAGGTTGGTCGATCCGAAAGCATCGCCGCTAAAGCCGTAATGATTAGCCTTGTCAAAGAATGTCACGCTGCCCGATGTGTGACCGGGAGTGAACATCACCTCCAGCTTGCGACCGCCCAGGTCAATGGTCTCGCCGTCGGTCAGGTGCTTGATCTGGCCCTGATATCGGCGCTGGCTGTTACGCAGCATCTGCTCATCGGCCGGACCTATCCAAACCTCGGGGAACGGTCCTACTCCACCCACGTGGTCGCCGTGTCCGTGGGTCAGTATCATCGTAACGGGCTTGGATGTGATACCGGCCACTATCTTATCCAGCCCCGGAACACGGGTGCCGGCATCAATCAGCAACGCACGGTCATTGCCCTCCACAAGATAGAGGGACTCGTTATAAGTACGGTGTCCGTTACCTATCCAGGTATGATCGTCCAGCTGGCGGAACACCACCTCATCGTCCTCATAAACCACTTTGCCGCGAAGGTCACGGCTGTTTACATCACCCGTTTGATTTTGAGCCTGACCCGATAATGCCAGCATTAGCATCGGCATGGTCAGCCATAAAGCATAAGTTTTCATCACTTTATATAATATCAATTCAACCTGAAATTCACCGGAATTGTGTACATTACCCTAACCGGCTCACCATCCAGTCTGCCGGGCTCCCATACCGGCATTTCCGAGATTACCCTCAAAGCCTCATAATCAAGGGCCTCATGAACCCCTCTGACCACTCTGGGAGCCTCAATCGAGCCATCCTTATTAATAATGAAAGTTATTATCACACGCCCCTGAATGCGGTTTTCACGGCAAATCGCCGGATATTTGATATTATTGCGGAGGTACTCCAAAAGCACCTCATTGCCACCCGGGAACTGAGGCATCTCCTGCACATTGACATAAACCGCATCAACGTCGGCAGGGCCGGATTCACCACCCTGCTGTGCCTTCTCCAATGATATCTGCCTTTGTATGTTGTTTATTTGGGCCGATGCTTCCCTTACACCGCCGGCCGATGCCTTCCTGGAATACATCAACGCCTGTTCCAGATCTTTCTCAACTCCTATACCGTTGGCCAGCATATCGGCCAGGTTATATTGGGCCGATGCATCATTATTATCGGCCGCTTTACGATACCATTTTACAGCCTCCACAAAACTCTGGTCAACTCCCAACCCTTCATCGTAAAAGTACGCAAGACTGTTCTGCGCCATCACAACGTTCTTATCGGCCGCCTTCCGGTACCACTGTGCGGCAACGGCATAATCCTTCTCAACTCCGTTTCCGTTCTCATACATGTGGGCCAGGATGCACTCCGCATCCGCATTCTCCAGTTCGGCCGCCTGGGTAAGAATCTCCAAGGCCTTCTTAAAATCACGGGGATACCCGCCCCTTCCGGTATAGTAACCGATGCCTTTTGTGGCCAGTTCCTTACCTCGGGCAATATCTTCGTCACTCAACTGCTGCTTAACAACGACAGCTACGCTGTCGGCCGTAACGACATCATCTTTAATCTCTTGAGAGTAGCAAACAACTGCAGGCAATGCTAACAGTGCAAAAACAAAGGATCTTCTCATTATGGATGCTGGTTTGTTGGTTCAGTACGCAAATATACTCTTTTTCGCTATCTTTGCTGACCGTTATGGAGAGTTTTCTGCAGATAGACGGACTGTGCAAATCATTCGGCGACCGCGTTATATTTGACGGTCTCTCACTCAACATCAACCAGGGTGAGAAGGTGGGTCTGATAGCACGAAACGGCCAGGGCAAGAGCACCCTGCTGGACGTGATTGCCGGTAAGGCCGATTACCGCAGCGGCACCATCACGTTCCGCCGTGACATCCGCACCGCCTATCTGGTGCAGACCCCCGTATTCCCCAAGGGCGCAAACGTTCTGACCGCATGTTGCCCTGAGTCCGATGACGAGAAACTGCTGCGTGCCCGCCAGCTGCTCACAAAACTGGGTGTGCCCGATTTTGACAAACCCATAGACCAACTCTCCGGAGGCCAGGCCAAACGTGTGGCATTGGCACAGGCACTGATGCAGGAGCCCGATTTCCTGATACTTGACGAGCCCACCAACCATCTGGATGTGGAGGTCACGGAATGGCTGGAGGATTACCTCACGGCCAGCCGCCTGACCCTGTTCATGGTTACCCATGACCGATACCTGCTGGACCGTGTCTGCAACCGCATAATTGAAATCGATGATTTCCGCGCCTACTCCTATCAGGGTAATTACAGCTACTATCTGGAAAAGCGTCAGGAGCGTCTGGATGCAGAAAGTTCGCAGCGCGAAAGTGACCTGAACCTGTACCGCCGCGAACTGGACTGGATGCGCCGAATGCCCTGCGCCCGCGGAGGCAAGGCCCGTTACCGCAAGGAGTCTTTCCATCAGTTGGAGGAGCGCCTGCAGCACCGCCGCGACGAGCAGAGCGTTGCCCTGGATGTCAAGGCATCATATATAGGCAAAAAGATTTTTGACATTGAGCACCTTAACAAGGCGTTCGATGACAAGATAATACTCAAGGACTTCAGTTACATTTTTACCCGCTACGAGAAACTGGGCATAATAGGTGAGAACGGCGTGGGCAAATCCACATTCCTAAAGCTGCTTCTGGGCATTGAGCAGCCCGACAGCGGTGTCATCGGCCGCGGAACAACATTAAAAATAGGATACTACTCGCAGGAGGGACTCAAATTCCCCGAGGACGCCAAGGTGATTGACGTGGTGACCGCCATTGCCGACCATATAGTCCTGGATGACGGGCGCCGCATGTCGGCCGGGCAGTTCCTGCAGAAATTCCTCTTTACACCCAAAACGCAGTACAGCTATGTGAGCAAGCTGAGCGGAGGCGAGCGCCGACGCCTGTATCTCTGCACCATCCTAATGCAGAGCCCCAATTTCCTGATTCTGGACGAGCCCACCAATGATCTGGACATAATGACCCTGCAGGTGCTCGAGGAGTATATTGCACAGTTCAAGGGAT
>JAZMZT010000234.1:0-21947 GCA_045586125.1 Bacteroidaceae bacterium | reverse complement strand
ATGTACCCTCCTGCTCTATCGGGTTCTGTGTAGCCATTACAAGGAAAGGTTTGGGGAGTTTGAATGTCTCACCGCCCAGTGTCACCTGACGCTCCTGCATGGCCTCGAGCAATGCGCTCTGTACCTTGGCGGGAGCACGGTTGATCTCATCGGCCAGGATGAAGTTGGCGAATACCGGACCCTTCTTGGGCAGGAAGGTCTCATCCTTCTGGCTGTATATCATTGTACCTACAACGTCGGCAGGCAAAAGGTCGGGAGTAAACTGTATTCGGTTGAAACTGGCGTCAATCAGCGAAGCCAGGGTCTTGATGGCAAGTGTCTTGGCCAGACCGGGCACACCTTCAAGCAGGATATGGCCATCAGAAAGAAGTCCTATAAGAAGCGACTCTACAAGATGTTTCTGTCCCACGATTACCTGATCCATTCCGGCCATCAGGTTGGTAACGAATGCGCTCTGTTTTTCAATGCGCTCATTCAGTTCCCTAATGTCAACATTTTCACTCATAAGATTCTAATTTATCAGTTAGTCAGTCCGCGCCCGCACCCTTTCGGGAACAGGCACGACCCAAATATATGACTATTTATCAGCCGTTATCGGCTAAAAAGGTTTAAATAGTATTGCTTTTATAATACCGTTAAACTTAATTGTCATTTGTTGGCCAGTTCAGGCACCTTTACCTTGTAGCCAACCGGCATTCTCTTGAATGCCCTGGTCTTAAGACCGTTGTACTTGGCAATGTACGGCCACAGTTTCTTGGTTCCGTAGTACTGCAGTGAAATGGTGGTGAGCATATCGCCCTTAACCATTGTGTGGGTAGCCTTGGTACCTGTGATCTTGTAGTTTACGGTGTCTGCTATAGTAAAGAGCGGCAGAGCCTTGTCCTGATCAGCCTTGGTGAGTGTGAACTTGGCGGGTTCCTTCTTGGCAGGCTGAGCAGCGGGCTTCTTCTCAGGCGCAGGCTGTACAGCTGCAGGTGCGGGAGCCTTATCCTTGCCGTTCTTATCGGCATCCTTCAATGCCTTGCCGCCAAACAAAGGCCAGAGGAGGAATATAATCAAAGCCAGTACCAGAATAATTGAAAGAATCCATATAAGAACCTTGAGACCGCCCTTACCCTCTTTCTTTTCTGTTTCCTTTACCTGAGGCTTTGCAGCCTCCTTCTTCTCACTTGCTTTCTTGCTCTTTTCCATATCAGTTGTTTGCTTAATTGTTGATTCTGCGGTTTGTGATGCATCGGACTGCTCCATCGTATCAAGCTTAGCGGCCTGTTCTTCGGTTATTTCGACAGTTTCAAACGATGCAAAAGGTTTGTTGATACGATCTTTGAGGTCGGCGTCAGGAACGAATGATATCTTCTGATGTCCCTCAATGGTGAACCTCTCACCGGTATTTACGTTGACACTCTCACGGTCCTCCATGTCTACCAGCTTGAAGGTTCCAAGTCCCTTGACCTTTACTACGCCTTCTGTGAGGACACTCTGTGATATGATGTCAAAGAAGTTCTTTACGAACTGCTCAGATGCGGCTTTTGACATTCCGCCAGCCTGTGACAGCAGGTCAGCAAGCTGAGAAAGATTGATCTTGTTATCCATAGCCGTACCTTATTTGAGTTTCTCCTTAAGTATTGAACTGGGCTTGTATGTCAGCACAAGTTTGGGAGGTACCAGCATACGCACTCCTGTGGTCGGATTGACCGATACACGCTCATTCTTTTTCTTAACTTCAAGAACACCGAATCCGGAAAGACTCACGGAATCGCCGTTCTGCCAAAGGTTCTCCATGACACCGATAAGTGTCTGGATCTGCTGCGCAGCCTGCTCGGCCGACATCTGGCATTTGCCGGACAATTCTGTCAAAAACTGCTTGTTGTTCATTTATCGGTTAGTTTGGTTGTTATTTCACTTCTCCGTACAGGTCAAAGGCATCGGCCTCTGTAACCTTTACATTCACGAATCGGCCGATGGAAAGTTCCCTGTCAGCCTTGATCAGAACCTCGGGATCCACCTCAGGTGAATCAAACTCGGTACGTCCCACGTAATAATCACCCTCCAGGCGGTCAATCATAGTCTTGAAGGTCTTACCCACCTTGGCCTCACTTATTGCAGCCGATATATCCTGCTGTACGCGCATGAGGCGTGACAGGCGGGCCTGCTTGATTTCATCGGTGATATCGTCCTTATAGTGCAGAGCCGAGTATGTTCCGTCCACCTCACAGTAAGCGAACGCTCCCATACGCTCAAATCGCTGTTCCTTGACAAAATCCACCAACTGGGCATAATCATCGTCGGTTTCACCGGGAAATCCCACCATGAGTGTGGTACGCAGATGTATTCCGGGTACCTCCTCACGTATGCGTGCCAGGAACTCACGGGTCTGCTGAGCCGTAATGTTGCGGTGCATGCGCTTGAGTACGGGGTCACTGATATGCTGCAGGGCTATGTCCATGTACTTGCACACGTTCTCGCGCTCACGCATTACCGGAAGCAGGTCAAACGGGAAGTTGTTGGGATAGCCGTAATGCAGGCGCAGCCACTCCACTCCGGGAAGGTCAGACAGACGCTGTACCAGTTCTGCAAGCGTAGGCTTATGGGCAATATCCGTACCGTAATAAGTCAGGTCCTGGGCAATCAGCTGAATCTCCTTAACACCTTTGGACACCAGTTTGCGGGCCTCATCCAGGATATCCTCCTGGCTGCGGGAACGGTATTTGCCGGTCATAAGGGGTATTGCGCAGTATGCGCAGCCGCGGTTGCAGCCCTCGGCAATCTTCAGGTATGCGTAATGTGCCGGTGTGGTGATGATACGCTCATTCTCGTATTCACCGTGCCATTTGCGGCCCATCTCCTTCAGGATGCCACCCCAGTCAAACTTACCGTACCAGCCGTCCACCTCAGGGATCTCGGCCATCAGTTCCTTATGGAACTTCTGTGACAGGCAGCCCATGACATATATTTTGCCAACCTTACCGGCCTTTTTAAGTTCAGCGCACTCCAGGATCATGTTGATTGACTCCTCCTGAGCATCGCCTATAAAGCCGCATGTATTGATTACCACAGTCTCGGCGCTGACCTTTTCGGGATCATGTCTGACCTTTAGTCCTTCTGCTCTAAACTGAGCTATAAGTTTCTCAGAATCAACAAGATTCTTGGAGCAGCCTAAAGTGATTATGTCAACGCTGTTGTGACGCATGTTACTGTGCATTGAAGAGTGAATCAACAAATTCGGTCTTGTTGAACACCTGCAGATTGTCTATACCCTCGCCCAGTCCGACGTACTTTACAGGCACCTTGAACTGGTCTGAAATACCTATAACGACACCGCCCTTGGCAGTTCCGTCCAGTTTGGTGATGGCCAACTGTGTGACATGTGTAGCCAGGGTGAACTGTCTAGCCTGCTCAAAGGCGTTCTGACCGGTGGAACCGTCCAGAACCAACAGGACATCATCAGGGGCGCCCTCTACGACCTTGTTCATCACGTTGCGGATCTTGGTGAGCTCGTTCATCAGACCAACCTTGTTGTGCAGACGGCCTGCGGTATCAATCAGCACCACATCGACATCATTTGCCACAGCCGAACTCAATGTATCGTAAGCCACCGATGCGGGATCAGAGCCCATTTCCTGCCTGATTACCGGCACATCCACCCTGCGTCCCCACTCCTGCAACTGCTCAATGGCGGCGGCACGGAATGTATCAGCAGCACCAAGCATCACCTTGAGGCCGCGTTTCTTGAACTGATATGCAAGTTTACCTATTGTGGTGGTCTTACCCACTCCGTTCACGCCAACCACAAGCACCACGTAAGGCTTGCGGCCCTTGGGAACGCTGAAAGGCTCCTGTTCATCATCAGGATTATTCTCCACCAGAAGGGCCGATATCTCGTCACGCAGTATGGAGTTAAGTTCGGACGTACCCATGTACTTGTCACGGGCCACACGTTCCTGAATGCGCTTTACGATCTTGAGAGTGGTCTCTACGCCTACATCGGATGTAATGAGCACCTCCTCAAGATTATCCAGCACCTCATCGTCAACGACCGATTTACCTGCTACGGCGCGGGCTATCTTGGAGAATACAGAGGTCTTGGTCTTTTCAAGACCTTTGTCAAGGACCTCTTTCTTATCTTTTGAGAAGAATGAAAACAAACCCATAAAAAACATTGATGAATACGGCGGTTTTTAGCCGTACCCATTCTGCAAAATTATATAAATAAGGTGGAATAAACAATACCGACAAAAAAAAGAAGAGTGACTCTGAAAAGCCACTCTTCAATATTTGTAGTCAAGTATCTGCTTACTTGATAGCCTCCTTAAGCTGCTCGTCTGAAACGATCTGCTCGGTGAACATGTATGCACCGGTCTTAGGTGACTTAACCATCTTAATGACCTTGGCCATTGAGACCTTACCCTGACGCAGGGTAGCAACTACTTTCTTTGCCATGGTTTAAAATGTATTACTTGATCTCACGATGGATTGTCATCCTCTTGAGAATGGGGTTATACTTCTTAAGTTCCAGTCTCTCAGGAGTGTTCTTCCTGTTCTTGGTGGTAATGTAACGGGAAGTGCCCGGCATACCGCTGTCTTTGTGCTCAGTGCATTCAAGGATTACCTGAACTCTGTTGCCTTTTACTTTCTTTGCCATAGTAGTATGAACTCCTTTCTGTTATTACGCAATGATTCTGATGTCCTTCCAATCGCAATAACCGTTAGCGACTGCCTCCTTGAGGGCGGCATCAAGACCTTTCTTGTTAATGATTCTCAGGCCGGCAGCACTGAGTTTGAGGCTGATCCAGCAGTTCTCCTCTACATAGAAGAACTTCTTAGTGAACAGGTTAACATCAAATGTTCTCTTGGTTCTGCGCTTTGAGTGAGACACATTGTTGCCAACCATTGCCTTCTTTCCGGTGATCTGACAAATTCTTGACATATCTATCTGTTTTTATTCGTTTTTTGCTGTATTCTCAAAACAGGGTGCAAAATAACACATTTGTTTTCATCCCGCCAAACAAAAAACTCTTTTTTTGTGTTAAAGGCGGGTATTGGAGTAGATTGGAACGTCAATTCCGCAGAAATCACCGTCCAAATACTTGAAATAGCCCGTGCAGGCTATCATGGCGGCGTTATCGGTAGTGTATGAGAAAGGCGGAATATAGACCTTCCAGCGGTATCGTCTGGCATGATCCTGGAACGCCTCGCGCAGTCCTGTGTTGGCCGATACCCCACCCGCCACTGCAATGCGGTTTATACCCGTATCCTTGGCTGCCTGACGCAGTTTCTTCATGAGTATCTCAACGATGGTACGCTCAAGTGATGCACAGAGGTCCTCCTTGTGATGCTCTATGAAATCCGGATCCTCCTTCACCCAGTCACGCAGATTGTACAGGAACGATGTCTTGAGGCCGCTGAAACTGTAGTTGTATCCGGGAATATTGGGCTTGCTGAACGTATATGCCTTGGGATTTCCCTGGCGTGCCAGGCGGTCTATTATCGGACCTCCGGGATAACCGAAACCCATAACCTTGGAGCACTTGTCCATGGCCTCGCCGGCGGCATCATCGATGGTCTGTCCAAGAATCTCCATTTTGTTGTATGATTCCACCTTGACTATCTGTGAGTTACCACCCGAAACCAGCAGACACAGGAACGGGAACTCCGGAGCATTGGACTCTTCGCCCGGTTTGCGGATGAAATGGGCCAGAATATGTCCCTGCAGATGGTTCACCTCAATCATGGGAATGTTCAGCGAACGGGCGAATCCTTTGGCAAACGATACGCCCACCAGAAGTGAACCCATAAGTCCGGGACCGCGAGTAAATGCCACCGCGCTGAGCTGTCCGGCATCAATTCCTGCCCTTTTCAACGCAGTATCCACCACGGGGACGATGTTCTGCTGATGAGCGCGACTGGCAAGTTCGGGAACCACTCCGCCGTACTCCTCATGAACTTTCTGACTTGCCACCACATTTGACAGAAGTTCACCGTTGCAGATTACTGCAGCCGACGTGTCATCGCAGGACGACTCAATACCTAGTATATAAACGTTATTATTATTCATCAGCCCACTTTTTTGCTTTCGGTCTGCAAAGTTACCACAAATATTCTCTTATTTTGCACCAATTTGATTACTTACCATTTTTCATACCTATGATTTGGAACCCGAAACTGGAATGTATGTCACGCGACGAGATGCGTGAACTGCAGAGTGAGAAACTCAAAAAGATTGTAGCACACGCTTACAAGAACTCGCCTTTTTACAAGAAAAGATTCGATGAACACGGTGTTCACCCTGATGACATTAAATCCATTGATGACATTGTAAAGTTGCCTTTTACCGTTAAGCAGGATCTGCGTGACAATTATCCTTTCGGAATGATGTGCGTTCCTATGACAGATATCCTGAGACTTCACGCCTCATCCGGCACAACCGGTAAGCCCATCGTGGTAGGCTACACACAGAAAGACCTGGATAACTGGTCAGAAGCAGTAGCCCGCTGCCTCAGCGCATTCGGACTTGGAAGTGATGACATGGTTCAGATTTCATACGGATACGGCCTTTTCACCGGCGGTCTGGGCGCCCATGACGGCGTTACCAAGATTGGCGGTACCGTTATCCCCACAAGTAGCGGAAACACACAGAAACAGCTCCAGCTCATGCAGGACTTCGGTGCGACTGCAGTAGCCTGCACCCCCTCCTACGCCCTCTATATGGCCGAGGAGATCCGCAAGCAGGGACTGGATATCAAGAACTTCAAACTCAAGGTCGGTATTTTCGGAGCAGAGCCCTGGACCGAGGCCATGCGTAAGGAACTTGAGGACAAACTGCATATCAAAGCATTTGACATATACGGACTGACCGAAATCAGCGGCCCCGGCGTAGGCGGTGAGTGTGAGTGTCAGAACGGAACCCATCTTTGGGAGGATCTCTACTATCCCGAGATCATCGACCCGGTTACACTGCAGCCTGTTGAGCCCGGCCAGAAGGGTGAGCTTGTATTCACCACCCTTGACAAGTGGGGCATGCCTATGATCCGTTACCGTACACGTGACCTCACCTACCTCAACTATGACAAGTGCGAGTGCGGCCGTACCGCAGTCCGCATGGGTAAGATCCTGGGCCGCAGCGACGACATGATGATCATACGCGGTGTCAACGTATTCCCGTCACAGGTTGAGTCCATCCTGCTTGAATTCCCCGAGTACGAGCCCTACTTCCTTATTGAGGTTGACCGTATCAACAACACCGATACATTCGACATCCAGGTTGAGGTTAAGCCTGAGTTCTATACCGACCAGGTCAATGAACTGGTACGTCTGCGCCAGCGCCTGACTTCACGCATCCAGAGTGTCATCGGCATACAGCCGGCCATCAAGATAGTACAGCCCGGTACAATTGAGCGTTCCACCGGTAAGGCCAAGCGCGCCATTGACCACCGTAAATTCGAGTAATAACCTAAAACAACACCCATATGCTTATCAGACAGATCTCTGTATTCCTTGAGAATGAAAAGGGCAAGTTTGCCGAGATAGCAAGACTCCTTGGCAACAACGGAATAAACATGAAGGCTTTCACCGTTTCCGAGACTCAGGATTTCGGTATTGCACGCATCATAGTGGAGCGTGACCAGATTGAGCGCGCCTTCAACCTCATCAAGGCCAACTCATACGCCGTTACAATGACTCACGTGGTATATCTGGAGTGCGCTCACAAGCCCGGTGCAATGGCTGAGGCCATGGAGAAACTCTCCGCTGCCGGAATCTCTGTTGAGTACATGTACGCGTTCGCTGACTCATCATCAGAGTTCTCACGCGTCATCATCCGTCCCGACAATACCGAGCTCGCAAACCAGATTATCCAGGAGTTGCAATAATTATTATTTCGGATGTTTGGAGTGCATGATTTTTGTGTACTTTTGCACCCGAATTAAGGAAAGATGCCAGAGTGATCGAATGGACCGGACTCGAAATCCGGCGTACGGCCTAGCCGTACCGTGGGTTTGAATCCCACTCTTTCCGCAAGAAAAGGCCGCCCGACGGGTGGCCTTTTCTTGCAGAAAGAGCGGGATAATTATCCCATCTCATTTTAGTTTACTCCGTAAACGCGCTCCCTTTGGTCGCTTTGCGGCCCTCCGGAACCGCGGTCTCGCTCCAGGCATTCGCTCGCTCCAATACCATATTAACCTGCGTAATGGCTTTGTATTTTCTTAACTAAACTTGTTGATAAAGGGAGGTTTCGGGTTGCAACATAATTCAGAGAGTTGTTGTAATTTTGCGCCCAGAATACTAAACACATTTACTCGATAGCAAATGGGCGGATTTTTTGGAGTCGTCTCGAAAGCGAGATGTATCAATGATCTTTTTTACGGAACTGATTATCAGTCACATCTTGGAACAAGCCGCGCCGGTATGGTAACCTACCACCCTGATCTGGGATTCAAGCGCAGCATACACAACCTTGAAAACGATTACTTCAGGAGCAAGTTTGAATGTGAACTTGACCGTTTCTGCGGCGGCAGCGGCATAGGTGTAATAAGTGATACCGATGCTCAGCCCATGCTGATGAACAGTCACCTGGGACGATTCGCCCTGGTTACCGTTGCCAAAATAAACAACAAGGAAGAGATTTGTGACAAGCTGCTTGCCGAGAACATGCACCTGAGCGAGTTCAGCAGCGGCAAGATAAATATCACTGAACTTATAGCCCTGCTCATCATAAAAGGTAAGGATTACGTTGACGGCATCGAGAATGTCTATAAGACAATCAAGGGATCCTGCTCAATGCTGCTTCTTACCGAACAGGGTATCATTGCCGCCCGTGACTCATGGGGACGCACTCCTATCGCATTGGGTCAGAAAGACGGAGCAATAGCCGTTACAACCGAGACTACCGCATTCCCCAATCTTGGATATGAGACAAAGTTGCACATCGGCCCCGGCCAGATAATCAGGATTACTGAGAATGGCTATGAGGAACTGCGCAAGCCCAACAAGAAAAACCAGATATGCTCTTTCCTGTGGGTTTATTACGGATTCCCCACCAGTTGCTATGAGGGCCGTAACGCCGAGGATGTTCGCAACGAACTGGGACGCGTTATGGGACGCGATGATGATGTCGAGGTTGATGGTGCCTGCGGTATTCCCGACAGCGGTCTGGGTATGGCTGTAGGTTATGCCGAGGGTCACAAATGCCCTTATGTAAGGGCTGTGGCCAAGTACACTCCCACATGGCCCCGTTCATTCATGCCTACCGACCAGGAGAGACGTAACCTTGTGGCCAAGATGAAACTTATCTCAAACAAGGACATTCTCAACGGAAAGCGCCTGGTGTTCTGCGATGACAGTATCGTACGCGGCACACAGCTCAAGGATAATTCTCGCGACTTCTATGCATCAGGCGTAAAGGCTGCACATATGAGAATCTCATGCCCGCCGCTTATCTACAGCTGCCCGTTTGTAAACTTTTCGGCCAGCAAGAATGACCTGGAACTTATAACACGTCGTATCATTCAGGACTTTGAGGGTGAGAATCCCAGTCAGGAGACACTCAAGAAGTATGCCACCACAGGTACACCTGAATATGAGAAGATGGTTCAGGAAATAGCCAAGCGTTTACAGCTTACTACACTGAAATTCAGTTCATTGGAAGCATTGGTTAAAGCCATCGGCCTACCCAAGGAGAGCATCTGCACACACTGCTTTGACGGCAGCTCCTTCTACACTCTTGAAGAGGAGAACAAACAGTAAAACTCAAAGCATATTTTCCAGGACGGCAACCGCATGGGTTATGTCGTCCTGGAATTTTTTATGGTCTTTAAGGTAATCCGGACGTCCTTGAGAGAGCAATGACAGGAGTTCGGGATTGATCTGGTCAGCATAGTCGCCTATTATCATCTCTATGTCGTCTTTCTGCCAATCCAGAGTGGAGTGCTCATAGACTCTGAGTTTCTGATGCAGAAATGCGTAGGCGGTCTCTATACTGTCTTTAGTTATCATGTGCAGCCTACTCTACCATTTCACGGAACTTGCGCATTCCCTCTGTTGCGACAGCCTGTATATGGACTACTCCGCTTACATGTGCGGCTGCTGCGGGATCCGGATCAACCATATAGATTCTGCATCCTGAAGGAGCATACTGGTAGAGTCCGGCTGCCGGGTATACCTGCATGGAGGTTCCTATGATCAGCAGGATATCGGCCTTGCTTACGGCCTCGGCGGCTTTCTGAAGGTTGGGCACCTGCTCGCCGAACCATACAATATGCGGACGCAGTTGGGTATTATGCGGACCTCCCTTGTCTCCCAGATTGATAGGTTTATAGCCGATATCCTGGACGTAGCGCTCACTCCACCAGTCCATATCGGTGTAGGTATCCTCAGGACGGACCTTGGTGAGTTCACCGTGCAGATGTATGATATTGGTGCTGCCGGCGCGCTCATGCAGGTTATCCACGTTCTGAGTGACCACGGTAACGTCAAAGTCCTTTTCAAGTTCTGCAACGATCCTGTGAGCCTCATTGGGTTCTACGGTTGCCAACTGTGCGCGGCGTTCGTTATAGAAACGCAGCACACGGGCAGGATCACGATACCAGCCGTCAATGGTGGCCACGGCCTCTACAGGCTCGTTGTCCCAAAGGCCGTTTCCTCCACGGAATGTTGAAATACCGCTCTCGGCACTGATGCCGGAGCCACTCAGAACTACAATCTTTTTCATTTTACAATGTTCATTTCATCAAGCAGATAGCCTGCGCCGCCGAACTTATCCATCATCCAGAGCACATAGCGTATGTCAACGCAGATGCAGCGCTGCAGTTCAGGCTCAAATATAACGTCACCGCTCATGGCCTCCCAGTTACCGTCAAATGCAAGGCCGATAAGATTACCCTCGGCATCCATTACGGGACTGCCTGAGTTACCGCCGGTGATATCCAGATTGGTGATAAAGCAGGTGGGAACCTCTCCGTCGGGACCTGCATACTGACCGAAGTCACGCTTCTGATACAGTTCCTTCTGACGGGCAGGAACACGGAATTCGTAATTTGTGGGATCCTCTTTGTCAATGACACCCTTCATATTGGTGTAGAAATCATAATTCTTGCCCTCCTTGGTGGTATAACCCTGGACGGTGCCGTATGTAAGACGGCAGGTAGAGTTGGCATCAGGATATGACTTGGCACCCTTGGTCCACTCCATCAGTCCTGCTGTGAACAGGTTTGATGCAGAGTCGCGCAATGCGGCAGCCTCATATGAATAAGATGCGTTTATACGGCGGCGTGCAGCGCTGAACTGATCGTTCAGTTCTTTTGCGGGATCCAGAGAAAGATCCTGACCGTCAAACGACGCCAGTCTTTCCGGACTGGTATATGCACTGTAAATGAATATGTTGTCAATATTCAGCAATGACAGGTCAAGAGAATCCTTGGGACTGGCATTGTCAGTGTAGAACTTAACCATGGCCTTAGTAATGTCGCGGTCCAATGAAGGGCTGTAGTTGCGGTAGAATGATTCGCGGTCAGCATCGTTCATCTGCGCGATACGGAGCAGTTCAATGTTGCCCAGACTCTCGCTGAATACGGAATTACGCAGGTTATACTCGGTATTCTTCTTTACGTTCTCCTCAATGACATCAATCACGTTTCCGTATTTGGCCTGACGTTTGGGCTTGGCGTTTACCCATGCCATGAAATCGGCCTCTTTCTGACGCTGACGTCCAATTACGTCAAGATTCTCAAAGCACTCCCTCATGCCCTGCCATTTCTTCCAGCCGTTGGCCGATGAGGCATACTTGTTGGCATACTGGAGTCCGATGGTATCGTTGGAGCGCATACCCTGCCACATCACATCCTGACGTGCGGTACGGGCTGCAATACGGACATCCTGAACCTGCATCATCTGCTCCAACTGGGCTGCGGTCTGGAATCGCTGGGTACGGCCGGGATAACCCATGATCATGGCGAAATCGCCCTCCTCAATACCCTTGAGCGATATGCTCAGGAACTGCTTGGGACGCAGAGGGATGTTCTCCACGCTGTAATCGGCAGGCTCTCCGTCAGGACCGGTATATACGCGGAACATTGAGAAATCACAGGTATGACGCGGCCACATCCAGTTGTCAGTCTCACCGCCGAATTTTCCGGCCGATGCAGGAGGAGCGCCTACGAACCTTACGTCACGGTAAACCTTGTTTACTATGATATAACTCTGGTTCCCGTTATAGAAGTCTGTAACCAGCACCTGGCAGTCAGGATTATCCTCACGCATCTTTGCAATCAGTTTATCAGCCTTATCCTGTTTCATGCCGGTGATATCTGTCATACTCTGAAGGAACGTAACCGTAAGACCGGGAACGGGAATCTCCTCCTCCAGGCTCATTGCCCAATAACCGTCCTCCAGATAGTTGTGCTCCGGAGTTGAAAGGCCCTGAATACTTGAGTATCCGCAATGGTGGTTGGTTACCAGCAGACCCTTCTCTGAAATGATTTCGGCGGTACAGCCACCCCCGAAATGTACTACGGCATCCTTAATAGAGGCCTTCTTCTCATTATAGATGTCTGTTGCCTTGATCTTCAGGCCCAGTTTCTTCATGTCGGCCTGATTCATCTTCTTGATTGTTGGAAGCATCCACATACCCTCATCCGCACGGACCGATGAGAACGCCAGCAAGGCGGCAAGCAATATTGAAAACTTTCTCATGTCTTTTTGTTTTTTATTCCGATTTGATGCAAATTTAGCATTTTCCCGTATCTTTACATCTGGCTATCTGAATTCTTTGTAATGAAAAGTAAATCGCATTATATCATTTATGCAATTGTCGGTGCATTCATATGCCTGTCAGGCACTCTGAATGCCCAAACAGTGCATCCCCAGGAACTCAGATGCGACACATACCGTTTCGTAGAACGTGATACGTTCCTCTGCCTTGATGTATACAAACCTGAAATCCCCAGAGCCGATAAGGCCGCAGTGCTGATGGTGTTCGGTGGAGGATTCTTCAGCGGAGCGCGTAACAACGATCAGATGAAAAGATGGGCAAGCGCTCTCACAGAACACGGTTTTACGGTCATCTCAACAGATTACAGACTCGGTTTCAAGGATAGCGCCATGGTGGCAAGCCACAGCAAACTGCTCAAACTCCCGGATCTTTTCATGTACTGCATTGACATTGCCGTTCAGGATTGTGCCGATGCTGTTGCATGGGTCTGCTCAAATGCCGCTATGCTGGATATAGATCCTTCCAAACTGATTCTTACCGGCAGTTCAGCCGGAGCAATCACCATCCTGCAACTGGATTATTACAGAGCCAATTCAATGCCGGGCGCATCGGCCCTGCCTGCCGGCTGGAAACCGGCAGCGGTAATACCCTACTCGGGCGGTGTGATGTGCCGTGACAGCAAACTCAGATACGCCACCGATCCGGCACCTACCATGCTTATGCACGGAACCAAGGACAGGATTGTGACATATAAGAGTCTGGGACTCCCGTTCGGCAAAAAGATGCACGGCGGCAAGAAGATGGACAAGGCACTGAACCGTCAGGATATCCCGCATTGGTTCATCAGGTTTGAGGGCATCGGCCATGAGGTTGCCGATTGGCTTCCCGGTTCGGTTGATTTGTTCTGCACATTCGTGGACCTGACTTTTGCAGGCAGAATAACCACTCTTGATGCCACCATGACAGACTCAGGACTCAAACCTACCGCATGGGCGCAGATGAACATGTTCCAGCTTTACGGAGGAAAGCGCAAATAAACCTTACTATATCAATTAATTATGAAAATCGGAATCATAGGAGCCGGCTGGATTGCCGACAAGATGGCCGAGACACTTACCGGCCTGGACAAGTCAATGAAATATGCAATCGCAGCACGTGATCTGGGCCGCGCTCAGGAGTTTGCAAAGCATTGGGGCTTCCAGAAGGCCTACGGCTCATACAAGGAGATGGTCGAGGACCCGGAGGTTGACCTGGTATATGTTGCCACTCCACACTCCCACCACTTTGAGCATGCCAGCCTTGCCATAAACGCCGGCAAGCCCGTACTCTGCGAGAAGGCCTTCACAGCCAATGCCCGTGAGGCCGATGCCCTGCTCAACCTGGCTCACAAGAAAGGAATATTCATAACCGAGGCCATCTGGACACGTTATATGCCGTTGTCCCTGAAGGTAAAGGAACTGCTTGACAGCGGTGCCATAGGCCAACCCCGTCTGCTGAACGCCAGCCTTTGCTATATGATGGAGTTCAAGGAGCGAATACTGCGTCCGGACCTCTGCGGAGGCGCACTTCTGGACCTTGGCGTATACAGCATCAACTTCTGCCGCATGTACTTTGGAGCCGATATCATCAATGAGAGCACCAACTGCATCAAGAGCAGCACCGGAATGGACATGCACAACTCCATCAGCTGGTCATACCGTGACGGAAAGATTGCCAACATACAGTCCAGCACCCTTTGCCTGTGCGGCCGTCTGGGTCAGATCTGCGGCACCGAAGGTTATCTGATTGTGGACAACATAAACTGTCCCGAGCGCATAACGGTCTATAACGACTACAAGCCGACGGCTGTATTTGAAAAGCCGGCAACACAGATAACAGGATATGAGTATCAGGTTATAGCCTGCAAGGAGGCCCTTAAGAACGGCTGGCTTGAATCACCCTACATGCCTCACCAGGAGACTCTTGACATAATGAAGGTGATGGATTCCCTGCGCAAACAGTGGGGAGTTGTATATCCGATGGACTGAGTCCTTTATTTGGAGGTTTTCTTTCTTATTGACTCGTAATAATCGTGGCGGGCGGGATTCTCAGGAAACCAGCCTCTGAGCACACGTTTTTCCTGCTGGAACATCTCGCCTATTCCCCACAGGCAGGAGAATGCAAAACCGCCTATTATTGTCGATAAGGTCTGGTTCTTGACCAGCAAGGACAGAATGCAGCATAGCAGACCTACCAGAAGCCAGACCCACCAGCTTTTCTTACCCCAATAATACTCCATTTTGATGACGGCAGGATGACACATGCCGATGCTGAGAAAGACTGCAGCGCCTACTATTATACCACTGAAATTCATGGCCGCAAAGATAGTGCAAAATTTCCCTACTGAAGGAAAAGAGTGTAACTTTGCACTGCAAAAAAATGTTATGGAATACCTACCTCAAGACCCTGCCATGTTGGTATCGGCAGTGAATATGCTTTTAAGAGACCAGGAATTTGACTCACTGGAGTCTTTGTGCTATTCATTTGACAGAGACCCTGAAGAGATAAAGAAGTATCTGCTGGAGTATGACTATGTCTATAACGAGCAGCAGAAACAGTTCCGTCCCGTAATGTAAAAGAGGTTTTCAGACCTTCTCCTCGCCTATCATTATGAAGCGATAGAGGTTGCAGCCTATGAAGTTGCCTATAACCAGGCATACATAGAGCAGCAGCACGCTACCCAGGTTCTCCTTAATGAAACTGAAGGGAACTGTCAGGTAGTAGAATGCATCGGCTATGCAGTGCGGGAATCCGCACAGAATGAACATGGGGACTGCAAAGAGCAGCGGCAGCCACTGGTTACGGCGTGCAAAAGTCACGGCTGTAGTCATCAGGAATCCGCAACCTATTGCAAGCAGACCGGCTTTTACGGGGCCGATGGCCAGACGTCCGGCCAGAATCTTCTGGGCTGCGTCCTGCAGAGGCATGGGAGAAACTCTGGCAAGCAGAGCCACCAGCAGGCATCCTACGATATTGCCTACCAGGATAAGAAGCAAATCCCCCACCTGTCCCTTCTCAATGAATCCGGCAGTACCGGTATAGAGTTTGAGTTTGTAGCAGACTACGGTGATAAGGCCGAATGCGAACATTACTGCGCCTACAACACCACCAAGAGCCAGAAAACCGAATCCTGCAATTCCAATGCAGATACCTGCCAATACCGATGACTTGAAGATTGTACTGAACTTTCCCATATTCAAAAGATTATGCTCGCAAAGTTAGCATTTTTCCTGCTCGTGAGCATAAAGATTTGTGGGATAATCTCCGTTGAAGCAGGCGGTGCAGAGCTGGCACTGTTCCATACTGCGGCCGGATGCCTTGTAAAGCGACTCCAGTGACAGATAATAGAGCGAATCTGCTCCGATGAAGTCACGTATCTCCTCGACAGAATGACTTGCTCCGATAAGTTCTTCATATGTGCCGGTATCCACGCCGTAGTAGCAGGGATATGCGTACTTGGGACTTGCAATGCACACATGAACCTCTGTGGCGCCGGCCTCACGCAGCATACGTACAATCTGACGTGATGTGGTACCGCGTACTATAGAGTCGTCAATAAGGATCACACGCTTGCCGTTCACGATACTGCGCACGGGTGACAGTTTCATTTTGACACCCTTGTCACGGAGTTCCTGAGCGGGCTGGATAAACGTACGGCCCACATATTTGCTCTTGAGCAGACCCATCTCATACGGAATGCCGCTGGCCTCGGCGTAACCCATCGCGGCGCTCAGGCTTGAATCCGGCACGCCTACTACGATATCGGCCTCAACAGGATGCTCCTCATAGAGCAGACGGCCCGAGAGTTTGCGGAACGAGTGTACGTTGCAACCCTCAATATCGCTGTCCGGACGTGAGAAATAGATATACTCCATAACACACATGCGGTGACTGCGCAGTTTGGAGTAGTCATTTGAGCGTATGCCGTGATGATCTATGGATATCACCTCGCCCGGATTGACGTCACGGATGAATTCAGCGCCTATGGCATCGAAAGCACAGGTTTCGCTGGCAACCACATAACCGTCACCCAACTTGGCGATTGAGAGCGGATGGAATCCGTATTTGTCACGGCAGGCATAGATGCGGTTGGGAGTCATGATAACCAATGAGAATGCGCCCTCAATCATGTTAAGGGCATTGATGATATTGGTAATACGGTCCTCCTCGGTGGGATCCTTCTTTATCAGATGAGCAAACAACTCACTGTCCGATGTAGTCTGAAGCAGGCTTCCGCGACGCTCCAGATAAAGGCGTAACTCCTTGGAATTGATGATATTACCGTTGTGTGCTAAAGCAAAATCGCCCGTATAATGATGGAACGTGAACGGCTGGATATTCTCCAGACCGCCCACATTGGTGGTCGGATATCGGACATGGCCTATGGCAATGTTGCCTGTCAGTTCGTCCAGATGATTCTGACCGAATATCTCAATCACGAGCCCCGCACCCTTATGCAGATGCATGCCCTGTTTATCGGCACTTACTATTCCACAACCCTGCTGACCGCGGTGCTGAAGGCTGTGCAATGCATAATAGGCATACTGGGCGGCATTCTCAACACCGTATATGCCAAACACTCCGCATTCGTGATGCAATTCTTCCATTTTTATACGTATTCGTCAATTCTCTTAATGGCAAGACCGTCAACACCGATCTTGCAGAAGGCATAGATGAACGCACTTGCCTGACGGGCGTTTGTGATAAGCGGAATATTGAAGTCAACCGCCGTACGACGTATCAGGTAACCGTTCTGCAACTCACGCGCCGTATTGTTCTTGGGTATGTTGATGGCCAGGTCAATCTTACCGCCGCGCATATAGTCAATTACATTGGGCTTCTCGTCCGAATCCGGCCAGTGAAGCACCTCCTTGACCATTATACCGTTCTCCTCAAGGAACTTGGCAGTACCGCTGGTGGCGTAAAGGTTATAGCCGTAATCACTCAGTATGCGTGCTGCATCCAGCAAATCAATCTTGGACTTTGTGGGACCCGATGACAGCAGGACGCCCTTCTCCTTTGAAGGAACGCGTGTGCCTACCGATATCATACTCTTGAGCAGAGCTTCATGATAGTTGTCACCTATGCAGGCAACCTCACCGGTCGATGCCATATCAACACCCAGAATGGGATCGGCCTTGAGCAGACGTGCAAACGAGAACTGTGAGCACTTGACACCCACATAGTCTATATCGGCAAACGTCTTGCCGAAAGGCTCAACCTCCTTGCCCAGCATAATCTCGGTAGCCATACCGATAAAGTTGAACTTGGTGATCTTGCTCACAAAGGGGAACGAGCGTGATGCACGCAGGTTACACTCAATGACCTTGATACTGTTCTCCTTGGCCAGGAACTGTATGTTGAAGGGGCCAGATATGTTCAGGGCCGATGCAATCTTCTTGGATATCTTCTTTATCTGACGGATGGTCTCGTAGTAGAGTTTCTGAGCCGGGAACACCACTGTAGCGTCACCTGAATGGACTCCCGCAAACTCGATGTGCTCACTGATGGCGTAGCCCTTGATCCCGCCGTTCTGGGCCTCAGCATCAATCTCAACCTCCTTGGCGCGCTGCAGGAACTCGGTCACCACAACGGGATGCTCCTGACTTACCACAGCGGCGTTGTTGAGCGCGGTCTCAAGTTCGGCACGGTCACTTACCACGCGCATGGCGGCACCTGAGAGCACGTATGACGGACGGATAAGCACAGGCAGACCCACCTCATCCACAAAGCTCCAGATATCATCCATACTGGTAAGTTCCTTCCAGCGCGGCTGGTCAATACCCAGCGAATCGCACATCTCGGAGAACTTCTGACGGTCCTCGGCCATATCTATTGACTTGGCCGATGTTCCCAGTATGTTCACGCCCTCATGGTCAAGCAGCAGTGCCAGGTTATTGGGAATCTGTCCGCCGGTTGATACGATAACGCCCTTGGGAGCCTCCAGGTCACATATATCAAGCACACGTTCCAGAGTCAGTTCATCAAAGAACAGACGGTCACATGTATCGTAGTCAGTACTTACGGTCTCAGGATTGTAGTTGATCATCACTGAGCGGTAGCCCATCTCCTGAATCTTCTTTACGGCAGCCACACCGCACCAGTCAAACTCCACGCTTGAACCGATTCGGTAAGCACCGCTACCCAGTACTATTACGGATTTGTTGTCCTGCTCAAACTCAACATCATTCTCTGAGCCGTTATAGGTCAGATAGAGGTAGTTGGTAAAGGCGGGATACTCGCCGGCCAGCGTATCAATCTGCTTTACGACAGGCAGGATACCCAGACCCTTGCGGTATTTGCGTACTGCAGCCTGCTTCTCATGAGGATTGAGTTGGTCGCCCGATATGGTAAGTTTACCAATCTGATAATCACTGAATCCCATGCATTTGGCCTCACGCAGCAGATCGTCGGATACCTTCTTCAGTTCACCTGCCTTAGCCAGTTGCTCCTTGATATTGTGAATGTTGGCCAGACGGCACAGGAACCACTTGTCAATCTTGGTCAGTTCATGCAGTTTATCTACGGTATAACCCTGAGCGAAAGCCTGCTCAATGGCCGGCAGACGGCGGTCGGTAGGATTCACCAGCTCAGCCTCGATATCGGGCACATGAACGTTGTTGCATACAAATCCGTGCAGCCCCTGACCTATCATACGCATACCCTTCTGGATAGCCTCCTCAAAGGTACGTCCTATGGACATAATCTCACCCACGGACTTCATGCTGGAGCCAATCAGACGTGAAACGCCCTCGAACTTACCCAGATCCCAACGCGGAATCTTACATACCACGTAGTCCAAGGCAGGCTCAAAGCAGGCCGATGTAACCTTGGTGACAGAGTTGGGAATCTCATCCAGGCCATAACCCAGGCCCAGTTTTGCTGCCACAAAAGCCAGAGGATAACCGGTAGCCTTTGATGCCAGGGCCGATGAGCGGCTCAGACGGGCGTTAACCTCAATCACACGGTAATCGTCAGAGTTGGGATCCAGTGCATACTGGACGTTGCACTCTCCCACTATACCCACGTGACGGATGATATCGATTGCAATGCGGCGCAGTTTGTGATACTCGTGGTCACTCAGAGTCTGTGACGGAGCCACAACCACGCTCTCACCGGTATGGATGCCCAGCGGGTCAAAGTTCTCCATGTTGCAGACCGTGATGCAGTTGTCATAACGGTCACGAACCACCTCATACTCAATCTCCTTCCAGCCCTTGAGTGACTCCTCGACCAGAATCTGCGGAGAATATGAGAATGCCGATGCTGCCACTTTCTTGAGTTCCTCGTCATTGGAGCAGAAACCGGAACCCAGACCGCCCAGTGTATAGGCGGCACGTACAATTACCGGATAACCAATCTCCTTGACTACTTTCAAAGCCTCCTCCATATTGCTTACGGCCTCGCTGCGCGGGGTCTTCACGTTGATGGAGCGCATCATATCGGCAAAGAGTTCACGGTCCTCGGTGTTGATGATAGCCTGAACCGGAGTTCCCAGTACCTTGATGCCGTATTTCTCAAGTATGCCGTTCTTGTACAGTTCAACACCGCAGTTCAGGGCTGTCTGGCCGCCGAACGCAAGCATGATACCATCAGGTTTCTCCTTCTGGATAACCTTCTCCACGAATGCGGGAGTGATGGGCAGATAATAGATGGCATCGGCCACACCCTCGGATGTCTGGACTGTGGCGATATTGGGATTTATAAGAATGGTGTATTTGCCGTCCTCGCGCAGAGCCTTCAGGGCCTGCGAACCGGAATAGTCAAACTCACCTGACTGACCTATCTTGAGTGCTCCGGATCCGAGCACAAGTACTCTCTTCACATCTTCCATAGCATCATTCATTTCTTAGAGTAATTGATCATATTCTCCACAAACATACCGAACAGGTTACCGGTATCGGTCGGTCCGCTGGATGCTTCGGGATGGAACTGGGTCGAGAAGAAGGGTTTTGACTTATGCTTGATACCCTCGTTCGTGCCGTCATTCAGATTCTCGAACATACGTTCCCAATCTGAGGGCAGCGTACTGTCATCAATGGCAAATCCGTGGTTCTGTGATGTCACAAAGCACTTGTGAGTACCCGGAATGCGGACTGTCTGGTTGTGTCCGCGGTGACCGTACTTGAGTTTGTAAGTCTTGGCTCCTGCGGCAAGTGCCAGCAACTGGTTGCCCAGGCAGATACCCATGATAGGTCTGTCCTGCTGCAGTGCCTTACGTATATTGGCTATAGTCTCGGTGCACATGGCAGGGTCACCGGGGCCGTTTGATATGAACAGACCGTCATAATCCTCACCGCTGAAATCATAGTTCCAGGGCACACGCTTGATCTGGACGTTATAGTCAAGCAGACAGCGCAGGATGTTGTTCTTCATGCCGCAATCCACCATAAGCACCTTGTACTTGCCGTTTCCGTAGTACTTTATATCGGGGCATGAAACCTGGGCTACCAAATTATCCTTGTTGGGGTCGTAGAACGGGATATCCTCATCGCCGAACACAATCTTGCCCAGCATGGCGCCTTTCTCACGCAGACGCTTTGTAAGAGCTCTTGTATCAATGCCGTAAATACCCGGAACCTCCCACTTCTTAAGCCATTCACCCAGACTCTTGGCCGAGTCCCAATGGCTGTATTCGGCCGAATACTGAGAAATGACAAGAGCCGAACACTGAATTCTGTCCGACTCATAGAACTTGGAAATACCATTGACAACCTCATCACTTGGAACTCCGTAATTGCCTATCAATGGGAATGTAGGCACAAGGATCTGTCCCTTGTATGAAGGATCGCTAAGACTCTCCGGGTAACCGGTCATGGCTGTGTAGAAGACCAACTCGCCCGATACGGACTTCTCGTAGCCGAACGAGCGGCCACGGTATCGGGTACCGTCTTCAAGAATTAGAACTGCTTCTCTGTCCATCTATTTCTGTTACAATATCTTCTTTATTCTCTCCATTGCCTCTATGGTACGCTGTCGGTCTGCAAACGATGTTATGCGGAACCAGCCTTCACCGGCCGGGCCGAAACCCGATCCCGGGGTAACCACTACCCCTGCCTCTCCAAGCAACCTGTCAAAGAACTCCCACGAACTGATGCCGCCGGGAGTCTGTGCCCAGATATAGGGAGCGTTCTCGCCGCCCAGGGCTTTCAGGCCTGCCTCATTAAGGCTCTGACGAATTATGCGTGCCGTTTCAAGGTAATAA
>JAZMZT010000233.1:0-5472 GCA_045586125.1 Bacteroidaceae bacterium | reverse complement strand
TACGGGGCGGTCCAGACGGTGCGGCACACCAACAAAAACATTGCCGGGCTTGGAGTATTTCTCCTTCAGGTATGCAGCTACAATGTCCGACAACGGAACGTCGCCGGTCTTGTCACCCTGAACTATCTCGCCAGCCCGCTTGGAGACAATAATAATGTGATTATCCTCGTAGAGTACCTCCATTACATGCTCATTCCGCCGTCTACCTGCAGAACCTGACCGGTGATGTATGAACTGTCATCGGACACAAGGAACAGGGCTGCCTTGGCAATCTCCTCAACCTGAGCACCGCGCTGCAGGGGAATTGACTTGCACCACTCGGCCAGTTTCTCCTCAGGGATCTTGCCTGTGGTCATCTCAGTCAGCACAAAACCCGGAGCAATCACGTTGGCACGGATGCCGCGTGAAGCAAACTCCTTGGCAACAGACTTGGTAAGACCTACAAGACCTGCCTTTGATGCAGAATAGTTGGTCTGACCGGCGTTTCCGTGAAGACCTACCACCGATGATACGCAAAGGATGTTACCGCTGCGCTGACGCATCATCTGTGCAGAGCAGGCCTTGATAAAGTTGAATGCCGATTTAAGGTTGGTATCGATCACCTCATCCCACTGCTGCTCGTTCATGCGCATCATCAGGCCGTCACGTGTGATACCTGCATTGTTAACCAGTATATCTATACGGCCAAACTCCTTGACCACCTCGTCAACCATCTGTACGGCACCCTCATAACTGGCTACGTCCACGCGATAACCCTTGGCTTTGATACCATTGGCACTGAGTTCCTTCTCCATGGCCTGAGCCTTCTCCACACTGTTGATATACACGAATGCCAGGTCAGCGCCCTCTGCTGCAAACAACTGGGCCATAGCCAGACCGATTCCACGGGTAGCTCCTGTAATGAGCACCGTCTTTCCTGAAAGTTTTCCCATATTAACTATTGATTGTTTTTTGATTCACTGTAACCGAGGGCGCCATAGATAAGACGGCGTGCCTCAAAACGGATCTCTTCTCTGGTATTGCCCTGCCAGAGTTTACCGCGAATGTATGGAGCCTCGAATCCGCGCATGCAGTTATGCATGATCTCTGCCGTACGCTTTACGCTTACCACATCAAACGCACCCGATGTCTTTCCCTCCGATATGATCTCCTGCAGCAGCTGCTTCTGCTTTACGTCAAATCCCTTACGGAAATGCTCCAAGCCCCAGCTGTTACGGAAGAACCCCGATCTCAAGGTACCGTTGCGGTCGACGGTCTCCTTGATGAGTCGGAAATATCCGAATACAAACTCAACGATCTTCTGCTGCACCGGCATGTTCTGCCTTGCAATCTCGGAAAGTTGATTGAGTACCTTCTCAACCTCACTGTTGATTACAGCCTGAAACACCTCTACCTTGCTCTCAAAATAAGCATAGAGGGTGCGTCGGCTCAGACCAGCCTCCTGGGCTATGTCTATCATCGTGGTCTCGTCATAACCCTTCTTTACAAAGAGGTCCTTGGCGGCTGCGATGAACTGAAGTCGTGTTTTTGGATTCTCCATAGCTTCAAATAGGGTTACAAAAGTACAAAAAATGTGTATCAGGCAAAGAATAACACTAAAAGATTTGTCCGGATTGCACAAAAGGAGTATCTTTGCACTCGCAAAACGGAAATCGCGGAGTGGAGCAGAGGTAGCTCGTTAGGCTCATAACCTAAAGGTCGGGGGTTCGAATCCTTCCTCCGCAACTAAAAAGAGGTCCCAAATCGGGACCTCTTTTTGTTGTGGGGAAGGATTCTCCTATACCTTATTCTGTTACTTCAAGTGGCGGTGTCACAGTCTTGACAGTCTTCTCGTGATGCCACTTGGGATTTTCATTAGTCCACTTGTATATCCAGTTCTGTGAGTAGCAGAGCCAGAATACCAGACCCAGACCGATGAGCCAGCAAATGAGTTTCTTCCACCAGGGAGTCTTGTCGGCAAACGGATCGGGCTCTGCCTTGAGCGGGCTACGTCCAACCTCTGTAAGAGTGGCGCCGAATGTCATGTTAACCTTGACAGATGCGTTTATTGCCCAACCGTTGGCATTGAGCAGCGGAGACAGGTTACGCTTGCGGATCTTGAGCCAGGCCAGAATCATGGACGGGCCGGAGATTACAAGCATAATCACAATAACAAGTATGAACCACTTCCACCAAGCCCAGTCAGCCACTGATTCCGACATCTTTGACAGGGCCGATGCCAAGCCGCTCACAGCCAAGCCGATGGCGGCAAAGATACCGGCAAATGCAGCGATATCAAACGGTTTCTTCTTCTCTGCTCCTGCAGCGCCGTCCTTACCGGCATTGTCAACCTTGGCGGTCATATCGGCCATAACCTTGCTGTCCTTCTCGGCTGCACGCTTCTCGATTGTGGTCTCAATGTAGCGGCCAATCTTGTTGTAAGGCGACCAGAATGCCTGACGTATGCTGATAGGATTGTCAATGATCTTGAATACGGTGGCATCCCACTCCACTCCGGCGCGGTCGTAGAACAGACCGTTCTTGCCTTCACGCAGATCAGATACATCACCGTCAGTCATAACGGCTGCAATTATCATCTTGTCACCGTTTATCTTGTTCACGCAGTTGCAGTACAGGATGTACATACCGCTCAGCGAGGTTGCGGTGGCGTGCGGTCCCATATCGGGCACCTTGATACAAAGTTCGCAGCAGCGCTCATCGATATAGAGTTCACCTGCCTGGAATATTGCCTTGCCCTGAGGATCATAGAAGTCACGGAACGATACAAAGTTGCACAGGAAGGTGTAGAAGTCACGATACAGGTGCAGCAGTTTTGCAACCTCATCGATAGAGAGTGACTCTGACTCCAAAGCCTTGTCATCATCAATGATCTTGAGCAGATCAGCCTTGCGGTCTGCATTGAGTATTGCATTCACCTGATCCAGACCCAGGCTCTCAACCTGAGCGCCGGCCTTCTCACCCAGCCATGCCTCATAAGGAGCCAGCTTGGCTACGAATGCGTTCCACTGCTCCTCGGTAATCTCGGAAGCACCCTCAAACTCCTTGTCAAGAGCCAGAGCCTTGAGTTTGCTGATGGTTGCCTGCCAAACCGGGTTGATGCGCTCATCGATAGGAAGAGTGTTATTGGCCGATATGCGAGCCAGCGGATAAGTTGAAATCTCATCGGCACATGCGGACAGATCCTTGTCGCTGATGGTCTCGATACGTGTTACTGATACGTCAAGAGCATTGACACTGCCTGCATGGAATACAGCCAGCTTGCAACGCATAAAGTAATCGGCAACCTTGGCCTTGATCTGATTTACTATATCGTATACGGCTGCGGTATTGTCACCGTAAGCAAAGATTGACTTGTCATCGGCAGCCTTCTTCTGCCATGCCGAGTAGTCAGCCAGAGCGCCGTAGAAAGCTTCCAGCAGATCAGCGTCCACACCCTGGAGTCCGCTGCGGTCAGCCTTGCCTCCCATAGTAGCCAGGCAAGCCTCTATAGTCTTGATGAGTTCCTCATCCTGGGTTGACTGCACAGTTATGATGCCGTCACCGTTCAGGCCGGTCTTGGCGAATATGGCCACGCTGTCATCGGCATCGGCCACAGAAATACTGTCTTTCTTGAGTCCCAGGTTCTTGAGTATCTGTTTGGCCGAAGCATGCAGCCTCTTGCCGTCGGGATTATCGGTATTGAAAGCATCGAGCGGAAGTGTGTCCTCCTTCTTGAGGAGCATATCGGGATCCTTGATGACTGATGTTATCCACTCGGCAGCCTTTACCACCTCATTTACATGGATACGGCCGTCATTGTTGCTGTCCAGCATCTTGAGGGTCTTGGCATCAAACTCCAATCCTACAACCGGCGAACTCAATACTGTCCACAACTTCTGGTCAAGTTCACCCAGATGCTTGATATCCTCACCGCTCTTGATGTTCACGCGGTTCTTTCCACCTATCGTGGAAAACTTCCAATCATAATTACTCATAAGCAAAATATTTGTCCTTTTAAATTATCCTTTTTATATCATTGGGTCACATCATCTGATGATCACCTTCTTGCCGTTTATTATGTTTACACCCTTCTGAGGAGCATCAAGCCTGCGTCCCAAAAGGTCATAAATGACATCCTTCTTGGCTTCATCCGTCAAGACCTCAACGTTCGATGCTACAGCACCCTGCTTAATCAGCAACGGAAGCATTATATCACCGTAACGCTTACCCAAGGTTCTGTAACCTGCTGCATTGAAATGATACTCATCATAATTGCCAAGGCCCTCCGATGAAGCCACATAGGCGATATTCTTACCTGACTGCTGTTTGAAATAGTTGGGCAGCATGTCAATGTACTGTCTGGCACCCGATGCCGGAGCAGGATTGCCGTTATAGTAACGCAACGGTTCACCGGCTATGAACGGAACAGAATCATTGGACAGATTCAGGTCCGCAAGGAGATTGTTATAAAGAGCATATACATCACGCAGCCATGACGAATCATTGGCTCCGGATTCTCCCTGATGGAAGATAATACCCTTTATTACACCCGATTTCTGAGCTATCTTGGCCATCTCCACCAACTTTCCATAGGGATAGTTTCCATATTGGCGGGCAGCACCTGTAACCCAGGTATGACCAGCCAACTGCTCATCTTCAAGATTATTCTCGCATACATTACGGTTCTTACTAAAAGCCGCAATCTGACATCCGTCAACAGCAACTACAACAACACCTATCTTATATCTTTCATCAAGACCCTTGACAAGTGTACGGCCAAAATAGTCAGTCACGCCCAACTGCGTATCAGGACGTACAATAGGCGGTTTAGCCGTTGCCCATGTACCCACCTTTGACTGGTCGCTGTTGACAATAATCATCTTTTTGTACCTTGCCCAGTCAGCATCGGTAAAGTTTGCATCGGACCTTGTATCCTGAGCCTCAATAGGAGCCTTGCCCTGCATATTGGACTGTCCTATACCCAGGAAAATGAAGAAATTGGGATCCGGCTCCTGAGCCATCACCCTATCTGATACCATACTCTGACCCATCAGTATAAGAATGGCAGACAATATAACCTTAAAGTTCTGTTTTTTCATACAGGCAAATATAGTCAATTAAACAACAATTGTTTTCAGTAACCCCCTAAATTGTAACATCCAAACAATTTTGAATGAAAAAAACAAGAGAGCCGAAGATTGAATCCTCGGCTCTCTTGAAAGACGGCGGCTACCTACTCTCCCACTTGCGCAGTACCATCGGCGTGAACGGGCTTAACTTCTCTGTTCGGAATGGGAAGAGGTGGAACCCCGCTGCTATAGCCACCTGAATAAGGTTGACAAACAGCACAAACCAATTGCTATATCTACCACAAAGTCGCGATTCTCTTTAGAGCGTCTTTCACAAGTCTTCTGACTTAAGGAAAAATTCGGGCAATTAGTACTGCTCGGCTTTGATGTCACCACCTTTACACCTGCAGCCTATCAACGTCGT
>JAZMZT010000232.1:0-21554 GCA_045586125.1 Bacteroidaceae bacterium | reverse complement strand
AAGAACATAATCTTTTCATCGCGCGCAACCGTTTACGGCAACCCGCAGATAATACCCATCACCGAAGAGTGCCCCAAGTGTGTCTGCACCAACCCCTACGGCTGGACCAAGAGCATGCTGGAGCATGTGTTGACCGATATGCAGGCGGCCGATAAGGAGTGGAACGTGGTTCTGCTGCGTTACTTCAACCCCATAGGCGCTCATCCCAGCGGCCTGATTGGTGAGAACCCCAACGGCATTCCTAACAACCTGATGCCTTACGAGACACAGGTGGCGGTGGGAAAACGCGATGAATTGGGCGTTTTCGGCAATGACTACGATACCCCCGACGGCACAGGTGTGCGTGATTACATACATGTGGTGGATCTGGCACGCGGTCATGTTTGCGCACTCAAGGCAATTGAGCGCAAGTGCGGCTTGGGACTTTACAACCTTGGCACCGGTCACGGATACTCGGTGCTGGATGTGGTAAAGGCATTTGAGAGAGTAAACGGCGTCAAGGTTCCGTACAGCATTAAGCCCCGTCGTCCGGGCGATATTGCCACCTGCTACAGCGACCCCTCCAAGGCGGAGCGGGAGTTGGGCTGGAAGGCTGAGTTCGGACTGGACGAGATGGTGCGTGACAGCTGGAACTGGCAAAAACAGAACCCTAACGGATTTTGATCATGAAGTGCGAGGAGATATTTGAAGAGACTTACAGAAAGGACCCTGAGGATGTGGCGTTCTGCCCGTACCGCATTTGCCCGATAGGTGCTCATGTGGACCATCAGCTGGGTAGGATAACCGGTTTGGCGATAGACCGGGGCATATACTTTGCCTACAGCTCAAAACAGAACGGAGTGATAGAACTCCAGTCGCTGCAGTTTGACAAGCGTGCGCAGTTCCATATCCGCGAGATTGCCGATGTCAAGCAGAACGACTGGGCCGATTATCTGCGCGGTGTGACCATCGCCCTGGCTCAGCGTTATACCCTTTCAACCGGACTCTGCGGTGTGATTGAGGGTACGCTTCCCATTGGCGGTCTGTCTTCATCGGCCGCCGTATGTCTGGTGTTCCTGTCGGCCCTGTGTAAGGTGAACAATATTCAGCTTTCAGCCCTTGAGATGATTACCATTGCAATGGCGTCCGAGAACAACTACGTGGGCGTAAGCAGCGGTAAATTGGACCAGAGTTGCGAGATGTATTCCAGAAAGGACCATCTGCTGTATCTGGACACCAAGGACGATACCTACGAGCTGATTCCTACCAAATCCACGATGAAACCGTATGAAATTGCCATTTTCTTTAGCGGTGTGGAGCGTACTCTGGCAGGCAGCAAGTTCAATATGAGGGTCGATGAGTGCCGAAGTGCCGCATACGCCCTGCTGGCCTATGCAGGTATGGAGTACGGCAAGTTTGGCGAGACATATTTCCGCATGGTTCCGCGCGATGTGTACGATACATATAAGGACCGCCTGCCCGATAACTGGCGTAAGCGTGCCGAGCACTGGTACACAGAGCAGGAGCGTGTGATAGCCGGAGCCGAGGCATGGCGCAAGGGTGACATTGAGGAGTACGGCCGTCTGAGTTTCCAGTCGGGTAACTCATCTATCTACAACTGGGAGACGGGATCGCCCGAACTCAAGACACTGTACGACATCATGACCCGCACCGACGGCATCTACGGAGGCCGTTTCAGCGGTGCCGGATTCAAGGGATGCTGCATGGCCCTGATTGATCCCGCTTACCGCGAGAGCATCATCGATAAGGTTTCAAAAGAGTACCTCAAGGCGTTCCCCGCACTTGAGGGCAAATATATGGCAACCATCTGCCACTCGGCCGACGGTCTGAAACTATGAAGTGCCTGATACTTGCAGCGGGTTATGCAACCAGGTTGTATCCGCTTACCGAGAATTTCCCCAAGCCCCTGCTCAAGGTGGGTGACAAGACCATCCTTGATTGGCTCATCGATGATATTGAGGGTGCGGGATTGGTCGATGAATACGTGGTTATTTCAAACCACAAGTTCGCTCATCATTTCAGCGAGTGGGCATCGGGCAAGACAGTGAAGATTACCGTTGTGGATGACGGAACCAGTACCAACGAGACCCGTCTGGGTGCTGTACGTGACATACAGTTCGCAATTGACCAACTACAGTTGGACGATGATATGCTGGTGATTGCCGGTGACAACGTGCTGGATTTCAGCCTGCAGAAATTTGTGCGTTACGCTCACTCCAAGCAGACGTCCTGCATAATGCGTTACTTTGAACCCAATGCCGCTAAACTGGTCAAGTGCGGTGTAGTGGAGGTGGCCCCTGACGACCGTATTATAGGAATGGAAGAGAAACCCGCACAGCCCCGTTCCAACTGGTGCTGCCCGCCGTTCTACTTCTACACCAAGGCCGATGCCCGACTGGTGCCCGCCGGTATCGCAGCCGGATGCGGAACAGATGCTCCCGGCAGTTACATAGCATGGCTCTGCACACAGACGCCCGTCTATGCGATGGAAATGCCAGGCAGCCGTTATGACATTGGCAATCTGGAATCATACCACAAGGTCTGCGCTGAGTACAAAGGCATTACAAAATGAAACTCAATACACCCGTTGAAATAAAACCGCTTGAGGGGAGGCTGACCTACAAGGACAGCATCCTGTTCATAGGCTCCTGTTTTGCCGATGAAATGGGTCGCCGATGCACGGAGCGTTATTGTGATACGCGGGTGAATCCGTTCGGAGTGCTGTTCAACCCCTGCTCCATATCAGATTGTCTGGGCCTGCTTGAAGGTTACGGCATAAACGCGGAGCAGTGCAGTTTCATTCCGGATGATGTTATTGAAACCGTCGGTGGATTCTGCTCTTTCCATCATCACGGCAGCATGGCGCGTCCCACTGCGCAGGAGTTCCTGGACAACGCCAACAAGGTATTGGCGGATGCATCGGACTTCTATTACCGCGAGGGCTGGGTTGTTGTTACCCTGGGCACGGCTTTCATTTACACCGATAAGGAGTCAGGCAATGTGGTGGCCAACTGTCACAAGCTGCCGGCCGACCGTTTTGAACGTACTATGATTGATGCCAATCAGGTATATGATGCGCTGAGCCAGTATGTGGCTGCGCGTCCCAACAGACAGTGGATATTCACGGTAAGTCCCGTACGTCATCTCTCTGACGGCCTGCATGCCAACACCCTGAGCAAGGCAACGCTGCATCTGGGTATAGAAAAACTGGTTAACCGATACCCCAACGCGCATTACTTCCCGGCATACGAGATCCTGATGGATGAACTCCGTGACTACCGATTCTATGCCGATGACATGATGCACCCGTCGGCCCAGGCTGCCGATTACATCTTTGAGCGTTTTATGGATTTTGTGCTGGCTGACAGCGACCGTCCTTTATTGGCCGAGGCCGAAAAGGTTCGCGGAATGATGCAGCACCGTATCCTGAATGCAGGTACGACTCAGGCGGCAAAGTTCGAGGCCCAGCGCAATCAGGCGTTGGAATCGCTCCTTTCCAAAATTCGTTGAATCTGATCTGTGCTGTCGGCTACATAATCGGCGACAGTGAGTTCGTGGCGGGGACGGAAGCCCCAGCTTACGGCTATCACGGGGATGCCGGCGTTACGGGCGGTCTGGATATCGGTCCCTGAATCACCTATCATTACGGTGTGGGCGCGGTCGGTTCCGGCCTTGTCCATTATGTATTCCACTACTGCAGCATCGGGCTTGAGAGGGTAGAGAGGGCTGTTGCCCATGACTGCCACAAACGGTATGCCCGGAAAGAACTTCTGTATCAGTTTTTCGGCTCCGGCCTGGATTTTGTTGGATGCAACCGCCAGTCTGTAACCCTGTGCGGAGAGGGTGCTTATGAGTTCCGGGATTCCCGGATACGGCTTGGTATGAACATCTATGTGGTCAGCGTAATAATTGAGAAATTCAGCAAGCATGCTGTCTACGAAAACAACATCGGCCGCAAGTTCCGGGGACAGTGCGCGCATAACCAGCTTTCGCATTCCGTTGCCCACCATCAGCGTGTATTCATCGATTGTATGCTGCGGCAGGTCATGTGCGGCAAGAGTGTGGTTCACACCCGCTGCCAGATCAGCAATGGTATTGAGCAGCGTGCCGTCCAAATCAAAAATCACCAGTTTGTTCATATCGGCCGCAAAGATACTGTTTATTGAATAGTTTTTCTTATATTAGCAACCACTAACCTACCTGTCAATTACTTATTAGCCTTATACAAGTATGAAAAGGATTCCTTTTTTAATCGGATTGGCGGCTCTTATGGTGGCCGCGTGTGACAAGGCGCCTCAACAGGCTGCAGACCTTAAACTGAACGACAAGGAGTATTTTGAGACGCAAGGAGTGAATGTCCTGGTGTTCAGCAACACTTTCTCCGGAGGATTCAACGACGAGAAGAATTCCGGAATTGAGATTATCCATCACGGCGTACGAACAGTTCAGGGTGGTGCTGTCCGTTTAAGCAAGACCCCCGAGCAGTGGGACCTGGTGCCTGCTTCTCCCTCACGTACAGTTGACTCAATCAACAATTCGATTGAGGTAACCATGCGTTATGCCGATTATGACTTTGACTCACGCGTGGTGGTTACCGCCAAGGGCAAGGCCGTTGAGATTGCGGTTTATCTGGACAAACCCGTACCTGAGTTCCTGGCAGGTAAGGCAGGTTTCAACCTGGAATTCCTTCCGTCACAGTACTGGGGCAAGACCTACCTGATGGATGGACGTCCCAACCGATTCCCGCGCTATGCGGTAAGCCAGACACAGGCTGTATCCAACGATGAAAAGCCTCGCCAGTTCAAGGGATTCCGCACCTACGATGACCGCGGAACCGGCGAGTTTGTGGATCCGCTTCCCTTGGAGACCGGCCACAACATCCTGATTGCTCCCGATGCACCCGAGCGTATGATAAAGATTTCGTCCGATGACGCCACACTGGAACTCTACGACGGACGAATGCTGGCTCAGAACGGCTGGTTCGTACTGCGCAGTGTCCTGCCCGCAGGCAAGACCGGCAAGGTAGTTACCTGGATGGTTGAGCCTCATGCAATCCCCGGCTGGATAAGAGAGCCCAACATTGGTTTCTCACAGGTGGGCTATATTCCTTCACAGCCCAAGGTTGCCGTGATTGAACTTGACAAGATGGACAAGCCTCTCAAGACCGCATCGATCTACAGGATAGAGGATGACGGCAGTGAGAAACTGGCCTACAAGGGTAACATTGATGTCTGGGGAATGTACTACAAGTACAATTATGTAAAGTTTGACTTTACCGATGTCAAGGAACCCGGTGTATATTACATCCAGTACGGTGATTACAAGACCGGCAACTTTATCATTGACAACTCTGTCTATAACTGGATAACCGATGCCACCAGCGATGTGTGGATTCCCATCCACATGAACCACATGACCGTGAACGAGGGCTATCGTATCTGGCACGGCGAGCCTTTCAAGGAGGGTTACCTGCAGGCTCCTCAGAGTGACCACTTTGACCTGCACTCACAGGGCGCCCAGACCAACACCAAGTACAAACCCTACCAGTTGATTCCGGGTCTGAACGTGGGAGGTTACTTTGATGCCGGTGACTTTGATATTGAGACCGGATCAAACATCAGCGTGGTCCAGAACATGGTTGCCGCCTGGGAACTGTTCCATCCCATGCGTGATGAGACATTCGTAAGTGAGGAGCAGCGTTATGTTGACCTGCACCGTCCGGACGGCAAACCGGACCTGCTGCAGTACATAGAGCACGGCGTACTGAACCTGCTGGCCCAGGCTGAGAACATCGGCTTCATGTCACAGACTCTGTCCAACTCAGTTCTTGACAACTACCATCATCTGGGTGATGCCGCCGCCATCACAGACGGTCTGCATTATGATCCCAGCCTGCCCAAGTATGTGAAATCGGCCGATGGCAAGCGCAGCGGTACCCCTGATGACATGTGGGCTTTCACCAACCGCAACCTTAACAGCGATATCAACGCAGCCAATATGTTCGCAGCAGCCAGCCGCGTACTCAAGGGTTATAACGACAATCTGTCGACCCGATGCCTCAAGCAGTCCAAGAGACTCCAGGAGGAGGCTACCCGTCTTATGAGCCAGCGTGGTGCAGGTATGCGCGGCGGTCAGAACCAGAACCGTAACCGCGGCGGAGGCAATCTGGCAACCAACCTGCAACTCTATGTGGCTACCGGTGAGAAATCATATATTGAGCAGTTTGAGCAGCAGATATGGCAGGCTCTGGACCGTAACGTGAACAATACCATCCGTACGGCCATGGACGCTATACCCCATATGGATGCCGCTTACAAGGAGCGTCTGCGTCCGTATGCCGAGAAGTATAAGGAGTATCTGGAGCAGGTGACCAACAACAACCCGTACGGTGTGCCTATCGGTGAGGGTAACTGGGCCGGCAGCGGTGCTGTGGTAACTTACGGAACCACCGCAACCTTTGCAAACCTCTATTTCCCGGATATCATTGACAAGAAATACGCTTATAACGCCGCCGCATTCATGTTCGGATGCCATCCGTACCACAACTATTCACTGGTTGCCACGGTAGGTGCTGCCCGTCCCAAGCAGGTGTTCTACGGCAACAACCGCGCCGATTTCTCATTCATACCTGGTAACGTGGCTCCCGGACTGCTGTTCCGCAAGCCCGACCACTTTGAGAACTTTGATGATTGGCCATTCCTTTGGGGCCAGAACGAAGGTACTATAGCCGGCAATACCAGCTATTACATCTTTGGCGAGGCCTTCAAGCAGATGGCTAAGGATTAAAGCAGGAAAAAGAGTGCTACACCGATCATGCTGACGGTCACGCCCAGAATCTCTTTGAAGCGTATCTTCTGCTTGTCAAAGACGGCGGAGGGAATGAGTATCAGCACAGGAGTGAGCGCCATCAGCGTTGAGGCGATACCGGCATCGGTGTAACGCACAGCCATAAGTGAGAGCGACACTCCCACGACAGGACCGAACAGGCTCATGATGACTACGTAAAGCATTGCTTTGCGGTCACGTGCAGCCTGTTTGAGTTTTGGCAGGTCCTTGCTCAAAGCCATAAGAAGTATAAAGCCGATGCTGCCGAATATGGCACGGATCATGGTCGATGCAAACGGCAGCATGGTCTCCATCATCTGCGGAACCTGAGCGGGCAGTGCGGCTGAGTAGTGTTCCAGACCTATCTTGCTGAGTACAAGACCTACGCCCTGACCTGTTCCGGCACCTATTCCCAAGAGGATACCTTTCAGCGGGAGCGTGAACTTGAAATAGTGCTCGCGGTCACGGCTCAGGATTGATATTGCGATACCGCTCAGTGTGACCAGCATGGCCAGTGCGGTGCGCCAGGAGAGTTGCTCGCCCAGCATAGCCCATCCGGCAAGTGCGGCCATAGGCGGTGCAAGAGTCATGAACAGTTGTCCAAAGCGTGCGCCAATGGAGAGGTAGCAGTTAAACAGGCACCAGTCGCCGAACACATAACCCACTACGGCCGATAACGCCAGCCAGAACCAGGTGCGTGCATCGGCATATATAGGATAGGGATGACCTATGGTAACCCAGAGGATTGCGGCAAGCAGAAAGGTTGAGAGTGTCAGACGGGCAACGTTTGCAGACATAGCCCCGATACGGTGGCTCGCTTTGTCGGAATAAATGGCGGTAACAGTCCAAAGTACCGCAACAATTAATGAAATGATTTGGCCAATGTGGTTCATGAACTTTCAAATTTATAAAGGGAGCCTTTCCAGCTCCCTTTTTGGTCGGAATGAGGCGACTCGAACGCCCGACCCCTACGTCCCGAACGTAGTGCGCTACCAACTGCGCTACATTCCGATCCTTGCGTAAATGCGGTGCAAAGGTAATGGATTTTTTCGTGATATGCACTTTTTTGTGCTCAAAAACTTGCCGGACTTAAAAAAGTGCGTATCTTTGCACCCGCATTTGAGACAAATGTTTCTGGTGTCATAGCTCAGTTGGTAGAGCAAAGGACTGAAAATCCTTGTGTCCCTGGTTCGATTCCCGGTGGCACCACAGAAAAGAAGAGACGCAAAAGCGCCTCTCTTTTTTGTGTGGTGCCATTTGTGGTTCCTTCCCCCCCCCCTGACCTTAGGGAACCAGAACGCACGTAGGGCCATTTTCATCCCTAAGGTGCACCGGAAATACGCGATATCGCGGGTAACCCCCTGACCTTAGGGAACCAGAACGCACGTAGGAGCATTTTTCTCCCTAAGGTGGGTTGCCTACACTGGGGTATGGTATTAGGGAGACGACGCTCCCTAATACCGTACACCAGCTCCAGCAAACAGAAACCTATTCATACCTTGAAGCAGAAATAATACGCTTGCACCTGCGTTACGACATAAAATGACGCATTTGAGTCTGTTCGTTTACATCGGTACAAAAAAATTGAAATAATTTTGAAAGGAATCCGTGAAAACGTTGTCTAAATGTACAAACGATGTTTCCAAAACACAGATGAAAGATTTAGAATTACAATTCACAAAAATGGTCAGAGAGCACCGCAAGACAATATATTCGGTGTGCTATTTCTTCTCTGACAATCCGACAGTTGTCGATGACCTTTTCCAAGAGGTGTTGGTTAATCTATGGAAAGGATTTCCTGAGTTCCGTAACGAGAGCAGCCTTAAGACATGGATCTGGCGAATCAGTCTTAACACCTGCTGCTCCATTCAGAAAAGGAACAGCCGGAATGTACCAACCGTTCCGCTTGCCATCGACAGGGACCTGTTCAGTGAACAAGACCAGGTGGGCCGACAGGTTAAGATGCTGTATGACAGGATCAACAAACTGGAGGTTTTTGACAGGGCAATCATTCTTCTGTGGCTTGAAAGCATGAGTTATGATGAGATTGCAGCCATTGTGGGTATAAGCACCCAGGCTGTTACGAGTCGTCTGTTCCGCATCAAGGAGCAGCTCAAATCAATGTCTAACAATTAAAATGTTTGTGCTATGACTAGTGAGAATATTAAGATTGATGAGCTTGAAGAGTTCAAGGATACTATCAGACTGATGGATGAGAAACTGGATACTCAGGAGATTGTAACCCCCGATCAGATACGCGCGGCTACTATGGAGAAGGTGGGCCTGCTTGAGACGGAACTGAAACAGATGCTGATAATAGGATGTGTTGTGGGATTCCCGATCCTGACTTTGTTCTTCCATTTTAACGGAGGGCTTTCTATTCCGGCGTTGTGGACTGCGGGTATATCGGGCTTTGTATTTCTGATAATATCTCTATTCCTTCTGCGCAAGGTGAGCAGGAAGAGTATTGTGGAACTTGACCTGAATACGCTGCTCACTAAAGAGAGGAAGTATAGAAGGACGTACCTGATAATTATGGCTGTTATAATGTTATACTGGACAATCTATGCTTACGTGTTTGTAAGTCTGACTCTTGGTATTATCTATACTATAATGGATGCTTTGCTGTTTGTGCCCCAATACTATCAGAGTTTTGTAAGAGCCTACAGGGAGGGACTGCGGGGAAAGATTGACAATAAGCCTACACTCTATTGGCGAATAGGAGAGATAGCAAGGCTTAGCATGTTTGCCCTCTGCATACTTGCACTTACGGCTTTCTTTGTCCTGAATGTCATTGCGTTCTTCAAACTGAATACAGACCTGAACTTTAAGAGTATAGACTGGATGACGGTATTATCGCCGGTGATGATATTGTGCGGATTAATAGGATTGGTTCCGGTGTTTATAGATCAACTAAGGTTCAAAACCCATAAGTTGAGGACAATTTCCATAGTAGGTTTTGCAATAAGCATAGTACTGTTTGCCGGCAGATTCATATACAATTATATCAAGGAGGGCGATACAACCATTTTTACCAGCTTGTTTCCGCTGCTCATAGCAGTCTGGATATTATATCGAGCCGTCAAGAAGTGAGAAATATGAGTAAAGATTCCTAACTTTAGCACTCAGTATTCAATTGTACAGACATGAGAATCAGATTGTTTTCAGTGGTAGCGTTGCTTGGAGCATTGCTTTTGGAGAGTTGTTACACCAGGATTGCCCAAATCAGTTCGCCCGATAAGAATATCAAGGTGTCTGTATCGGACAGCATAATGACAGTCAGATATGTTGGTAAGGTGGTGCAGACCATCAGGATAGGTGACAACCATTGGACCGAGAGTTCCCGGATCGTGGAGACGGTTGAGGAGAGATACACCATGCTCTCCGGCAAGCGCAGTAAATGCTCCTATATATATAAGGCGATGTCATGCAGCGACGCCCAAGGTAAGAACCTGCTTGTCCGCGTGTCAAATGACGGCGTGGCGTTCCGTTTCAACGGGGCCGATGAGCAGGTATCGTTCGTGATCCCTGACGGCACCAAACGCTGGCTGCAGCGTCAGAAAACTGATTATGAGGGATTCTACCCTGAGAGCACACAGGCCGCAAACGGCAAATACAGCTATCCTGCACTTATTGAATATGCTGACGGCATGTTTGGGCTGATAACAGAGTCGGGAATAAATCATGGCAACAGCTGCTCATACCTGACCTGCAGCGGTGACCGTTACACTGTGACTTATACCGATAATGATGAGACCGATGTCCATGCGTGGCGTATCCTGATGCTGGGCTCGCTGGCCGATATAGTTGAATCCACGCTGGTGACCGATGTGGCCGGCGGAGGTACGGTTACTGATAATTCATGGATCAAGCCCGGCGTATCATCATGGATTTACTGGGCATACAACCACAGTTCAAAGGATTTCCAGAAGGTAAAGGAGTATATTGACCTGGCGCACGATATGGGCTGGCCCTATACCCTGATTGACTGGGAGTGGGATGAGATGGCTAACGGCGGTAATATAGATGATGCGCTTGCGTACGCACGCGAACGCGGTGTAAAGGTGAACCTTTGGTACAACTCAGGCACATCGTGGATAGGTCCCGGCGCTCCCGGCCCGCAGGACCGTCTGCGCACCCGTGAGGCCCGCGAGCGTGAGATGTCCCGCCTGGAGCAGATGGGTGCCACCGGCATCAAGGTGGATTTCTTCCTGCCCGACGGCCACGAGATGGTGGACTACTATCGGGATATTCTGGAGGATGCGGCCCGACATCATCTGCTGGTTGATTTCCACGGATGCACCATACCGCGCGGTTGGAGCCGCACCTGGCCAAACCTGATGTCTATGGAGGCTGTCTATGGCGCCGAGTGGTACAATAACAACCGTCGCATGACCAATGCCGCCGCTGCACATAACGCAACGCTGCCCTTTACCCGAAATGTAATAGGTCCAATGGATTATACGCCTTGCACCTTTACAGACAGTCAGAATCCGCATATCACTACTGATTGCCATGAGCTGGCACTGCCAATACTCTTTGAGTCAGGCCTGCAGCACATGGCCGACCGCCCGGAGGCATACCTGAACCTGCCGGAACCTGTTAAAAAACTGCTGTCCGGTCTGCCATCGGCCTGGGACGATACCCGCCTGCTGGCCGGATACCCCGGTGAAAGCGCTGTGATTGCGCGCCGACATGGTGACACATGGTACATTGCCGGCATCAACGGCACGAATGAGGAACTCACTATTGAGCCTGATTACTCCAGAATAGGAAACTCAGTGGTGCTCAAGACTTTAATCACCGACCGTGGCAACGAGCCCGGCCAGGGTTTCAACATCGGCCAAAACGTTAAAGCCGGTAAGTTAACGCTCCCGGCTCGTGGTGGATTTGTGGCTATTTTTTAGCCCACGTATAGACAAGAATGTAATATACTATAACCAGAAAGAATGTGGATGCGGTTAACGCGTGTCCTGCCCAATTTGTGCTTTCAGTGAAAAGGAGGAGACAGAATATAGGTATCAGGATTAAAAAGAATGCACCCATAAGAATCCTCAGACGTCTGATGTCAAACTTCCCGGCATCTTTGGGTGTTAATTCAAAACTGTTCCGGATAAAGTTATCCATCTTACCCGACAGGATAACTGTTCCCATGACAAGATTAAAAGTCTCAAGGACTATGAATGCAATCAGTTGTGCCATATTACTTTTTTATTAGGCAGATTATTAATGTAACTGTTCCGGCCAGGATGAGTACCGGCTCGGCGAACATGAACAGCGGGCAGGTGCCCATGGTGAGTGTCACGAGCGTTGAGCTCAGTACAGTCAGCGTCATGCACGATGCAAACACGTGGAGTCCGCAAAGGCGCAGGCCTTTTTCATCGGGCCTTAATTTGAACATGTTGTTAGCCAGGGTATAAATACCGTATGTAACCAGGCAGAGCATGAGGCTGATAATGGGGTAGTATATCAGCGTTGTCCTGGCCATGGAACCGCTGGCATTGCCTGCGGGGTCAAAGTGGGCCGGAAGCACATGGGGCAGGGCACTCCACCTTATCCATATTGCACACACATTCACAATGATGATGATTACCGGCACCATCCATCCGTACTTACGCCATTTCATACGATTAATCTTATAGTTCTTTACAAAAGTAATCATTTCCTTTAACACCCCCTGACCTTAGGGAACCATACAGCGTACGGGCCATTTTTTCTCCCTAAGGTGGCGTGGAAATACGCCCGTACCAGCGTACCCCTTTGACCTTAGGGAGTCATATCGCGTACGGGCCATTTTTTCTCCCTAAGGTGGCGTGTAAATACGCTCGTACCTGCGTACCCCTTTGACCTTAGGGAGTCATACCGCGTACGGGCCATTTTTTCTCCCTAAGGTGGCGTGTAAATACGCCCTTACCTGCGTATCCCCTTGACCTTAGGGAGTCATATCGCGTACGGGCCATTTTTCTTCCCTAAGGTGGAGGGGTGAGTTCCAAGTCCTAATAATAAAGGTTAAAATCCTAAGAGTTTAGGACTTTTTCTCCTAAAACGTTAGGATTTGGAAATTCTGGATTATTTCTTTGCCCAAGAGATTAACCAATTAATGCTCCAATGATATGATTTACCTTGTTTTATCCGCCGTTTGCCTGGCCCTTCTCTACGGGGTTTACCGGATGGCTTTGAGCCGCACTACTTTGCATCGGTTCAACAGGATAATGCTGTTGTCAATAATAGGTCTTTCTGCTATACTTCCGGCAATCAGGATTAGTGGAATTGGCGCAATTCACGCAATTGTGGACAGTCCCCTTTTGCACGTGCAGAATTCAGTTAAAGAGGATGCTATTTCAGGTGCAAAAGGGGACAGTCCCCAATTGCCTGTTGAGTGGAGCGAGGAGGCTTTTGCTGAATATGCACCGGTAGAAGAGATTGAGGCTCCTGCTGAGAGGGCCGATGTCAAGACCAGCGTTGCTACGGGTATGAAAGTGGCTGAGGCTGTAACTCAGATGCACTGGATTACAATCATTACCTATTTATATCTGATGGGTGTGGCCTTCTTTATGATCAGGCTCCTGATAGGCGTGATCCGCGTTGAGACGCTGTGCCGTCTTGGTGGCCGTAAGCTGAATGACGGCTCCAAACTGCTGGTGTGTGACGGCCAGTTCCAGCCCACCAGCTGGCGCCACACCATAATAATAAGCCGCAGTGATTATGAATCGGACAACTCAAGGATGATAATAGAGCATGAGCAGGCGCATATACACCACCGTCACTCGATCGATGTGATGCTGGCACAGATGGTTTGCGCTTTGCAGTGGTTCAATCCCGCCGCGTGGGCCCTCAAGCGCAGCCTGCAGGAGGTGCACGAGTATGAGGCCGATGCCGCCGTGCTGGCCGACGGACTCAACGAGCGCCAGTATCAGCTCTGCCTTGTCCAGGCCGCACTGAGCGGCAGGATAGGGTATGTGACCAGCAATTTTGCCGATTGTTCAACCAAAAAACGTATAACTATGATGAAACGTAACCAATCTTCTCCCTTTGCTTGCTTTAGAGCTTTGCTTTTGTTGCCCGCAGTGGCAGTTCTCATCCTGTTGGCATCGGCCTGCAAGTCTGATACCGCTCAGGGTAATTCTGATGTAGCTCAGTCTGAACCTGCCATAGAATCAGCTCCGGCGCCTGCCGTCCAGCCCACTGCACAGTCTGTGGCTCAAAAGGAACCGTTTGATGCCGATGCATTCCTGAAGAAATATCCCAGACCCAACAAGGTTAATATGGCAGATATATTTGTCATTGTTGAAAAGGATGGTTCCATTTGGATTACTGTTGACGGCAACAAGACTTTCCATCCTGCAACTCTTGCCAATTTTGAGAAAGAGTTTGAACGCATTAAGAAAGAGAATACATTCAAGAATCCTAATTCAGACATGGTGTTTGTACATTTTGAAACTCAGGATCAGATTGAGAAGTGTGCCCAGTTAGTGGAGATACTGTCCAAGACCTATGCCTCCGATAAGATTGTTGTATTCTCACTCAAACGTACCGTTCCGCCTCCACCGGCAGGTGTTGAAAGCTGGGGCTACAATGTCAATACCGATAAGGATAAGTACGTTGCCATACAGGTGAATGCCGACAATAAGCTGATGTATACGGCTTATAATGTATCTCCCGTGGGCGAACCGGTTCAGAAAAAGGCGACCCGTACAGTTGGCAGTTATAAGGAACTCAAGGCCGATTTGGAGAAATTATATCCCGGTGCAGGATCCAAAGTAAAGTACAGCGTTGATATTGACCGTACCAGTTCCATTCGTATGTGGAGAGAAATGGAAGTATTGATGGCCGATTTGAAGTACACCCGTGCCGAGGCCAACAAAGGTCCTGCCAACATGACTCGCAGGGATTCTATTGACTACATTATCCTTGGAAAGTATGGTGATGACAGCGGCCGCAAGCGCCACGTCAAGGACATGAAGTGGTATAACGACAATAAGGACAAGGAGGAGTTCTTCCGTATGGGATTCATTGACGGACAGCTGTGCGTATGCAAGGGTAATGATCCTTCAAAACTGGCACCTCTGGCATTTGACGATCTGGTTCCTTACTTCAAGGCCAACTGCCCTGACGGCAATGAGCGCAGCGCAATAGTTCTGCTTGAACTGCCCATGGATGATGAGTCCGTACCGGTAGAGTTTCTGGATAAACTGCTTACAAAGATGGAGGGTTGGGTAACCACATTCACCCGCCGTCTGTACGTGAGCCCCAAACATATTGAATAAAGAGATGAAAGCACTGTCAGAAAGAGAGCAGGAGGTGATGAACGTCATCTGGGAGGTGCGCAACTGCTGCGTGGAGGATGTCCTGCAGCGCCTGCCTGAGCCCAAGCCTGCATACACAACAATCCAGACATTCATGAAGATTCTAGAGGAGAAGGGATTCCTGGCGCACAAGCGTGAGGGCAAGAAGCATATATTCTATCCACTTGTGGAAAAGCCGGAGTACAACCGATGGATACTAAATCACATGAAGGACAGCCTCTTTGGGGGATCGGCCAAATCCCTCTTGAACACCTTTATCCGCGACAGCGACCTTACGGAGTCCGATATCAGCGACCTGATGGCGCTCCTCAGTGAGCTGAAGGAGGAAACCGCTTAGTCCCCTGACCTTAGGGAACCATACCGCGTAGAAGCCATTTTTCGTCCCCAACGTGAGCCGAAGAATGGCTTTCTCGCGATAGTACCCCTGACCTTGGGGAACCATAACGCACGTAGGGCCATTTCTCTCCCTAAGGTGAGCCGTAAATACGCTCGTACCTGTGCAGCCCCCTGACCTTGGGGAACCATAACGCACGTAGGGCCATTTCTCTCCCTAAGGTGAGCCGGAAATACGCCAGAACCTGCGTTGCCCCCCGACCTTAGGGAGCCATACCGCGTACGGGCCATTTTTTCTCCCTAAGGTGAGTAGGAAATACGCTCGTACCTGCGTTACCCCCAGACCTTAGGGAGTCACAACGCAGGTACGGCCATTTTTCTCCCTAAGGTCGGGGGGGGGAGAGGTGCGGAAAATGCATATTCTTGGAAATTAAATGAACAATGTCGGTTTTTTGACTACCTTTGCTATTTACAAAAATAGAGGTAGATATGACAATGAATATAAAGCCGGCAGAGGGAAAGCTTGGAGTGCTGTGCGTAGGACTTGGTGCGGTATCGACAACCCTTATTACCGGTACTCTGATGGCCCGAAAAGGACTGGCCAATCCCGTGGGATCTTTCACTCAGATAGGAAAGATGCGCGTGGGACGCGGCGATAAGAAACAGTACAAGCATGTAGGTGAGATAGTTCCGCTGACCAACCTGAAAGATATTGTGTTCGGCGCATGGGATGTGTTCACTGACAACGCCTATGAGAGCGCGCTCTACTGCCAGGTGCTCAAGAAGGAGGACATTGAGCCGGTGCGTGACGAACTGGAGCGCATCAAGCCCATGAAGGCCTGCTTTGATCCCGATTACGCCAAGAACCTGGTTGATCCGCAGTTTGGCCGCGTGCCTGATCCGCTGTGGGCAATGCCAACCGATACCCGCTGGAACTACGCCCAGAACCTGCGCCGTGACATACAGAACTTCAAAAAAGAGAACGGCTGCGACCGCGTAATAGTATTCTGGATAGCCAGCACCGAGAAATATACCCCGCGTAACGAGCAGGTTCACGGCTCACTTGCAGGCTTTGAGGCCGCAATGAAGGCCGATGACCGCGAACACCTGTCGCCCAGCATGATTTATGCATACGCCGCACTGATGGAGGGCTGCCCGTTCATAATGGGTGCTCCCAATGTGTGCGTGGATATACCCGCCATGTTTGAGCTCTCCAAGAAGCAGAACCTTCCTATTGTAGGCAAGGATTTCAAGAGCGGCCAGACCATGATGAAGAGCGCTATGGCTCCCATATTCCACACCCGTCTGCTGGGTGTTGAGGGCTGGTTCTCGACCAATATCCTGGGCAACCGCGACGGTCAGGTTATTGAGCACCCCGACAACTTTGAGACCAAGCGCATAAGCAAGGCTTCATCGATAGAGTGGATACTGGAGCAGGATGAATACCCCGAGCTCTATACCGATATATATCATAAGGTAAAGATCAACTACTATCCGCCCCGCAAGGACAACAAGGAGAGTTGGGACAACATCGACATTTTCGGCTGGATGAACTATCCCATGCAGATCAAGGTCAATTTCCTGTGCCGCGACTCAATCCTGGCAGCACCTATCTGTCTGGATCTGCTCATATTCACAGATCTGGCACTCAGGGCTGGCATGAGCGGTGTTCAGGAGTGGCTTTCATTCTACGTCAAGAAACCTATGACTTATGACGATGAGCGCCCCGTACACGACCTGTTCCAGCAGTTTGCAATGCTCAAGAACCAGATCCGTTTGCTTGGCGGCTACGAGGCCGATCAGGAACTTGATTAATAAAGGTATATACATTATACAGTATAAGGAGGCGGTCCAGATGGTCGCTTCCTTATTTTTTAAATGATTTTTGCATAATTATTTCTCATGCGAATGTATAATGAATAATATTTATTCCTAATTTTGCAGCCGAAACGAGAATATTTATGCAATATGAAGAATAAGAACAATCGTTTGGAAGCAATCCGGCTCATAATTTCCGAGCAGGACATCAAGAATCAGGACCAGCTGCTTCAGGTTCTGAACTCCAAGGGTTACTCGGTGACCCAGGCCACTCTTTCACGTGACCTCAAGAAGATGAAAATCTCAAAGGTTGCCAATACCTACGGTGATTATCTCTATGTACTGCCTAATCATGCTATCCTTCAGAAAAAGAGCAGTAACGGTTCGGCCGAAGATACAGTTCTCAATCAGCCCCGTTACGGTTTCGTATCGCTTAATTTCTCGGGCAACATGGCAGTCATCAAGACCAAGCCCGGTTATGCCAGCAGTCTTGCATATGATGTTGACAACCACAATCTGCCCGGCGTACTTGGTACAATTGCAGGTGATGACACTCTGCTCATAGTACTGGCTGAAGGTGCAAACCGCATGGAGATAAAGCGTTTGCTCGAACCGATCATAATATCATTATAAAGAACATAAATACCGACTTTCAAAGAAATGAAAGACCAAATTGAGGTAGTGGTGGCCGATGAGTCACACGAGAAATACGTGGACACCATCCTGGAAACCATATCTGAAGCTGCTAAAGTGCGTGGAACCGGTATCGCAAAGCGTACCCACGAATATTTACTCAACAAGATGCGTGAGGCCAAGGCGGTCATCGCGCTCGACGGTGACAAATTTGCCGGTTTCAGTTACATCGAGACCTGGCAGGACAAGAAATACGTGACCACATCGGGCCTGATTGTTCACCCCGATTACCGTGGACGCGGACTTGCCAAACGTATCAAGGACATGACATTCACACTGGCCCGTATCCGCTGGCCGCACGCCAAAATATTCTCGCTTACAAGCGGTGCCGCTGTGATGGCCATGAACACCCAACTGGGTTACAAGCCCGTCACGTTTGCTGACCTTACCCAGGATGAATCTTTCTGGAAGGGTTGTGAGGGTTGCGTGAATGTGGATATACTGCACCGCACAGACCGCAGATACTGCATCTGCACCGGAATGCTGTATGACCCCGAGGAGTATCTGCCGGCTAAGATATCGGACGATGTACTAAGAAGAATCAAGGAAATAGAAAACAATAAGTAAGATGGCAAAGAAGAAAGTAGTAGTTGCTTTTTCAGGTGGTCTGGATACAAGTTACAACGTGATGTATCTGACCAGGGAAATGGGTTATGAGGTTTATGCCGCATGCGCTAATACCGGCGGTTTCAGCCCTGAGCAACTCAAGAAGAATGAGGAGAACGCCTATAAGCTGGGTGCTGTCAAGTACGTAACACTTGACGTGACTCAGGAGTATTATGAAAAATCACTCAAGTATATGGTTTACGGCAATGTTCTGCGTAACAATTGCTACCCCATATCCGTCTCATCAGAGAGAATCTTCCAGGCACTGGCAATTGCCAAGTATGCCAACGAGATAGGGGCCGATGCCATAGCACACGGTTCAACCGGTGCCGGCAACGACCAGATACGTTTTGACATGACCTTCCTGGTAAAGGCTCCCGGCGTAGAGATCATCACTCTTACCCGTGACCGTAACCTGAGCCGTAAGGAGGAGATTGATTATCTGAACGCCAACGGATTCAGTGCCGATTTCACCAAGCTCAAGTACTCATACAACGTGGGTATCTGGGGTACATCAATCTGCGGCGGTGAGATTCTGGACAGCAAGCAGGGTCTGCCTGAGAGCGCTTATCTGAAGCACCCCACCAAGGAGGGTTCAGAGATTCTGAGCCTGGGCTTTGAGAAGGGTGAACTGGTAGCCGTAAACGGCAAGAAGTTCGATGACCGCATCAAGGCCATCCAGGAGGTTGAGAAGATTGGCGCCGCATATGCCATCGGCCGTGACTGTCACGTTGGTGACACCATCATCGGCATCAAGGGTCGCGTGGGCTTTGAGGCTGCTGCTCCGATGCTTATCATCGGCGCACACCGTTTCCTTGAAAAGTACACCCTGTCCAAGTGGCAGCAGTACTGGAAGGATCAGGTGGCCAACTGGTACGGAATGTTCCTGCATGAGTCACAGTACCTGGAGCCGGTTATGCCAGATATCGAGGCAATGCTGGCCAGTTCACAGCGTAACGTGAACGGTACAGTTACCCTTGAACTGCGTCCCTACAGTTTCCAGACCGTAGGTTGCGACACTCCCGATGACCTGGTACACAACAAGCTGGGTGAGTACGGTGAGGGTGCCAAGGCATGGACTGCCGATGACGCCAAGGGATTCATCAAGATAACTTCTACTCCGTTGCGCGCATATTACAGCGTTCATCCGGATGAAGAAAGATAAAAATGAGTATATTTACCCTTGTTTACTAACTTTTAAAATTAAGAGATTATGTCAGAAGGAAAGAAACTTCAGAGATCAAGTGCCAATAAGAAGATTTTTGGTGTATGCGCCGGTTTTGCAGAGTATTTTGATGTTGATGTAACAATAATTCGCATCATATTCCTCGTATTACTTCTTTGCGCCGGAGGTGGCCTGCTGGCTTACCTTATCTGCGCTCTGGTAATGCCTGAGAAGAAATGATTAAGGTAGGAATCATAGGAGGAGCCGGTTATACCGCCGGTGAGCTTATACGTATCCTGCTGGGGCATCCCGATGCCGAGATTGTTTTTGTAAACAGTACCAGCAACGCCGGCAACAAGCTGAGCGCCGTGCATGAGGGCCTGATGGGTGAGACCGATATGGTTTTCACCGATCAGTTGCCTTTGGACACCATCGATGTGCTGTTTTTCTGCACCGCTCACGGCGATACCCGCAAGTTCATGGAGGCCAACACCCTGCCCCCTGGGCTCAAGGTGATAGACCTCTCCATGGATTACCGTCTGGAGGCCGAAGACAATCCGTTCATATACGGACTGCCCGAGTTGAACCGCCGCGCCATCTGCAAGAGCCAGTACGTTGCCAATCCCGGTTGCTTTGCCACTGCTATCCAGCTGGCACTGCTGCCTCTGGCACGCAACCTGATGCTCAATGATGACATATACGTGAATGCCATCACAGGCAGCACGGGCGCAGGCGTAAAACCGGGTGCAACCACACACTTCAGTTGGCGTAACAACAACATCAGCATCTACAAGCCGTTCACCCATCAGCATCTGCCCGAGATAATACAGTCCATCAAGCACCTGCAGAGCAGCTTTGACTCCGATATCAACTTCATCCCTTATCGCGGTGACTTTACCCATGGCATATTCGCTACCGTGGTTGTCAAGAACGCCGTCGATATTGATGAGCTCTACAAGATATACCGAGAGTATTATGAGGCCGACTCGTTCGTGCATGTGGTTGAGGAGCAGATAGACCTGAAGCAGGTGGTAAACACCAACAAGTGCCTTATCCATCTGGAGAAGCATGATGACAAGCTGCTTGTGGTTTCCTGCATAGACAACCTCCTGAAGGGCGCCAGCGGCACTGCGGTGCATAACATGAATTTGCTGTTCAATCTTAAAGAAACTACCGGTTTGATTCTTAAGTCCTCCGGTTTCTAAACTATGAAATTATTTCCTGTATATAGCCTGTTCCCGGTTAATATTGTAAAGGGACAGGGCCAGAAAGTGTGGGATGAGAACGGCCAGGAGTACCTGGACCTCTATGGTGGTCACGCAGTGATTAGCATCGGCCACGCACACCCGCATTACGTAGAGGCCGTAAGCCGTCAGGTGGCGACACTGGGCTTCTACTCAAATTCCGTGATAAACCGTCTGCAGGAGCAGTTCGCAGAGCATCTGGGCCGCGTCTGCGGTTATGAGGATTACAGTTTCTTCATGATCAACAGCGGAGCCGAGGCCAATGAGAATGCTCTCAAGCTGGCATCGTTCCATACCGGCCGAAGCCGCGTGCTCTCACTCAAGAAGGCTTTTCACGGCCGCACATCACTTGCTGTCGAGGTGACCGATAATCCCAAGATTATAGCTCCTATCAACGCGTGCGGTCATGTGACTTATCTGTCGTGGGGAGACCTGGATGCAGCAAAGGCCGAGTTGGCCAAGGGTGATGTGGCTGCCCTGATAATAGAAGGCATCCAGGGAGTTGGAGGTATCCAGGTACCGACCGATGAATACATGCACGGAATCCGCGAGGCCTGCACCGCC
>JAZMZT010000231.1:0-4183 GCA_045586125.1 Bacteroidaceae bacterium | reverse complement strand
TGTAGAGCATGCCAAACAAATACTCTCAGATTATGATTAATAATTTACTTGAAATTGGTTTAAGTACAAATAATAATTTTAAAATAAATATTTAATTATGAAAAGACAAGCTTTACAAAGTTTAGCCAAAATGGCTATTTGTTCATTGGCTATATTATTAGGTGCCAGTTGTACAAGTGATGATTTTTGGGGAATAGAAGAAAACTATGATGGAATGAGTTACCCAACTATGGAAAAAATCGCGCGGTCAAAAGAATATGTTGAGTATCAAAAATTGTCTTTGCTGAGCATGGAAGAGATTAATAATATTGACACAACGAAGACTATTTTAATTGGTTATGTTGATGATAAGCCGATGTACGGCATAGGTGCTGTGTTTTCAATTCGCAATGTTTATGATGCACGACAAGAATTAATAGAAGCTTTTCCGGAATATAAGGAAACTACAGAATTTGAACAGGAGCAAATTTTCAACATGGCCATTATGAATAATAAATCCTTATTGAAATTGGCTAAAAAAATAATGCCCAATAATATGATTGAGATAAACACAAAAGCTATTGATTACGAGACTGATGCTGTTAAATATACAAGATTTTACGAAAGCAATGTTATTAAGTTGACTACTGAAAATGGTGGAGTTTGGTTGGTGGCAGGTCATTATTATTGGTATACGAAGTCTACTTGGTATGAGGCTTTATTTAATGCTATAGAGATGTCCAGATCAAGTGAAAAAGAATGTGGTGGCTATTGCTTTAATGATAATTCTGGCTTAATTCACGTTGATCCTGATGCTACACATAATGAGATGTCTTTTTACTGGTATAATGAAGGCGTACCTGAGTCAATCCAGCCTATCAGTGATTTTCATATTCATCCATCATATAATAATATCACTCCATCAGATAGTGATCGAGTAACTTGGAGCAAAATGCCATGGGGTCAACATGCTATTGTCGATTTGTCAATGCACTGCGAAGTATATTAAACATACTATAATATAACGCATAAAAAAGTGTTTGTATTACAGGGCATGTTTATAAAGTGACATATTATGTAATGATTATAGGTTAAGTTTAACTTTGAGTATCATTAAATATATAATATCAAAAAAGTGTTATTAGCAATAAGTTGAATATGAGCAAACAAGACCTGTCGTTTTTAATGACATCATTTTTCATGTCAATTTGCCTCTCATTAAGTGCCCAGCACACTGTGGATGCTACTAATAATAATTTAAATACTGTTGCCAAGCATTCAGTTGACACAGTATATATACCAGACTCCTTGTTATATATAGAGGATTGTGTCGTGCTTCCTGTTAAACAGGCAGAACAGATAGCTTTATTACGTAAACTCCCATATTTATGGGTATCAGATGAAGGAGATGTTTATGTATTTGGAAGCAAGATTTCTGGTATAAATTTCAATGGGATAGATGGTATAGAGTTTGTACGCTCGCCGGAATACTCCATCGTGTATCTTCCGTTCCCACCTATTGGACCATTAGATCCTAATATAAAAGCTGTTACTGCAAAAATGGATGGTAAAGGCTCCCGCCCATTAACTCCAGAAGAAATGAGAGAATATGGCTTGATAGGAATACCCATTCCACTCCCTGAAGGAGAAACCGTCGAGTCCTATCTGCTTAAGCAACCCGGCGTTCATAAAGATGAAGAAGGTAATATCATATATCCTAACGGCAGGAAACAGACGCCAGAAGATATAAAACAGATAGAACGGTTTACACACATATCAATTAAAGATTCCCTATTGAAATATCAGCAGAAATATCAGCAACAGCAAAAATAATGGGGACAATAAAGGTCGTTCCATCCATTTCATCTGTAAATAAATTACCTACATATATAAAGCAAGAACCGCCAATGCCCCAAAGCATCGGCGGTTCTTTCATTTACAGAGTCAGAATCCTATTCCCCCTCCGGCTCAATCTCCTCCAGATAAACCACCAGGTCCAAATCCTCATAAACGTCAATGTCCCTGTGGTCACCGTCAAAGTGCCGGTCATCGCTCCATTCCACAATACGCCAGCCCGGTGCAGGTGTAACATCCAGCTCCACGCTGTCCTCATAGTGTGCTGCCTCCACGCATCCCGTTACGGTACCAGCCTCTTCAGGCTCGCAAATCGCACGTACGTGATAGGTTGCATCACTCTCCAGTATGGCCTCAAAGTACCTAGGCGTGTAGCGGTCCACATAGAAGCGGCGGACAAGAGCCGTCTCATCCTCATCATCCCAGTGAACCATGTGGAAACCTTGGGCCGGAGTAACAGATATTTCCACCAGTTCGCCAAGGTGATATGTTCCGCTACCGGTAGTCTCACCATAATAGGTGTCCACTGATATCCGCTTCGTTTCAGTCTTGTGTCTGAACTCCGCTATGATATCATAGTCTCGGTTGGCCACCAGGGTACGCGGGTTGGCCGTGTTTCCATCACTCCAGCGCACAAACTCGTAGTTCTCATTTGCCGGTACTGCAGTAATAACCACTTCCTCACCGCGGTCAAACGTACCGCAATCAACATCATCGTCGCTCTCTATGTCACCAAATCCGTACACATTCACGTTCCAGTACAGTTCATAGCTGCTCCTGATGGCCACAAACACGGCCGTGAGTGAAACATCACTGTTCATCACCACGTCACGTTCAGGATTGTGGTTATCCGGCTGGTCCTCCCAGTGGTCAAACTCCCAACCGTTAATAGGTTCGGCAACCAGGTGTGCAGTCTCGCCGGGCCTGTACATACCTCGGCCGGTAACTTGGCCACGATATGTGGGGCTTACATTAGCGGTCAGCCTGTAGTGCTGGTCATAAACAAATACCGGCTGCAGCTGGTAATCGCGGTCCATAACAAGGTTACGCGGATTCAGAGTATTACCATCACTCCAGCGCTGGAACGTATAGTTCTGGGTAGGAGTAGCAATAATGCTAACCGTACTGCCCTCATTGAATTCCTCAACTCCGTTGCGGTTCACAGTTCCCATGGTAGGATCCGGATTACTCATATCAAGTCTGTACTTCACCGGCTCCGTAGCAGAGTAGTACGCATTGATCAGCTGCTCGCCGCTCTTCTCTCCAGTACCAGGATTAACATAGAAGTACCTAAGGAAAACCTTGGGTTTCCCGGCATTAGGCATCCCAAACTTGGCAGCATACTGCTGCAGCAAGTTCACCGCACCAACTCCAGGAGTAAACGGTTCACAGAAAGTAGAACCGCGGCCCACGCCCGTTACGGTTCCCACAGTCTGAGGCCCGGTTGCCATAATAACCAATCTGAGTCCTGCAGCCTGCTCCGGGACAGAGTTCAGTCGGAACATAAAACTACCGTTACTGATAGCCGCCTCAGCCACCGCCGGCTGCTCAATACCCGTCAGCGTAGGGGGCAAGCTCAGCGGCTGCCCGCCGCAGCGCACCACCCAGAAATTCAATCTCAAATACAAATTAGAGCCCGTAAGCTGGGCCTTCTGCCCCAAAACCCTGCGCCCAGACTGCGTCTTGGCCGCCTGGTTCCAAGCCTGGATCTGCTCAGCACTCAAATTCTTCCAGCTCTGTGTCAGCAGCCGGAAGATACTCTTAATAACAGACTGGTCCGCGGTACGCTTCTTGGTACCGTGTCCCCGGGTGCGTATAAAAATCGCACCCTTGTTACTCGATGCCGTCACGCCCTTGGCGCTTCCTGACATCCTGTCAAATGCAATAGAAGGTTTGTATCTCATAATAGTTCAAATTAGAAGGTTAAACAAAAGTCCCCGGCAGGGGCTTGCTCTGCCGAGGACTCTCCCCAAAAGGGTTCTCAAGATGGTTGCGTACTAATCCTGGTCATCGCCATTTCCGCCGTCGTTGCCGCCGCCGGGGTTACCACCGCCGTTCTGACTCTCGTCAAAAGGATCATTGGTAGCACCCAGCTCAACCTCCTTCAGGATATCAGCGCTCTTCTCACCGGTAACAGCGTTAACGTAGAAATAGCGCATAAAAATCTTCGGACGGCCGGCACTGGGAGCGCCGTTCTTGTTGTCGTATGCAGCCTTGATGTCCATGGTCTCAGCCACAACGCTGAAAGGATCAGCAAAGGCACTTGCCTTATCAAAGGCGTTGCTTACACCGTGGCTGTGCGGAGCACTGGCCTCAATGACAAGACGCAGGTTAGCAACATTCTCCGGAA
>JAZMZT010000230.1:0-23126 GCA_045586125.1 Bacteroidaceae bacterium | reverse complement strand
CGGATTACAGATTCAACCTATACCTTGGCATCGGCCCCATAAAGATGAAGGCCGGAACTGCACGTCTGTATGACACTGAGGTCATCTATGAGGGCCGAGCAGCCGTAAGGACCGCCATGGAGATGAGCACCAATTCCAAGGCCGATAAGGTATTCTGCCTGCGCGACACCATAGAGTCCTTCAATACAAAGCAGGGAGAGAGCATCTACTTCATCAAGAAGGTCAACGAGGGCGGCAAGCACAACCGTGAAACCGCACAGTTCTCAATGGACCGCGACAAGTACATTGTCAACCTGGAGACCTGGGACATGAATACCGGAAAGCGTACAAGCCGTTCCACCGAGTGGCGCCCTACCCGCATATTTGACATTATGAGCATGATTGCCTTCACCCAGAAGATAGACACCTCTGACAGCGAGCCCGGCCGTACCGAGTCACTGCCCATGGTGAACGGTAACATGGTGGTGGAGCAATATCTGGTCTATACGGGAAACAAGAAGGTAAAAGCCGATAACGGCCGCACGTATGACTGTATGGTTATTTCAATAAGGGACTACAAGGAGGGCAAGGAGCGTGAGACCGTAAAGGCCTACGTCACCAATGACTCAAAACATACTCCGGTACAGTTGGACATCATACTGGGAGCCGGAACATCTATCAAAGCCGTACTTAAGTAATATGAGACTAACTGACAACCGCTGGCTTACAGGACGCGGATTCGGAGTTCACTCTCCGTGGGCGTATGACCTGATTGAGAACGTCATAAACGAGCGCCATCCGTACTATGCATATGAGGACCTTTATCCTTTTTGGGAGAAGGCCCCGCAGTATCTGCCCCAATATCCGCAGAGCCGTGACGAACTTCTGTTCCGCCTGGTGAACCGTTTCAACCCCAAGTTCATTCTTGAAGTGGGTACGGGCGCGGGCGTAAGCACCGGTTATCTGGCATCGGTCTCAAAGGAGTCCAGGGTGGTGACCGTTGACTTTCCGCATCCGGCCGAAAAAGAGGTGCGCCGTAATCTTAAGAAAATCCCGAATATTGAGTATATTGCAGCCGATGTCATTGAAACCGTACAGGATATCCTTGACAGCGGCAACATTCCGCAGTTCATACATGTAGCCCACACTGCGTTGTGGAAACAGGTTGTGGAGATGATTCTGCCGTATGCCAAACCCGATACCGTCATAGTGGTTGAGGATCTGGGCAAGAAGCAGAAAAAGGAGTGGTGGAGTGAGGTTATCAAGGATGAACGTATGGGAGCGACATTCCAGTTAAAGAAACTGGGACTGCTCTTCTTTGATCCCAAGATGACCAAACAACACTACGTGTTATGAGCAAGATATACACCCGCACAGGCGATAAAGGCACCACCTCACTGGTGGGCGGCAAGCGCGTAAGCAAGACAGACCCGCGTCTGGACGCATACGGCACCATTGATGAACTCAACTCGTTCATCGGACTCATGCTCTCCGTCATGGACGGCAAGGCCGAAAGTGCCGAAAACATCCGGTGGATTCAGCAGAAACTGTTCAACATAGGCGGTTGCCTTGCCACCGATACCACATCGTTCCAACTGCCAGACAGCTGTAAGATCCTGGCACCGGATGTAGAGCGCATGGAGCATATGATAGATACACTTACGGACGGACTGCCAGAGCAACGCTCTTTCATACTCCCGGGCGGAACCCAGGCTGCCTCTTACGCCCATGTGGCCCGCACCGTATGCCGCCGTGCAGAGCGCCTTATCCTGGCTCTTCCTGATGATGCAAAAGCGCCCTCAGAACTGCTCCAGTACATTAACCGTCTGTCTGATTATCTGTTTGTTCTGGCACGCCGTATAAACTTTTTTGCGGGTGCCCCAGAAAATATATGGTAGAACTTTTGTATTACATATTTTTTTATACTTTTGCACCCCTATAAAAGCAAACCTTAAAACACCGTTTTTACTATGTATTGGACATTGGAACTGGCATCAAAACTTGAAGATGCACCCTGGCCCGCAACCAAGGATGAGTTGATTGATTACGCCGTCCGTTCAGGAGCCCCGCTCGAGGTAATTGAGAACCTCCAGGAGATAGAAGACGAGGGAGATATTTATGAAAGCATAGAGGACATCTGGCCCGATTATCCCAGCAAGGAGGACTTTTTCTTTAACGAGGACGAGTATTAAATCTTTTATTTGACATTTGAGACAAAAAAATAACGGCCGGAGTTAATCCGGCCGTCTTTTTTTGTGGCTGATGGAATCAGTCGCTCAGCTTGGCAGCGATGAACTCGCGGTTCAGGCGGGCAATATTGCTGATGCTGATGCACTTGGGGCACTCGGCCTCGCAGGCGCGGGTGTTGGTGCAGTTACCGAATCCCAGCTCATCCATCTTGGAGAGCATAGCCTTGGCGCGGCGGGCAGCCTCTACCTGACCCTGCGGGAGCAGAGCCAACTGGCTAACCTTGGCACTTACAAACAGCATTGCAGAACCGTTCTTGCAGGCTGCTACGCAGGCACCGCAACCGATGCATGATGCAGCGTCCATAGCCAGATCGGCCTTCTCCTTTGAGATAGGTATTGCGTTGGCATCGGGCACACCGCCGGTGTTGATTGATACGTAACCACCGGCCTGCATGATCTTGTCATATGCCCTGCGGTCAACCATCAAGTCACGGATTACGGGGAAACCGGCTGAACGCCAAGGCTCAACAGTGATGGTCTCACCATCCTTGAAACGGCGCATGTAGAGCTGGCAGGTGGTAGCACCTGTGGCAGGTCCGTGCGGATGTCCGTTAATATAGAGTGAGCACATACCGCAGATACCCTCGCGGCAGTCGTGGTCAAATACCACAGGCTCCTCACCGGCATTGATGAGCTGCTCGTTCAGAATGTCAAGCATCTCAAGGAATGAGGTATCGGTGGGGATATCCTTCATTTCATACACCTTGAACTGGCCCTTCTCCTTAGGACCTCTCTGGCGCCATATTTTCAGTTTGAAGCTTATATTCTTTTCCATAGTGATGCTTTTTATCAGTTCTTGTAATTACGTGTCTGAACCTTGATGTACTCATAGTTGAGAGGCTCCTTGAGAAGTTCAGGTGCCTTACCCTCACCCTGATAGTTCCAGCAGGCTACGTATGAGAACTTGTCGTCATGACGCAGTGCCTCGCCCTCGGGTGTCTGATGCTCCTCGCGGAAGTGACCGCCGCATGACTCCTCACGGTTAAGACCGTCATAAGCCATCAGCTTGCCAATCTCGATGAAATCAAGCAGACGCAGGGCTTTTTCCAACTCAACGTTAAGTGTCTGGGCATCACCCGGAACACGAAGGTCTGACCAGAAGGTCTTCTCCACCTCGTCCAGTTTCTTGAGAGCGGTCTCAAGAGACTCCTTGGTACGACCCATACCTACATACTCCCACATGATGTGGCCAAGCTCCTTATGGATGGAATCAACGGAACGTTTTCCGTTAATACTCATGATCTTGGCGATCTTCTCCTTGACGGCCTTCTCGGCAGCATCGAACTCAGGCAGGTCTGTGCTGAAGCGCGGAACCTGGATCTGGTCGGCCAGATAGTTCTGGATGGTGTAGGGGAGTACAAAGTAACCGTCGGCAAGACCCTGCATAAGAGCAGAAGCACCCAGACGGTTGGCTCCGTGATCTGAGAAGTTGCACTCACCGATGGCAAACAGACCGGGGATAGAGGTCTGCAGCTCGTAGTCAACCCAGATACCGCCCATTGTGTAGTGGATGGCGGGGAATATCATCATGGGGTTCTCATACGGATTTACATCGGTAATCTCCTCATACATGTCAAACAGGTTACCGTACTTATCAGCAACGGCCTGCTTGCCCAGACGCTGGATAGCGTACTTGAAATCCAGGAATACGGCCAGACCGGTGTTGTTTACACCGTAGCCCTTGTCGCAACGCTCCTTGGCTGCACGTGAAGCAACGTCACGGGGTACCAGGTTACCGAATGCGGGATAGCGGCGCTCCAGATAGAAGTCGCGGTCCTCATCGGGTATGTCGTTAGGGTTGAGTTCACCAGCCTGCAGTTTCTTGGCATCCTCAAGTTTCTTGGGAACCCAGATACGGCCGTCGTTACGCAGAGACTCTGACATAAGTGTCAGTTTGGACTGCTTGTCACCGTGTACGGGAATACAGGTGGGGTGGATCTGAGCAAATGCGGGGTTTGCAAACCATGCACCCTTGCGGTAGCACTGCATTGCGGCCGATCCGTTACTGCCCATAGCGTTGGTTGACAGGAAATATGCGTTTCCGTAACCGCCTGTGCCGATAACAACGGCGTGGGCTGAGCAACGCTTGATCTCACCGGTAACAAGGTCACGGTAGATGATACCGCGTGCACGCTCCTTACCCTCTTCGTCCTTGATCATAACCAGATCAAGCATCTCGCAGCGGGTGAACAGCTCAACGTTACCCTGATGTACCTGATAGCTCAATGCAGAGTAGGCACCCAGAAGCAGCTGCTGACCGGTTTGACCGCGGGCGTAGAATGTACGCGATACCTGAGCGCCACCGAATGAACGGTTGGCCAGAGTGCCGCCGTACTCACGGGCAAAGGGAACACCCTGTGCAACGCACTGGTCAATGATGTTGTTTGATACCTCTGCCAGACGGTAAACGTTGGCCTCACGTGAACGGTAGTCACCGCCCTTGATGGTATCGTAGAAAAGACGATATACTGAGTCACCGTCGTTCTGGTAGTTCTTGGCAGCGTTGATACCACCCTGTGCGGCGATTGAGTGTGCGCGGCGGGGTGAATCCTGGATGCAGAAGCACTTTACCTTGAAACCGAGGTCACCGAGTGTGGCGGCTGCAGATGCGCCTGCCAGACCTGAACCTACAACGATGATGTCAAGCTTACGCTTATTGGCGGGGTTGACGAGTTTCTGATGAGCCTTGTAGTTGGACCATTTTTCGGCCAACGGGCCTTCGGGAATTTTTGAATCTATAGTAGCCATATTCAAATAAATTTACCGTTTAACAAAGACTCTTGAAGAAGTAGAGATATACTACGCTCAGGAAGCCCAGAACCAGCAGGGTAGCATAGATGATACCTATAACCTGAAGGCGCTTCTGCCAGAGGCTGCCGCTCCAACCTACAGTCTGGAACATGCTCCAGAATCCGTGTGACAGGTGGAACCACAGAGCAGCCAGCCATGCTGTGTAGATAAGTACATTGTACCACTTAGAGAAAGTGTACTGGATAAGGGCAGCACCATCAGCAGCTGATTCCTGACCGGGAACGAAATTGGTAGTTCCCAGAATCTCCTGGAGCTGCATCTTAGACCAGAAATGCATCAGGTGTACAACCAGACCTATGCAAACGATAAGGCCCAGGACAAGCATGTTCTGTGAGGCCCACTCAACAGACTTGGGCCTGTTGGTAACGGCGTATCTCTCACTGCCGCGTGCCTTCCTGTTCTGGATTGTCAGGATAAAGGCATAGACAAAGTGCAGTGCCATAAGAATGGCCAGACCTACTGTACCTACCAGTGCATACCAGTTAGCTCCCAGGAACTCGCAGATGGCATTGTATGCTTCGGCCGAAAAGAGGGCAGCGCAGTTCATTGCCATGTGGAAGGTCAGGAACAGGATCAGAGCGGCACCGGTGACGCTCATCACAACCTTACGTCCGATTGAAGAATCGATTAACCACATAAAAGTTTAGTTTTTTGATTATGAATATTTTAGTTTGTGCGCGTGTAGAAACAGACTGCAAATATACTCATAAATGTGTATTAATCCTATAACTATGCGGCCGATTCTTTATATTTGCACTCACGACAAACCACAAACCATAACCTAATATGAAGACCAGATTGTTTATTTTGGCAATTTTATCAGCTATGAGTTTCAATTCCTGCAACTGCAATAACTGGACAGACCTTACTCCCGATGAGTTTGAAAAGGCTTACATTGCCGACGGCACTGTGACCATAGATGTACGCACTGCCGACGAATTTGCCCAGGGGCACCTCTATCATGCCATCAACATTGACTGGCAAAAGGAGGGATTCATGGATGAAATCAAAGAAAATTTCAACACAACCCTGACCCTTGCCATCTACTGCCGCAGCGGTAAAAGAAGTGCGGCTGCAGCACAGGCTCTGTCGGACGCAGGTTATAAGGTACTGAACCTGACTGGCGGTTATACCGCATGGGCCGAGGCCGGAAAGATGACCAACTCCTACCAGGTTGAATACATTCCCGCAGGAGGCGGAAACGACCCCCTGGTCATCACTCTTATCAAGCACGGATCACTGGAATTTGCATACAAGGGAATGTCCGTTCAGGTTGACCCCGTGAGCGGTTACGGCAAGAACACCGATTACGCCAAGGAGTTCCCCAAGGCCGATGCCATACTCATAACCCATGAGCACGGCGATCATCTGGACAAGAATGCAATTACCGCGCTTTCATCGGACAAAACAGAGATTATTCTGAATGCCAAGTCACAGCAGCAGATTGGCTTGGGCAGGGTATTGGCAAACGGTGAACAATGTACTCTTTTTCCTGTAGGAATCTCTGTTTGGGCAGTTCCCGCCTACAATACTACACCCGGACGAGAGCAGTTCCATCCCAAAGGAAACGGAAACGGATATCTTTTAAGTTTCCTGGGATCACTGAGTGCCTATGTTGCAGGTGACACCGAGGATATACCCGAAATGGTGGACATCCCCAAGATACGTCCTGTAATGAGGATAAGTGTAGCTTTCCTGCCTGTGAACCAGCCCTATACCATGACGGTTGACCAGTGCGTGAATGCAGCCAGGATGGTCAATCCCGAGGTACTCATACCATATCACTTCAGCCAGACAGACCTGTCAGGACTGGCTGACAGACTGCCTGAAATGAAAGTGCTGTTGCGTGATATGCAATGATCAGAATTTGAAGACCCTGTATGAATGGGGCTTGAGATGAACGCGGAAAGACCTCTCGTTCGAAGTGCTGCGACCCCACGACATAACGCGTGAACCGCTCACTTCATCGCCCGAAAGAAGATCCTTCAATCCCTCTGACTGACAGAGGACTGTGATATCAACATCTTCATCTGAGAATGACTCTACGATGAAGGTGTTGTTGTCATATATGAACAGGGATACGTTTGCGGGACCCTGCATACGTACCGGCACAGCCTTCTGGGTCAGGTTTTGACGGATGCTGTTGAGTACCTGTACGGGCAGGTTGTAGAGATCGGCAAAATTATCCGGTACCACCAGCAGATAGACGTTACCCTTGGAGTAGGCGTCACGGTGCAGCAGGGGCCATCCCAGTCCGCTGTCCATACCCGATACAATCTCCCATGAGTCATTGGTCTTGTACATGACCTGCTGCATGAGGATGGGTTTGGAAACATTCACTATCTGACCTCCCGTCATAAAGCCCGATACAAGAGCCTTGCGGTCAGTATATTCCAAATCCACGATACTCTCTATGCCTTTACCCTTCATGGCACGCAGGAAACCGGCAGTGATGGTGATGTCCTTGCCTGAACGCAGGTGCTTGTCCATCTTCTTTATGATGTCGGCATCGGCCGCTGCCTGTTCGGTAAGTATAACCATGTTGGCATCGGTGGGGAACTCGGGTACAATATCCATGGGGATACCAATCATACCGAAATAGTTCTGCAGGAACTCCTCACCGGTAGACTGGTAGGGCTTGTAACTCTTTACTCCTATGGGATTACCAAGCAGGCCGATGGTACGGTCCACCTGCTCCATGGTATAGCCGGATGCCCTTGCCATGGTGGTGGGGGTTACCTCCTTTCCGTTGATGTTTACCGGTTTCATCATATCATCGTAGTTGAAACTGGTGCCGCCGGCATCCTGCCAGGGACCGCGGTATGAACTGCGCAGTCCGCCAAGCATCTGACGGTAGTCAAAGAATGTCATCTCAGGAGCCTTGGCAAAGACTGTCAGCCAGAGCTGCTCAGCGTAACGCTCCATGTAACGCATACCGCCGGTATCAACCCAACCGCCACCGTTGTGACCGGGGTTCAGGTTGTCAAAATATCTCCATATCAGATAGCTCTCATAGGGCTGCAGATGCTGGTTGCTGCGTACGGCGTCACGGGTCTCGGTTCCGGTATAGATGCCGTCAAAGTGCTTGGGACCGAAATCCAGGTCAAATCCCAATGCGGGGAAATGGTCATACCAGTTGGGGTATTTGATTACCACCTTGACATTCTTGTTGACCTTTTTGGCAGGACCCAGAATCACGTTCAATGCGGCGTCATCCATCAGTTCCAGACGGTAATCGGTCCATGTACGGTTGCCCTTGGCCTCTACGCAGTAGTCACACTTGCAATCGGTAAAGAAGAAGTCGTCAAGTATGATCTCATCAAACAGACTTGCGGTGAGTTCAATGATTTCCTTGGCCTTGGCACGCTCCTCAGGGTTCTTGTAGCAGAAAGTCTGGAAGTTGTTGGCCTCACTGATGGTGTAGGTTATACCTCCGGCCACCTCAACGCCGCGGTCCTTGAAGAACTTGATGATACGTTTCATGTCATCGGCCTTGACGATGTTAAGGTCACGGTGAGTCTCCAGATAGATCTTGTCAACCTTCATCTGTGACGATATGATGTTCCATGTCGAATCCAGCCAGGCGGGATCGGTCATGCTCTGAACTTCATAGGCACGGGTGTAGATTGAAACCTTGAAATTTTCATACTTTCCTTTGTTTTCAGCATGTGAAAAAAAGGGCATACACAAAAGAGTAAAGGACAGAAGGATTTTAAACGATTTCATCGGTTATAATTTAGGTTAGTTTTAGTCAAAGGGAATGCCCGGTGGGGAGGTACAGCGGCAAATATACTCAAAATAGTGAAAAAAGAACTATCTTTGTCCGGTTTCAAAAAGAAAAGCTTTCCTGTTGCTAAACCGTTAACCAAGAATATATGATCAGAAAACTCACAAGAATGTTTGCGGCTGCCGCATTGCTTTTCATTGGCGGCAAAACATTTGCCCAGACAGAAAAAGACACCGTCTACGTATTCCTTCAGGACATGCCCGATGCCGGCATCTATCTGCCGCCACCACCCGATATGCTCAGTCCGCAGTATGCCGATGACTTTGCACAGTGGCAGTGGGGTAAGACCGTACGTCCCACCCAGCGCGGCCAGCAGGCCAACGACGATTCGCAGTGGGGTATAAAAGGAATGATAAGGATACATCAGGGTACCCTGGGATTTGAGATCACCAAGGAAAAGACCCCTGCCATATACAAGTTGCTTTACAACGTGCTTTGGACAGAGAATCTGAGCACACACAATGCCAAGCGCAAATATATGCGCACCCGCCCGTTTGCCCAGTACAACGAGCACACATGGGGCCGTTTTGACAATGAGCGTGAGTTACGCTTTAACGGCTCGTATCCATCGGGACATACTGCCCTTGGTTGGGCAACCGCACTGGTGCTCTCCGAGATGGTTCCCGAACTTCAGGATACACTGTTGCGCACCGGATTCCAGTACGGTGAGAGCCGCGTGATTGTAGGTGCCCACTATCAGAGTGACGTAGATGCCGGTTACCTGTGCGGAAGTACTGCAGTTGCTGTAATGCACGCCAGTGAGTATTTCCAGAAAGACCTTGCTGCTGCACGTAAGGAATACTGCAAGATAAAGGGAATCAAGAACGTAAGCCAGACAGAGGGATTTCCCGATGGAAGCAAGGTTTTTGACGGTCCCGTTACAGAGGACAGCCACCGTTTCTACGGAGATATAATCAAGTACTACGAGACACTGCCCGAAAGGGAAACAGAGCGTGGAGAGCAGGCCAAGGCCGATGCCGACAACAGCGTTGAGGCCATTATGAAGGCTTTCAGCACACCTGCGTTTGAAATAAGCCGCGAGTCAAATCCCGCCATTGCGGCTCTTATGGATTATACAAGGGATAACCTTATCAAAACAGCTGGTGAATTGGGCGGTACCACATTCCGCGAGCGCCCCTATGTAAAGCTTAATCCCCGCAGGAACAAGACTTTGATCAGTGAAGATGAGGATTCTTTAAAAGCTACTACCAGTTATCCTTCCATACATTCAGAGATTGGATGGGGACTTGCCCTTCTGCTTGTAGAAATAGGTCCGCGTGAGGCCGCCAACGATATCCTGAACCGCGGATTTGAGTATGGCCGCAGCCGCGTCATTGCCGGTTACAACTACCCCAGCGACGTACAGACCGCCCGCCTGTGGGCATCGGCCACACTGGCACACCTGCACACCATGCCTGAGTTCCAGAAATTGCTTCAGGCCGCCAAGGATGAGCTTAATCCTCCTGCCAGAGGCAAGAAGAAAAAGAAATGACAATACCGGCTGACTTATAAAAAATCGTGGTGGTATAGACTATTCCACCACGATTTTTTTATTTGAAAGTGAACACCAGAAGGATTGGGTTGGACTCATCATCCATCTCGCTTACTGCTTTCCGGAACAGTTCATTATCAGGAATCCTTCCATACTGCAGAAAACTACGGATTACATCCGGACTTACCCAGCATGCAATGCTGTGACCATCGTCCATGACAGCACATGAGAAATTGAAAAAAGAGCTGAAAACACCGTCATCTCCGGTTTCATCGACCGCAAAAGTCTGCTTTTTCCTATGGTCATAGACCAACATCGGCAGATAATGATAATGATCGGTATATCTTACAATTGAGTAATCCTCAAACTCTATAAAGGCTCCGCCAAAGTTGGGCTGTTCAAAAAAGTTTGTCATCCAATTCATAATATTATCCTCTGTGTGATACTCCTTATCCCACATAGAAACCAGGTTTTTGGGACGCAGCTGAAGGTTATACTTGGGAACCGCTGTACCGTCATCGTTCATTTTGTAGATTATGTTGTTCTCCAGCAACGTAAAGAAGATTGTGCCGCAATACCTGTAAAGCAGGCGTTTGGACATACCATAATCACTCCTGCGTGTCTTAAAATACATGTCTTCACCGAAACATCCTTTTATCTCACCCTTGCGGTCAGCTATATATATCTCACTGGCGTTTATCCTGTCGTCATCAGCTGATATGTCACAAGCGGATTCAAATACAAGGGTGTCATTGTTCAGGTATTCAACACCGTGAGGATAGCCTTGGATAGAAAAATCGGATACGTATTTGCCGTCGACCGTAAACTCCGTAATCCTCTTTTTCATATCATCGACAATGGCAATATTGCCGTTGGGTGTGATGCATATGCTACGGATATCAAGATACTCTTTAGGGCCATTGCCGTGTGATGATATATTTCTTAGGAATTTACCGTTTTCATCGAATATCTTCACGACTTGATTACTCATATCAAAGACGACAAAAACACCATTGGTATAGGCCAACTGGTAAATTTCACCTATCATGCTGGAGGGACCGGCAGTCTCCAACTGGATTACTCTGGTAAGCTCCAAGACATCATCCACTTTCAATACCGCGGTACTGTCCGGATCATAGAGGATTGTCTCCGCCTCCGGACTATCCACAGAGACACTGCCCTTACAGGCAATTAACGCAAACATAATGGACACAAGGACTGAATTGAGTAACTTTCTCATATTACTGATTATTGGTTATTACATAGTTGAAAGGATTATTATGCCGCAGATTCCTATATAGGCATAGACCACGTACCGGAACACCTGCGCGGGAATACGTTCAAAGACCTTGGTTCCGATGTAAGTGCCTAGAAAGACTCCCGCAATACCTGCTACGTAGGCCTTGCAAACGGACATGGTAAGGAATCCGCTACCTGCGCGGAAAAAGGTCATAGCCAGATTGCCCAGGCAGAAATACATGGAGATTATGGCCATGTAATGGTCCTTATCCTTCTCGGAGGATATGAAATAAAGCACTGCCGGCGGTCCCTGCATGCCAAAGAAACCTCCCATGAGTCCGCTCAGGCTACCGGTGATTATCTGCGCTTTCACCGTAGGTTTTATGCGAATCTTGCCTCCCAGAGTAAGGAAATATATGCTTATCAGGATAAAGATGATGCCAAGCGACACGGTAAGGGACCTGAGCTGCATGCGGGACAGCATGTAGACCGCACCGCCAGAAACCACGATGAATGTTATCAGAATGGGCCATAGATGCTTCCAGATAATCAGTTTCCACATCCTGCTGCATATGATCAAGGTTGTAGTGAGTGCCAACAATCCGGACAGTGTCGTAGCCTCACCGTATGACGGCATCAGGAACGGCAGGACCGTCATGATGAATATCCCGAACCCGAATCCTGTGGTACGCTCCACGAAACTGGCTCCTACAGCAAGCAACGCTATGAGAAGATAATCTGTCATCTGATATCTGTACCCATTATGTAGTCATTCATGTAAAATCCGTTTCCGATGGGGAAATCACCCTGTCTGAGTATAGAGAGTCCCTGGTTACGGTAGAATCCAACCGCCGGATTGTTACGGTTCACGTTCAACTCAATCCTGGCCTTGACAGACATCTTATTGTCACGCACATGCTGCTTTACAGTTTCCAAAAGCCTGTTACCCAGCCCGATACCCTGCGCTGATGGCATGACGTAAATCTTTTCCAGGTGCCAAACCTCTGTCCCGTCTGCATCCACAGAATCCTTTCTGACCGACACATACCCTTGCGGTTCATCACCAGCCCAAGCAATATAATAGACATGTCCGCGTAGCACCTGATCCTCCAGATTAGGTAAGGAATACATCCATTCCATCATATAATCCATCTGCTCAGGTGACAGTATGGTCCTGTAAGTCTCCCTGAAAACCACCTCGGCCATCTCATGAATGGTTTGCAAGTCATTCTTGCCAGCGCGTCTGATATCGATATCCATTTCCTGAATGTTTGGAGCAAATGTACTACAAAAGCACAAAATAAACAGAACCAGCCCTATTATCTTCCATTCCAAGATTTTGCAGTAACTTTGGAGTTTGTATGGACTTTAAGTATGATGTGATAGTTATAGGCGCGGGACACGCGGGTTGTGAGGCCGCCGCCGCTGCCGCTCAGATGGGTTCCAAGACCTGTCTCATTACCATGGATATGAACAAGATTGGGCAGATGAGCTGCAATCCAGCCGTTGGTGGTATAGCTAAAGGGCAGATTGTCAGAGAGATAGATGCTCTTGGCGGACACATGGGACTTGTCACTGACCGAACAGCCATACAGTTCCGAATACTTAACCGCTCCAAAGGCCCCGCCATGTGGAGCCCCCGCGCACAGTGCGACCGGGCCAAATTCATCTGGGCCTGGCGCAGCGTCCTGGAGAACCAGCCCAACCTGAACATCTGGCAGGACACCGTGACCGAACTGCTGGTAAAAGACGGCCAAGTTGTTGGTTTAAAGACACTTGAGGGTGCCGAGTTCAGTTGCAGGTGTGTAGTTCTGACCGCCGGAACATTCCTAAACGGACTAATGCATATAGGTCGCGTCACCATGCCCGGCGGACGCATATCGGAACCCGCATCATACCTGCTTACCGAATCCATAACCCGTCACGGAATACGTACCGGCCGCATGAAAACCGGCACTCCCGTACGTATAGACAGCCGAAGCGTCCACTTTGAAGAGATGGAGCGTCAGGACGGCGAGAATGATTTTCACCGTTTCTCATTCATGGGCTCTGAGCGCCATCTCAAGCAGATGTGCTGCTGGACCACCTACACAAATGATAAGGTTCATGAGGTACTCAAGTCCGGACTTGCCGACTCCCCACTGTTTAACGGACAGATCAAGAGCATCGGCCCCCGTTACTGTCCCAGCATAGAGACCAAACTGGTGACATTCCCCGATAAGGACCAGCATCAGTTGTTCCTGGAACCCGAGGGCGAGGATACCAATGAGATGTACCTGAACGGATTCTCATCATCCATGCCCATGGATGTCCAGATCCGCGCGCTCAAGGAGATTCCCGCATTCCGCGACCTGGTTATTTACCGTCCCGGTTACGCCATAGAGTATGACTTCTTTGATCCTACCCAACTTAAGCATACACTTGAGTCAAAGGTGATATCGGGTCTGTTCATGGCCGGACAGGTTAACGGAACCACCGGTTACGAGGAAGCCGGCGGACAGGGAATACTGGCCGGCATAAATGCACACATTACCTGCCACGGCGGAGCGCCGTTCACCCTGGCCCGTGACGAGGCATACATAGGAGTTCTGGTAGATGACCTTATAACCAAGGGAGTGGATGAACCGTACCGTATGTTTACTTCCAGGGCCGAGTACCGCATACTGCTGCGTCAGGATGATGCCGATATCCGCCTGACCGAACGCGCCTACAACATTGGTCTTGCCACAAAGGAGCGCTACGACAAGATGCGCACCAAGCGTGACGAGATAAACCGCATAGTGGATTTTGCAAAAGGATTCTCCGTAAAACCGGCATTGATCAACGATGCACTTGAGAGCCTTGGCACCACACCGCTTCGTGAGGGATGTAAACTGGCCGACCTTATTGAAAGACCTCAGTTGACACTTGAAAACCTGACCCCGCACATTAAGGCTCTTAAGGCTGAACTTGAAAAAACCGAGCCGGAGCGCAGGGAAGAGATAACCGAGGCCGCCGAGATACTGATGAAATACAGCGGATACATAAGCCGCGAGCGTCTTATTGCCGACAAGATGAAACGTCTTGAGGACATCCGCATCAAGGGTCGTTTTGATTACAATTCACTTCAGTCTCTCTCAACCGAGTGCCGCCAGAAACTGATCAAACACGACCCCGAAACTCTTGCCGAGGCAAGCCGTATTCCCGGAGTTTCGCCCAGCGACATAAACGTTCTGCTGGTGCTTCTGAACCGATAAAAACAAAAATGTTCCACGTGAAACAATTTAAATGATATGAGTAAACAGACGCTTATCAGCCACCTCAGGAATATCCCTGATTATCCCATGGAGGGTGTACAGTTCAAGGATGTAACTTCCTGGTTTATGAATCCCGATGATTTGAAAGAGATTGTAGATTCTCTCTATGAAATGTACAAGGACAAGGGAATTACCAAGGTCTGCGGCGTAGAATCCAGAGGATTCATTGTAGGTGCCGCTCTTGCTTACAGACTGGGAGCAGGCTTTGTTCCTATCCGTAAACCGGGCAAACTTCCTTATGAGAAGGTAAGCATTGAGTACAAGAAGGAATACGGATTTGACCGTGTCGAGATGCACAAGGACTCCATAAACAGCAATGATGTGGTGCTTATCCATGATGACCTGCTGGCAACCGGAGGTACACTTCTGGCTTCACAGAAACTGGTACAGTCACTGGGACCCAAGAAGATCCTGATAAACTGCATCATCGAGCTCACCAATTTCCATGCAAAGGATCTGTTCCCCAAGGAATGTCCGGTGGACAGTTTCATAGCTATTGACGAATTTGACGGAATAAACTGAATTGAAAGGCAGGGAAGCATACGAAAAACATCTGAAACTGATTGTCCAGAACCTTCCGGAGAAACCCGGTTGTTACCAGTATCTGGACGAGCAGGGAACCGTTATATACGTAGGTAAGGCCAAAAACCTTAAGCGCAGGGTATCGTCATACTTCCTCAAGGAGAACCAGACCGATAAAACAAGAATGCTTGTGAGCCGCATATCGGACCTCAAGTATATTGTGGTTGAGACGGAATGGGATGCTTTCCTGCTTGAAAACAATCTGATCAAGCGTTATAAGCCGCGCTATAACATCCTCCTGAAGGATGACAAGACATATCCTTCAATCTGCATTACGCGTGAGGACTATCCAAGGGTATTCAAAACCCGAAAGATAATACGCAACGGAAGCGAGTATTACGGACCTTTCAGCCATACAGGCACTCTGAACGGACTGTTGCAGATAATAGCACAGGCATATAAAGTCAGGACATGCAGGTTGCCGCTGACTGAAGATGCCATCAAGGCCGGCAAGTTTAAGGAGTGTCTTGAATATCACATAAAGAACTGCCCTGCACCTTGCATAGGACATGTGTCCAGGGCCGATTACAACGCCCAGATAGCCGAAATCCGTGAGATACTGAAAGGACGCAGTCAGGACCTGACCAAATCCATGATGCAGGAGATGAAGAAACTCTCCGCAGAGATGAGATTTGAAGAGGCTCAGGAGGTTAAGGTTCGCTTTGACACCATCATGGAGTTCCGCGAAAAGAGCAGGGTGGTTGATACCGGACTGGACAATGTTGATGTCTACAACATAGACAATGATGAGGATGTGGTCTTTGTAAACTACCTGCATGTGGCAGGCGGATGTATCAATCAGGCGTTCACCTTTGAGTACAAGCGCAAGATGGACGAATCACTCGATGAAATGCTGATGCTTGCCATAGTCGAGATGCGCGGAAGATACAAGAGCACGGCGCGTGAAATCATAGTTCCTTTCATGCCCGAAGCCGAGATTACAGGAGTAACCTGGACCGTACCGCAAAAGGGAGAGAAGAAAAAACTGCTGGACCTTTCGGCCCTGAACGTTAAGCAGTACAGGGCAGACCGCCTTAAGCGGAGCGACAAACTCAATCCCGAGCAGAAACACGTAAGGCTTATGAAAGAGTTGGGCACACTTCTGGGAATGGAAAAGACTCCGCTCCGCATAGAGTGCTTTGATAACTCACACATATCCGGAACCGATGCCGTAGCCGCCTGTGTGGTATATGAAAACGGTAAACCGTCACGCAAGGACTATCGCCTGTATAACATCAAGAGCGGTGCGGGAGGCGATGATTACGGATCCATGTATGAGGTCATGATGCGCCGATGGATGAGAGCTGTCGATGAGGGCACCGCACTTCCTGACCTGGTAATAGTGGACGGCGGTAAGGGACAGATGTCTATTGCAAAGGAAGTGATTGATAATCTGAATATTACAATCAATATTGCAGGTCTTGTAAAGAACGCCCACCATAAGACATCGGGCCTTCTTTACGGATTCCCCCAGATGGAGGTAGGGGTAAAGCCTGACAGCGAACTTTTCCGCCTGCTGGAGCAGATGCAGGAGGAGGTTCACCGTGTGGCAATATCGTTCCATAAAAAGAAACGCAGCAAGCGACAGACTCACTCAGAACTTACTGATATTAAGGGAATTGGAGAGAATACGGCCACATCTCTGATCAGAAGGTTCAAGAGCGTTAAGAGGATTTCGGAGGCAAGTCTTGAGGAACTTACCGCAGAGGTAGGAAAGGCAAAGGCTCAGACAATATATAACTGGTTTCACAAATGAGAGCTGTAATACAGAGGGTAACAGAGGCAAGCGTCAAGGTAGACGGTAAGGTTACAGGCGCCATCAATCAAGGTCTGCTCATACTTGTAGGCATAGAGGATGCTGATACTGAGGAGGATATAGAGTGGCTCACCAAGAAGATAGTGGGACTGCGCATATTCAACGATGAAAACGGCGTAATGAACCTTTCCGTGATGGATGTTGGAGGAGGTCTTCTGGCAGTCAGCCAGTTCACTCTCATGGCCAGCACCAAGAAGGGAAACAGGCCATCCTACATAAGGGCATCAAAAGGTGATTATGCCGAGCCCATGTATGAGAAGTTCTGCCAGGCACTTGAAAAGGAGTCAGGCAAAAAGGTTGAAAAAGGCATATTCGGAGCCGACATGAAGGTATCCCTTTTGAATGACGGTCCGACAACGATAATAATGGATACAAAAAACAAGGAATAATATGGAATTCTACGATGAAATGGAGCAAGAGTCTGTAAATGAGCCCACTACAGACAAGTTCAGCGAGGCGTTCAGCAAGTACAACATGAAAGTTGATGCTGCATGGGTAAAATCTGTTGTTGAAAAGGCCAAAAAAGAGGCGTTCGGTACCCATGACAAGGAGACCCTTAAGAAGATCTTCAGTTGCATTGACCTGACCACCCTCAAACCCACTGACAATGAGGATACCGTTCTGGCATTTGTAGAGAAAGTGAACAGGATGGAGGATCAGTATCCTGACCTGCCGTCAGTAGCATCAATCTGCACATGGCCCCTCTACGCTCAGACAGTAAGCCGCTCACTTGAGGTAGAGAGCGTCAAAACATGCTGTGTATCAGGAGGTTTCCCCTCATCACAGACCTTCTTTGAGGTTAAGGTTGCCGAGACTTCACTTGCCCTGCATGACGGTGCCGATGAGATAGACATAGTACAGAACGCAGGACTCATACTGAACGGAGACTATGAGACCCTGGCCGACGAGATTGACGAACTCAAGTCACTCTGCGCCGACAAGACACTTAAGGTAATACTTGAGACCGGCGCGCTTGAAACACTTGACAACGTGAAGAAAGCATCACTGATAGCAATGTATTCAGGTGCTGATTTCATTAAGACATCAACCGGAAAGGAGGTTCCCGGAGCCGATCCCGAATCATTCTGTGTAATGTGCAAGACCATACGCGAATACGCCGATGAAACCGGACGTTCAGTAGGCGTAAAGGCTGCCGGCGGAATAAGCACTGTTGATGACGCGCTGCTCTATTGGACTATCGCAAAGATAGTTCTAGGAAAAGAGTGGCTCAACAACACCCGTTTCCGCATAGGCGCCAGCCGTCTGGCCGACAAATTACTTGACGCGATTGGTAATTAACTCCAGATAGCACTCAAAAGAGTTGCGGAGCTGATCAGATATGAAAGCGGGCAGTCCCTGGATTGCCTGCTTTTTCAGTTCCTCCATCTTGGCGAGCGAATACTCTATTCCGCCGTTGGAAACGGAATAATCAGTAACCTCACGAATCTGATCGGGAGTAGCCTCAAGAGAACGGATTGCCTTGATATGAGCGGACCAGTCACGGTCAGTGTGAGTCAGGGCATAGATGGCCGGAAGGGTGAACTTACCCTCCTTGAGGTCATTACCCGAAGGCTTGCCTGTCTCACTGCTGTCATGATAATCCAGAATGTCATCCATTATCTGGAAGCAGAGACCTGCCACATGTCCGAACTGGCGGAAAGCTTCTATGTCTGCATCGGATGCACCGCTCAAAAGGGCTGAAAGTGATGTGCACGACGAAAACAGTATTGCCGTTTTCTTGGATATGATATCAAAGTAGAGATCCTCTGAAAGTGTGGTGTTGTCAAGTGCGTTAAGTTGGGTAATCTCACCCTCTGAAAGCGTTCCTATCAGGGTTGAAAGTGCATCGACACTCTTGACATTGGATGTAGCAGTTATCTGTCTGAGTGCCATTGATACAATGTAATCACCCAGAAGAACCGCCATCTTATTGTCATATACGGCATTGGCAGATTGCTTTCCGCGGCGCTTGTCGCTCTCATCGACCACGTCATCATGAATGAGACTGCCCTGGTGGAGCAACTCTACGGCCGATGCCAGATGGTATATGCTGTCATTTACCTGTCCATAGCACTTGGCAACCAGCAGAACGAGTATTGGACGCATGAGTTTGCCCTTGCGTTCCAGAAGGAACTTGAGCAGGATGTCAACACCGGGATTGGCCGATGAAAACAGCGAAGAGTAACGTTTGCGAAACTCTTCAAACTCAAGCGCTATGGGAGCACAAATCTGCTTTATTACATCCATACCCGGTGCAAAATTAGCAATAAATGTCCGTTTGAAGAAAAATTTGTATTTTTACGTATCAATACTCTCTATATGGACAAACTGTTTCTGCTTGATGCATACGCACTTATATACAGGGCGTACTACGCTTTCCTCAAGGCGCCCAGGATAAACTCAAAGGGTTTCAACACATCGGCCGTACTTGGCTTTGTGAACACCCTTGAGGATATTCTCACCAATGAGAAACCCACCCATATAGGCGTAGCGTTTGACCCTAAGGGAGGCACATTCCGCCACGAACTCTACAAGGAGTACAAGGCACAGCGCGAGGAAACCCCCGAGGTTATCCGTGAGTCAGTGCCCGTAATCAAGCAGATACTTGAGGCATACCGCATACCCGTACTTGAGGTGGCCGGATTCGAGGCCGATGACGTTATAGGCACACTTTCCAAAAAGGCCGATGAGAAGGGCATTACCACCTATATGATGACCCCCGATAAGGACTACTGCCAGCTGGTAACAGACAGAGCGCTCATATTCCGTCCGCGATACGGAAACAACGGCTATGAGATAATGGGTCCCCAGGAGGTAAAACAGAAGTACGGACTTGACAGTACTTGTCAGGTGATCGATATGCTCGGCCTGATGGGTGACAGTTCGGACAACATACCCGGCTGCCCGGGCATTGGCGAAAAGACTGCCGTCAAACTCATAACCGAGTTCGGAGGAATAGACGGACTTCTGGCCAATACCGACAAACTGAAAGGTGCGCTCAAGGAAAAAGTTGAAAGCAATGTGGAGCAGATAAAATTCAGCCGTCTGCTTGCAACCATCAGAACCGATGTCCCCATCGACCTTGACATGGAGTCCCTGAAATTCCAGGGACCCGACGAGCAGAAACTCATCCCGATTTTTGAAGACCTGGAGTTCCGCACTCTGATTGGAAAGGTAAGATCACGTCAGAGCGCTCCGACTCTTTTTCCTGAAACCGCAGCGGAAGCAGACAACGGCCAACAGACCGCCCAGCCCAAACAGCCCAAAAATGACGGTTTTCATGGCGATCTCTTTGATTTATTCCAGCCATCTGACCAGCCTGCTCAGGAATTTTCAAATCTCAAGGACATAAAATCAGTGCAACATGAGTACTATCTCATTGAGACTGAAAAAGATGCTGAATTGTTAGCCCACAAAATCGCTACCTGTGATTTTTTCTGTTTTGACACTGAAACCACCGGTACTGATGCGATATCGGCCCAAATTGTTGGATTGAGCATTGCACTCAAGGAACATGAGGCCTGGTACGTTGCCATGCCCAAAGAGAAGGAGGGAAAGCAGCGGATGCTTGAGATTTTCCGCTCCGTCTTTGAAAATCCCTCAACTCTCAAGATCGGACAGAACATAAAATATGACATCATGATTCTGGGCAACTACGGAATTCAGGTGGAGGGTCCGCTCTTTGACACCATGATTGCCCATTACCTGATCCAACCCGAACTCCGTCACAACATGGACTACCTGGCCGAAATATACCTGGGTTACAAGACAGTCCATATTGAGGAACTGATAGGAGAGAAGGGACGCGGTCAGAAGAACATGGCCGACCTTAGTCCGGATGCAGTCTATGAGTATGCATGTGAGGATGCCGATATCACTCTCCAGTTAAAGTCCATCCTTGAAAAGGAACTGGACAAGGACGGAACCACTCCTTTGTTCCGCGATGTCGAGATGCCGCTTGTAAAGGTGCTTGCCTATATGGAACGTAACGGTGCCATGATAGACCCCAACGCTTTGGCCGAGACATCAAAGCACTTTACCGAGCGCATGGAGGCACTTGAAAAGGAGATTTACCAGGAAGCAGGCGGAACACCCTTCAACATACTGTCACCCAAGCAGGTTGGTGATATTCTGTTTGACCGAATGAAGATTGTTGACAAGCCCAAGAAAACCAAGACCGGTCAGTATGTGACATCCGAAGATGTACTTGAGACCTTAAGGGCCGAACACAAAATAGTGGACCTTATACTTCAGTACCGCGGACTCAAGAAACTGCTTGGAACATATGTCGATGCACTGCCGCAACTGGTCAATCCCTCAACCGGCAAGATACATACGTCATACAACCAGACTGTAACCGCCACCGGACGACTCAGTTCAAGCAACCCCAACCTGCAGAACATACCGGTACGTGACGAGGACGGCAAGGAGGTGCGCAAGGCATTCATACCTGAACCCGGATGCAAGTTCTTCAGTGCCGACTACTCTCAGATTGAACTCCGCATCATGGCCCATCTGAGTCAGGATCAGAACATGATTGAAGACTTTAAACTGGGACACGATATACATGCCGCAACTGCCGCCAAAGTATTCCACAAAAGTATTGATGAGGTTACCAAGAGTGAGCGCAGCAAGGCAAAGACAGCAAACTTTGGTATCATTTACGGAATATCGGCCTTTGGTCTGGCACAACGTATGGGTGTTAGCCGAACCGAGGCCAAGGAATTGATTGAAAACTACTTCAAGACATACAGCGGCATTAAGAACTATATGGACCGCTCAATTGAGGAGGCACGTGCCAAAGGATATATAGAGACCATACTCAAGCGCAAGCGTTATCTGCCCGATATCAACTCACACAATGCAACCGTACGCGGATTTGCCGAGCGCAACGCCATCAACGCCCCCATTCAGGGAAGTGCGGCCGATATCATCAAGATTGCAATGATTGCCATCTACCGCCGATTCCGTGAGGAGAACATCAAGTCAACCATGATACTTCAGGTACATGACGAACTCAACTTCAACGTAGTTCCAAGTGAGGAAGAGAAGGTTCAGAATATTGTAATTGAAGAGATGCAGAAGGCATGGCCCATGTCAGTTCCCCTTATTGCCGATTGCGGTTGGGGTGACAACTGGCTGCAGGCACATTAAAAGAGATCCTTTAACTGACGGGCAAACTCCCAGATAACAAGACCTGCACTCACTGATACGTTCAGTGAGTGTTTTGTTCCGTATTGAGGTATTTCAAGTGAAAAGTTACAGATATCAACAACATCCTGACTCACACCTTTCACCTCATTACCCAAAACAAGTGCATATCTTCTGGTCTTATCAACAACCAGGTTATCCAGCTTTACGCTATCTTGGACCTGTTCTACTGCAACGGTTATATAACCTTTTTCATTAAGTTCCTTGACAACACTGACACAATCAGGGGAGTAAATCCATTCAACACTCTCCTCTGCACCCAGTGCAGTCTTATGAATCTCGACCAGTGAATTATCGGGAGTGGCGGTTATACCGCAAAGTATAATACGTTCAACTCTGAAAGCATCCGATGTACGGAACACTGATCCTACATTGTAAAGGCTGCGTACATCGTCCAATATAATGGTAAGAGGCAGTTTACGGCTGTTTTTGAATTGTTCCACATCAATTCTGCCAAGTTCCGTTACATTAAGCTTTCTCATATGAAACTCAGGTTTGACGGTGTAAAATTAGTTCATTTAAGTGACTATTCCTGTTGAAAACAGTGTAAATAAGTGTTCAAAACAATAACAGAAATAGTGACCACAAAAATTGCTTTTTCAAAACTCTCTTGAGTATGAAATAAATTTTTAAAAACTAATGTTGAAAGTCATTTTTTATAGCT
>JAZMZT010000229.1:0-3532 GCA_045586125.1 Bacteroidaceae bacterium | reverse complement strand
CCTTGTCGTTATCGGTTATGCCTCCGGGCACATCCTTGGTCAGGAACGCCACCTGTCTCATGGTCAGGATATCCTGCGGGCGGCCCTGCGCAAGGGCATCGGCCAGGTCTACGGTTACCTTCTCGCCCATGCCGTAGGTCAGGTAGTCGGCCCCGCTCAACTCCAGTATGTTGGGCATGAGTTTGTCCTGCCAGTAGTCGTAATGGGTGAAACGGCGCAGCGAGGCCTCGATTCCGCCTATGACTACGGGCACATCGGGGAAGAGTTTCTTGAGCGCCTTGGTGTAGACTATGGTGGGGTATTCGGGGCGTCCGGTGTGGCGGCCGTCGGGGGTGTAGGCATCCTCGGAGCGCAGACGCTTGCCTGCGGTGTAGCGGTTCACCATTGAATCCATTGCGCCGGCCGATACGCCGAAGAAAAGGCGGGGTGCGCCCAGTTTTTTGAAATCACGCAGGTCATCCTGCCAGTTGGGCTGGGGGATGACGGCTACCTTGTATCCGTGCGCCTCAAGGACACGCCCTATCACGGCTGTGCCGAACGACGGGTGGTCCACATAGGCATCACCTGTAAAGAGAATCACGTCCAACTGGTCCCAGCCCAGACGTTCACACTCTTTCTTGGTTGTAGGCAGCCACTGCGGCATCTTATTCGGTTGTTTCAGGCTCGGGGTTGGCAGCATTCCACTGCTCGTAGAGGGCCATCAGGTTTTTCAGTCCCAGAGCCTTCATGTCGCTGTGGTAGATAACGTCAATGCACAGGTCCAGCAGTTGCTTATCGGACCCCTGGGGAGTGGTCAGCAGGGAGCGGATGTTGAGTCTGAGTTTGTCAAGAGACTGCTCAGTTACGATACCGTTGCTGTCAATGAGCCACTGGAAAAGTGAGAAACGGCGGATAGTTGCAAGATTCTCATCGGACACGTTGATGCTGCGTGTGCCGGATTCGTTAGCCTGAATGTTATACATAATGATAATGAATTATTTGTCAGTAAGATAGGTTAGTATGGATTTCATTATTCGGTCACGTTCCTTCTCGGATGTCACGCTCTCAAACGGGAACCCCAGGGTGATGGTTGCGCTGCTGCGGTCCTTGAATCCCACGCCGGCGGGCAGGGAACTCTCGGTGTAGGTGAACAGGGTCGATGCACGGCCGACCGGACTGATCACATCGGGCTTGGTGACGCCGTATCCGTACCTGTCGGCACTGCGTTTTATCTCCGCTTTGCTGCGCATTCCCTTGATCTGACTGGCGGTATGCGAAGGAAGCGGTCCCTCCCAACGGTAATGAAGCACTTCGGATGTAAATGCCTCATCCTTAAGGTCCGATATCATATCGGCCCCCACGTAAGATCCGCTGGCCATCAGTTTGCCGCCTCTCTGCAGGTATCGGCGTATCTGATCCTGAAGGGTGAGGGGGAATGTGGCGTAGTCCTTATGGCATATGGTGTCCTGTGCCGAGCGCTTCTGGAGTCCCAGCGCAAGGTCAACCACACGATAGTCGGTGAGTGAAATCTGACCGTCCTGAACGGCTTCACGGCTGCATGAGATGAATGACCAGCCCGCCTTGACGATAGACTTGCCGTGGATGTAGGGGTAGTCAAACGTGTTGCCGGCCAGAAGGGCACCGTTAAGCGTCTCGTCACCTATGCCCAGTGAAACCTCCTCCTCGGAGTCAATGGAGTCAAGCGTGAATATCTGCTGTGCGCCTCCCAGGATGGGTGAAAGCATATACTGCACACCCGGATCAGAGAGTATGTCAAATCCCTGGGTGGTGTCAGTCTGAACCGTCTCGGGACCGCTCAGACGCTGGAAGCCGTTCACTACCAGCACCGTACCCTTGCTCTCGGACACAATGCATGCGGCCAGCGTCTCGGAAGGCATGCTCTCGCCGCCCTCGTTCACGGCAGTAACCTTGAACCGGTAAATGCGGTCACGCTCAGGTGCAAACTGGCATGAGTTGGTGCGCATGTAGGTGCCGCCGTCAAATCCGTTGTCATCGACAGCGGTATAGAGAATGTAACCTCCCGGTGCCGCCGTGGGCTCCAGGGTATCCTGAACCGCCTGCCATGAGAGCGACAGCAGTGCGCCGTTTGACTTTATGCTGAAATGGTCTACCGGCAGCGGCTGAACCACATAGGGGCGGTCATGCATGAAGTTTACATACTTCAGTATTGACTTGTATACGGAACGTGATGCCACGAACCTGAAATTGGGGTTCAAGGCCAGGCAGACGTCACGGAAATTCTGGTGTGAGAGCAGTTCCAGCAGCATGGAGAGCACCTGCGGCTCACGACTCTCGCAGTAGTTCTTATCCCAGATACCGCGGTAAATCCATTTACGGCCTATGGCCGGTTCCAGGTCGCGGCGCAGTCCGGTAAGTACCATATCGGTAAGGTCTCGGCTTACGTCACGGGAGTGTCCGTCACCCAGCAGGCCTTTGTTGAAATCAGTGGTACAGATACCCAATGAGCCGTAAAGGGTGTCACCGTAGGTATATCCCGCATCAGTGTGCAGTGCAAAATAGAGTTCCAGCGGAACGCCCAGACCGGGGTTGGCCTGATTGAATACTGATCCGCCAGACAGCCAGTTGGACATATAGGGGCGTGTCCAGATATCCTCGCGGTACTCATCGTCACCCTGATACTTGCTGTAGACGCTGTCAGGAGCACCTGCAAACCTTGTGTAGTAGCGGGCGCCCATATTGTAGCGGGGAGCGGTAATCTCCAGATTGTGACTGACCTCGGTATGTGTGCCGCCGCCAAAACGTACGGCATCGGCACTTATCGTTCCGTTCATGTCGCTGCTGTTGTCCAGACTAACCATACCCTGCGGACTCTCTCCTTTCTTAAAGTGGAAAGTGCCCAGATAAACCCATGTTCCGCCACCCATGCGCTGGTTTACACGGAATGTGGCCGATCCGCCCGTATGGAACACAATGTACCGGGCGTCGTCCACGCTTGTGGAGTCAGACTGGTAGGTCACGTATACTGCGTAATCACCGTCCTCAGGTATGTCCGGAATCCAGAATGCGGTAGACATGGGTATGCCCGGACCGTTTCCGGCCTTGGCCCGGCGGGTGCTAACCTGCAGGCTGTCAGGGAGTATGCAAATGGAGTCAGCCTGAAAACCACCGGCTATGTATTCTGACCATACGCCATCTTCGCGGTATCCGTTGTAGCCGCTCTTTACTATAACACTGTTGGTCTGCCAGTCACGCTCGCGTGCCGTATATACCACAGCACCGGCATTCTCCAGCATGGGAATGATGTAGGGGTAAGCGAATGACTGAGTGAGAAGGTCCTCTCGGGTGCAGTACAGCGGAGGACGCTGCCATTCCCACAGACTGTCCTCATTGTCATAGTAGAGACCGTGACTGGGAGTCACGGCCATATGTATGTTTGTAAGACCCTTCTTTGGGGTGTATATGCGGCTCTCGTTACTTACCCAGGGCTTGCCTTCATAGGCTGTCTCGTTCCAGAGGTTCTTCTGGCTGATGGTGTTTCGGGCCCAGTTGGGAATAAGGCGCTCAATGGTCT